>JBAXCC010000568.1:0-1521 GCA_037141675.1 bacterium | reverse complement strand
GTCCTGCGGCGGGTTCATTCATCAAAAATGCCGATGAGCTTTTCAAGTCAGCGATCAAGTACGACATGTATTATCCTCTCGAGATGCTTTGCTGGCAGAAGGCGATAGATCAGATATCGCCCTGCACGCGCAATGAACATCTGTTTTTCAACTGCAGTCCCTATATTGTTGAGAATTCAAAATTCCAGTCGGTAAAAGATATTTTTCAAAATAGTCATATCCCCTTCAATAAAGTTGTCCTTGAGATCACCGAGCGCAATGCGATCAAACAGTACGATACTTTTTTCAATCACCTTGGCCAATACCGCGACCTGGGGTTCAGTTTTGCCGTGGACGATGTTGGCGGCGGCTATGCCAGCCTTGAATCCATTGTGGCGACGAAGCCTGAGATCGTAAAGATCGATGCCCATATTGTGCGGAATGTAGAACTTGATCCGGTCAAGCAAAGCATCATCCGTTTTATTGTGGGGTTTTGCAAAGAAAACGAGATCGTATCCATTGCCGAAGGGGTGGAAACGAAAGAAGAGATGGCTGTTATTTCAAGCCTGGGAGTTGACGCGGTGCAGGGGTACTATCTGTTTCGCCCCACGTCGAATTTGAATGTGCGCGTCATGAAAGACCTCTGTTTGGCATTTAGCTAAAACCGACCGCGGCAGCCCCGGGAGCTGCCGCAGGTTATTTCCCGCGCCTATTTACAATTCAAAAACATTTGATAGAATGACTCCGTATCCGCAGGTGGGCGGTTCGATAAAATAAGGCCAGTAGAGCAAGGAATGGGTTGACAGTAGTTAACATGCATGTTAACCTTGAAGCGATGAAAAAAGAAATTGTTTTTTATCATAAATTGTCGGGTGAATGTCCTGTGCAGGTGTTTCTGGATTTATTGCCAGGCGAGGTTGCCCGGAAAATTGTATGGGTGTTGCGTTTAGTTGAGGATTTGGATCGCGTTCCTGTCCAATATTTCTGCAAGCTGGCGGATACACAGGAAATCTGGGAGTTCAGGATAAAGCTTGGTAGTAATATTTATCGTGTGTTGTCTTTTTGGGATGGGAACAAGATTGTGTTGACGCATGGCTTTATTAAAAAGACACAGAAGACGCCATTGCAAGAAATAGTACGGGCGGAGAATTCCCGTAAGGATTATTTAATGAGGAGGGGATGATATGAGCGACCTTAATAAGTACATACAAAATCGCAAGAGCAAAGACAGGTCGTTTGCGACAGGTTTTGATTCAGGTTACGAGGATTTCAAGATCGGTATTATGCTTCGTCAGGTCAGGGAAGATGTGGGTATGACGCAGGAAGAGCTTGCGGATAAGCTGAACACAAAAAAGACAGCCATCTCTCGCATTGAGAACCATGCTGAAGATATCAAGCTTTCAACGATTGAACGGGTTGTTGAGGCTTTAGGGAAACGTTTGAAAGTTAGCATTGCTTAAATTATTGCAAACCTCCGGCAGCTCCCGGGGCTGCCGCGGTCGGTAAGGAGTCCAGTGTTAATTGTCAAAGAATGTCAAATGG
>JBAXCC010000567.1:0-1523 GCA_037141675.1 bacterium | reverse complement strand
CGGTCTTTTCCTCACTCAAATGCGGAAAACTGTTCATCACGTACACCTCTCCGTCCTGGAACATGTACAGGAAGACAGCGGTCTGCGTCTTTTGCAGAAATTGCTCCTGCTGGACATTGAGCGGCGGATCCTCCGAAACCGCCTTCTGCACTCTTTTCCGTGGAAGCTTCTTTTTCATCTGAGGCAAATATAGAGCATATTTTTGGAAAAGCAAGAACAATCGAAAGAATTGCATTTCCACTCTATTTGTAGTAATCTCTAAAAACGTTGCAGGGCTTTTAGTTGTTACGAAATGCAAGTTGAAAGGATTAGAGTATGCCAGATTATGATACACTGAAGATTGCCATGAAGAGCGGCAAGGTCCCCGAAGTTAAACGCTTGGTCGATCTCCTCCTCACCGAGGGCGCACCCGCCAAGGACATTTTGAACCTCGGCTTGCTTGACGCCATGAATGAAGTCGGCCAGCGTTTCAAAAAGAATGAAGTGTTTGTCCCGGAAGTCCTGGTAGCTGCACGCGCGATGAAGGCAGGAACCGAATTGCTTAAGCCCCATCTCATCAAGGCAGGCGTTCAGGCAGTCGCAACCGCCATCATGGGCACGGTCAAGGGTGACTTGCATGACATCGGCAAGAACCTCGTCGTCATGATGCTTGAAGGCGCTGGCTTCCATGTCGTCGACGCAGGTGTGGACGTCGCACCTGAAAAGTTTGTCGATCTGGCTAAGCAGCACAATGCGAAAATCATCGGACTCTCCGCTTTGCTGACCACCACGATGCCCAGCATGAAGACAGCCGTTGATGTCATCCGCGCTGCGGGTGTCGACGCTAAGATCATCATCGGTGGCGCACCGGTCACACAGGCCTATTGCGACTCTATCGGCGCAAACGGGTATTCACCGGATGCTGCTTCAGCCGCTGATCTCGCCAAACAACTGATCGCTTAAGGGTACGCGGTGTTGCAAAAACACCGCATATCATTCCCAAAATTCCCCAAACTGACAGAGTGATCTGTCTCGACTAGGTGTATTGTGTCAAAATTCAAACCAGCAGGAACAAAAAAATGACAGGCAAAGAACTCCTTTTAAATACGATTCACAACAAGACCATGCCACGCGCGGCCTGGGTCCCGTTTGTGGGTGTACATGGAGGGAAACTGATTGATGTGACAGCGGACGACTATCTTCAATCCGCGGACTTAATGGTCAAGGGACTTAAAAAGGCTGTTGAACTCTACAAGCCGGACGGCATCCCCGTCTGTTTCGACCTTCAACTCGAGGCCGAGGTCCTGGGGTGCCAGCTCCACTGGGCAAAGGCCGTCCCCCCTTCCGTCTCCACCCATCCGCTCGCAGAGGGCAAGACGCTCGAAACCCTCCCAGACTTTGACGAAACTAAGGGACGCCTTCCCATCGTCATGTCTGCCTTGCGCACACTCAAGAAGGAGATTGGCGACGATGTCGCCTTGTACGGTCTGATCTGCGGTCCTTTCACCTTGGCGCTCCATTTGCTCGGAAGCGAAGTCTTCCTC
>JBAXCC010000566.1:0-1524 GCA_037141675.1 bacterium | reverse complement strand
TGAAAATGTTGTCTTTGTTGACCCAGCCCTCCTTGCCTTCGGCGGATACATGAAACCATTTGCCGCCAATGGAAACAACTTTGACAAGGGTGCCATTGACCCACCGGACAAAGCCGATGTCGGTGGCGGTGGCATGGACCGGGACTCCCTTGGGGTTGGTGGATTCGAGGCGGGCTTTGTCGCCCACGTTTTGGCCAAAGGCCTGCGAGGCAAACCAAAGGATGTTCAGCAGTAAGCATATCGTTTTCATGTTAATTCTCAAACTTCAGGGCAGTAGTATGCCCGGAGTATCCGCGTAAGCAGTTCTCCCCTCGTTGATATCCTCTCAATGTCGGCATTTTTCATCGAAGCGAAGTCGGTTGGGTAGCCAAATACCGCGTCTCGCTTCACCAAGTCTGGCGGCACGAACGGGAGCGCCGAGTCCTTCTGACCCAGGTAGGAAAGGACGAATCCCTTCAGCTGTCCGCTTGATGCCCTGCGGTGGAGTCTATGTACGGCGGCATCTTGCACCTTTCGGAACGCGGATTCAACAGAGGCTATCGCACGTGAAGGAAACCCAAACGGGACGCCCTCTCCAGAAAGTTGGCCATGTCCGGCATGGCAGCAAATGATGTAATCCGGGTTGAAGACGTGGAGGCTGTATGCATCATTGCGCCCGGGTTCCAGACAGGAGGTTCCGAGGTTGTCGAACACGCCGCCATCCGTTAGCAAAACCCTCTTCTTTTCCACCTGTTCACCTTTTTGAAATGGGTAAAGCCTGTCGAACGCCGGGAGCATCATGGGATAAGCTGCGGAGCAGGCGACGGCGTGGGCCAGCGAGACCTTATTATCAAGGATTTCCCCGGTGCGCCAACTGCCCGACTTCTGGTTGCCGAAGCGAAAGGCGGTGCCCGTCCGCAACTCACAGGCGTTTATGACGGTGGCCAGTTTTGGACGTTTTACCTCGCATAGCTGGGCATCTCCAAATAGCTCATGCCGTAATGCACGTTCCAACGCATCGGTCCTGCTGACCCACCTTCGGAACGGCGGAGTCTTCCCGCATGCGGTCGCCACAAGCGCCAATGGTCGCGCGATGGAATTTGTCGCAAGAGCCCCTAGCGCCAAAGGGGAAAGGAACAGTTGCCTCAAGATGGGCCGATGTAGCCCTTTGCGAAGGATTTCTACGACTCGGCTGTCGAACGCCTCAAAACTTGAATCGCTGTATGCGTAAAGCGCCGCGATAACAGAGCCTCCCGAGACCGAGGAAATCACTGACACCTTTTCGAGCACGTCCCGGTCGTGCAGTGCTCTTAAGCAGCCCAAATGAAAAGCGATAGCTCGCGATCCACCACCTGATAATGCCAAGGCGATCATGATCTCAGGTGGGGGGCATGCGTGACAGCCAGGTCCACTGAACCGTGCCCCCTTTGAAATATGCGGCGATCAAAAACGGAGGTTCCCAGCAGAACTTCATCCCCAGCCCACCCAACAATCAACAGCAGGCTTTTTAACGGTGGCTTCTCGCCAAAGGTGAGGAGTTGTGCC
>JBAXCC010000565.1:0-1530 GCA_037141675.1 bacterium | reverse complement strand
ATCTGCCGCTCTTGCGAAAGGATTTTATTTTTGATGAACTGCAAGTCCGTGACACAGCCACCACGCCTGCTTCCGCTCTGCTGCTGATTGTTGCTTTGACGCCTGAAGCCAATCAATTGCGAGACTTGAGGCAGTTGGCGGAATCATTTGGCATCGCGGCAGTCGTTGAGATCTTCAACGAAGCTGAACTGGAGACAGCACGTGAAGCGGGGTCTCGCATCATTCAGGTGAATAATCGGAATCTGGAAACCCTGGCGATGGATATGTCAACGACCTTACGGTTGATCAGGCAGCGCCTTCCGGCCGAGCGGTGGATTGCCGCGAGCGGAATTGACTCCCATGATGCGCTGACCCGTCTTGCGGGATATGATGCCGCGCTTATTGGAAGCGCGCTGATGTCGGATGAAAATCCGAAACAGGCCCTCGCCTCCATCATTAAGTGTCAGTAAGAGGGGAAGTGCCTGTAAGTCTAAATGCGATAATAAGGTAATTTTCCTAACCTTCTTTGCGATTGCATTGCGCAACCTCGAACGAGTATAATTTTAAAAGTAAGAAAAAGCTTCGCAGCTCGAAATCACCAGCCCGCTCTTCGACCGCATCGTGTTGCACACAACGGATAAAACATTCGAGATCAACGTCCGTCGGCAAGATCCTGACAAGGACATATACATCCAGTCAGAGACCTGTTGAAAGGCGACTACATGGAGATTCAACTTGGGATGGAGCCTAACTACAGGTGGGGAACTGACGTGCAATAGCCTCGATGGCAAACGGCACGCCCAATCACCGATCCGAGGGGACCAGAAAACAACATAACAACAGAAAGGAAACACACCATGCATCAACTACGTATCAACAAATGGACAACCATCATCCTGGGGGCCACACTAATTGCCGGCATCGTCCCCGACCTCTCTGCCGCCCAGAAATCGGCATCGGAAATCGTGCAGGAACAGCAGGACCTCCTCCTCCGCGAATGCAAGCCGACCGATGTGCAGCAGACCACCATCAAGGAAAAACTCAAACTCAAGCAGGAAGCGTTGGAGAATTGGGAAAAAGCCAATGCCGCTAAAGTCAAAGCCGCCGAGGAAGCCGCCAAGGCTGCGCGCCAAGGCACCGATGTCTCCGCCCAAAAACAAGCCGCCGACACGCTTAAGGGGCTGACGACGAGTCGCACCCAGGTGATCGCCGAAGCCGACAAACCCATCCTCAACGCACTCACCGAGGAGCAGCGACTGACTTGGTCTGGCGTGCAGATGGCGCAAACTATGCTGCCCCGTTTCAAAAAGGCCAAACTCACTGACGAGCAAACAGCCAAGATCAAAGCCGCCTGTCTCGCCGCCGCCAAAGACCTCGCGTCCTACACTGGCGACGACAAGAAAGACAAACAAGGCCGCACCACCATCCAAAAAAGCCTGCAATGGGCAATCGACAACGTGATCTTGACGGCTGAGCAGCGCGAAACGATGGGACGGAAGCCCAGTACGAAGGCCGCCAAATAGTCATCTTGGTTGCCTCATATTCCATTGC
>JBAXCC010000564.1:0-1545 GCA_037141675.1 bacterium | reverse complement strand
CTTTTGGTGCGCGGCCAAAAAGTGATTCTGGACCGGGACTTGGCTTCTCTTTACGGGGTGCCCACCAAGAGTCTGAACCGGGCGGTCAAACGTAATCTTGATCGCTTTCCGTCCGATTTCATGATCCAACTCACCGCAGAGGAGGCGGAGTCTTCAAGGTGCCAAATTGGTACCTTGAAGCGCGGACAGAATATCAAGTATCTTCCCTGCGCCTTCACGGAGCAAGGCGTGGCCATGCTGTCGAGCGTGTTACGGAGTCCGCAGGCGGTGCAGGTGAATATCGCCATCATGCGCGCTTTTGTGCGGTTGCGTGAAACATTGTCCCTGCACCGTGATCTGGCGCACAAGCTGTCGGAACTCGAGTGCCGCGTCGAAGGACACGATGAGAATATCCGCAATCTGTTTGATGCGATCCGACAACTGATGGCTCCACCGGCTAGCCCAAGGCGTCAGATCGGGTTTCAGGTTCGGGAGCGTCGTAGTACATACCGGGCTCCGGCAAAACGAGAAAAGTCATAAAGCACTCATTTCCGCGATCTGCTCGCACCACGCATTCATCATCATGCATTTGTCACGTGTGAGCTCGGAGGGGTGCCCCATGTCGGGATATGCAGAAAGAATCAGCAGCCGTCCTTGCAGACACAGATCAAAGTAGCGTCCGCCGGGCTTAAATAGCTCTGGGAAGCCATCAGGCTTCATCAGAATGACATCGCCTTTACCAGCCTCCAACACGGCCTTTGCTATTTCCTTTTCGCCAGGAGAAATAAAAGGCGACACCACGACCATGCCCCGGCTGGCCTGTTTCATTGTCTCGTCTCGCAAACGCATAATCTCGTCAGGCGCTGCCTTTCGTGAAACACGTATATTGCCCATTTCCGGGCGGTCGAGTAAAAATAGATTCCCATAACCACTCCAGCTCTGATCCGAGGGAAGCCGTGGATGCTTCAATTGGGTGATGCGTCTAAAGACATCGGGGTTGGCCTTCTTGACACAATAGCGGCGGGGGTTGTCGCAAAGATAGTCTGTGTAGGCCTTTAAAGCTCCCTTCCGCCAGACACAGAGGTCATGATAGCCGGGATTCCAGACGTTGAGTTTCGGGTTGCCCGTTTTTTTTCGAAGGGCGCTGGTAACCTGTGACTTGAAGGCGCGAAGTGGCACGCCGACGCTTTGAGTCATCTGCTCTTTCACCTGCACAATGCCATGAAGATGGTCTGGCATAATCACCAACGTGGTGGTCGCAATGGCGGGATAGGTCTTGGGCATATCATGCCAAAGGTGATAAACAAGCCAACCGTCTTCATTGAGGGTGGCTTTGTTATTGGCACACGTCGCAAATAAGGGGCGGCGCTCCAGCGTGGTCATGGTAATCATGTAGAACGCGGGCGCATGGTAATCCTGATAGGCGTTGCGGTGGTTCACCTCACGCTCCCCGGATGCGTGAACGCATCCCCTGCAACTGAATGCTTTACTTTCTCTTCCACTTTATTGCTCACGACCTCTCACCTACTAATCTAGTTTAAAAGCGAGTGTTTACACCGCTTCTTA
>JBAXCC010000563.1:0-1557 GCA_037141675.1 bacterium | reverse complement strand
TGCGGTGGCTTCCCTGTTGTGGATGTCAAGTGCACGGTCTATTTCGGTTCATACCATGAAGTTGACTCGAACGAATTTGCCTTTATCGAATGCGCACGTCACTGCTTCAAGACTTTGTTCATGAAGGGCAACCCGCAACTGCTCGAGCCGATCATGAGCGTCGAAGTTGCTGTCCCGGAAGATTACATGGGCTCAGCGACGGGGTCAATTTGCGGACGCCGTGGGCGCGTCGAAGGCATGGACGAGAAAGCTGGCACCAAGCTGGTGCGTGGCTATGTACCGCTCGGTGAAATGTTCGGTTACTCGAACTCGATCCGTACGATGACGCAAGGCCGAGGAACCTTCACGATGGTCTTCGAACACTACGAGGGCGTTCCTTACGAACTCGCTGAGACGATTATCGAAAAGCGCAAAAAAGAAGGCAAGGTCCGCTAGTCGCTTAACCAACCAGACAGAAAAGAACCGCAAATGGAATATCCGTTTGCGGTTCTTCTTTTTGCATGAATTCAATCGGCAATATTTTCTGTTTACAGTTTGTTGTCCATCATGATATTGTAAAGCCTAATAGTGATGGTAATTTTGTAATAGTGAAGACGAGTGAGTAATCATACAGGAAGGGGACCCGTGAGATGAAGTTTACAAGACGTACGTTTGTTAAAGGAAGTGCAGCGTTGATAGTCGCGCCAACCATTATACCCTCGGGCGTATTAGCAGCAAATGGAAGTCCGGGGGCAAATGATCGGATTGGTCTAGCAGTTATTGGTCCTGGACGTCAAGGAGGTGGGCTTTTAGCCTCTGCGGGACGTTCAAAAGAAGTCCGTGTGGTTGCAATTGCTGATGTGAATCTGGCTCGCGCCCGTCAAAAAGCACTACCGTATAAGGCGGAGATATACAATGACTACCGGAAGATGCTGGAGCGCAAGGATGTGGATGCCATCATCACGGCAACGCCTGAGCACTGGCGCGCATTGACGTGCATCCACGCCTGTCAAGCAGGCAAGGATGTGTATGCAGAGAAGCCGATGACGTTGACGATCCGTGAAGGGCGCCTCATGGTTGAGGCAACGCGAAAATATGGTCGCGTTTTCCAATGCGGCAGTCAGCAGCGTTCGCAGCCTGAAAATCATTTTGGGTGTAAGTTTATTCGCGAAGGGCTTATTGGCAAGATTAACAAGGTGCTTTGTTCCAATTATCCAAGTCCTTGGGAATGTGCCTTCCCTGGCGAGAAGATTCCAGAAGAGCTTGACTGGGATTTATGGTGCGGTCCGACAGAGCCTGTGCCGTATCATTCGCAACTCTATATTCCTCGTGGCAAGCCTGGATGGCTCTCCTTCCGACCCTACTCCGGCGGCGAGATGACCGGGTGGGGGGCGCATGGGTTTGATCAGATCCAGTGTGCGCTGGGTATGGATGAGAGCGGCCCTGTTGAAGTCTGGACAGATGGAACCGCCTTTGAGCCGCTTACCTATACAGAGCCTGAAGCGGGCACACGCGGAAACAAACAGTGTCAGAAGGTTGTGGTCTCCTTCCGTTATGCGAACGGGACGATCATGGAGA
>JBAXCC010000562.1:0-1587 GCA_037141675.1 bacterium | reverse complement strand
TGGGATTGTTTTACGCAATGAAGGTTCTTTTAATCACACCGCCCTTGTTGCAGTTGAATACGCTCTATCCCGCGACGCCGGTTCTTGCGGGTTTTCTGGCTTCGCAAGGTGTGGAGGTCGCGCAGGTTGATCTCTCGCTCGAACTGGCCTTGAAGCTCTTTTCGCGTAAGGGACTCTTAGAAATCGTTGTGCAGTGTCGCGCCAACAAACGCAACACACCCGTGGTGAAGCGCTTTCTCTCGTGCGCAGATGATTATCTTCAAACGATTGATAAAGCCATCTCATTTTTGCAGGGCAACGCGCCTGAACTCTCTTCGCGCATTGCAGCGCGATCGTTCCTTCCTGAAGGCCCTCGCCTTGCTGCCATGACCTCGGGCTCCGGCCTCTCTCCTGATGAAGCGTTGGAGATGTTGTTCAGCACACTCGATACGATGGATCGCGCCACATTTTTAGCCTCGCTCTATCTGGATGATCTCGCGGATGTCATCCGAGAAGGCGTTGATCCAGATTTCGGTTTCTCGCGCTATGCGGAGCGGCTGGGCGTCGCCATGCCGACTTTTGGTCCGCTCCTCAAAAAGCTTCGCGCACCGCCGAACCTGATTGCTGGAATGATCGATGAGCTTGCGGCACAGGCGATCCGTAAGCATAAACCCGATGTAGTCGGACTGACCTTGCCCTTCCCTGGAACCGTCTATGGCGCGTTCCGTATTGCTCAGCAGGTCCGCAAGATGCGTCCCCAAACACGCATTGTCATGGGCGGCGGCTATGTCAATACGGAGTTGCGTAATCTTACAGATGAACGCGTCTTTCAGTTTGTAGATGATATTTGCTTTGATGAAGGTTTCGCCTCGTGGAGACACACCCTTGTAGGCTTAGATTTAAAGTGTGGAAATTCACAAGCTCCTGTTCCAGTCTATGATGGCATTGATTTTTCGAGGTATATCAATTTGATGGAGACTACGAATCCGATGCACCGGATCTGGTCGGATGGTAAGTGGCTGAAGATGCAAGTTGCAAACGGGTGCTATTGGCACAGGTGCGCGTTCTGTGATGTGGGGCTGGATTATATTGGACGCTATAGGCCACCCAAGGTGGATGCACTGGTTGATCAGATGGAACAGATGATCCAGGCGACAGGACAGAGGGGCTTCCATTTTACGGACGAGGCGCTGGCACCAGCCTTGCTGCGTCAGCTGAGCGAACGGTTGATTCAACGCAAACTCAAGGTGTCTTGGTGGGGCAACGTGCGCTTTGAAAAAGCCTTTACGCCTGAGCTTGCACAGCTCATGGCACAGGCCGGCTGCATTGCAGTCACAGGCGGACTCGAATGTGCGCAGGACCGGCTGCTGGCCTTCATGAACAAGGGGATCACCTGTAAGGATGCTGCAACCGTGTGCAAGGCCTTTTCAAAAGCGGGCATCCTTGTTCATGCCTACCTCATGTACGGATTCCCGACGCAGACAAAGAAGGAAATTTTTGAGGCGCTAGACTATGTGCGCGGTCTCTTTGCAAAAGGATACATCCAATCGGCTTACTGGCACCGCTTCGCGCTGACGGTGCATAGTCCGATTGCCAAAAATCCGAAAG
>JBAXCC010000561.1:0-1597 GCA_037141675.1 bacterium | reverse complement strand
ACACGGTCTTCTACCTGTCACTGCTGGTGCTGGTACCTCTCGCCGCATTGGTGCTTCGCAGCAGCGAGCTCGGCATAACAGGATTCATCAAAACCATCACGCACCCGCGCGTGTTGGCTTCGTTCAAGGTGACCTTCTCAACGGCGTTCACAGCGGCGCTGATCAACGTGGTGCTTGGTGTCGTCGTAGCCTGGTTCCTCGTACGCGGACGTTTCCCGCTCAAGCGTCTCGTGGATGCGCTGGTGGATCTGCCGTTTGCGCTGCCGACTGCGGTGAGCGGTATTGCGCTGACTGCGCTCTTCGCACCGAACAGCACATTGGGCGGCGCGCTGTTGAAGCTCGGCATTAAAGTCGCATTCACCACGACCGGCATTACGATCGCGATGATCTTTATTGGCCTGCCCTTTGTGATCCGCAGTGTGCAGCCTGCGCTCGCGGATCTGAGCCGTGAATTGGAGGAAGCCGCGCACAGTCTGGGCGCATCGCGGTTTCAGACCTTACGGCGCGTGGTACTGCCCCTGCTCGCGCCATCGATCCTGAGCGGCTTCACGCTGGCCTTTTCACGGGCGCTGGGCGAATACGGCTCGGTCGTCTTTATCGCGGGCAACATGCCCATGAAGACCGAGATCGCTTCGCTTCTGATCATCACCAAGCTTGAGCAGTTCGATTATGCGGGCGCCACGGCCATTGCTGTCGCCCTGCTATCGCTCTCGCTACTGGCGATCTTTTTAATCAATGTGTTTCAGGCGCGAACCGCGCGATATTTTGGGAACTGAAACGGCAGGAGAGAGGAATACTGGAATGTTGGAATACTGGAATGTTGGAAGAAGACATGGAGGGCCACGCTCTGTCGTGGCCGATTCCTACGACGGACGTGACGGAGCACGTCCCTCCAGGAACATCATTCCAGCATTCCGATATTCCATCATTCCCGTAAGTTTATAGTCATGAAAAGCGAACAATCAATATCGTGGCCGCGTTTCTTTGAAAATGCGATTCTGACCCTGACAGCCTTGCTGATCGTTGGCCTGTTCATTCTGTTGCCGCTGCTGGTGGTTCTCCAAACTGCTTTTGCGAATGGCCTAAAGGTCTGGCTGGCCAGTGTGAACGAACCGGATGCACGCTCCGCCATCTATCTAACCCTGGGTGTGACAGCGCTTGTGGTACCGCTCAATACGTTGTTCGGTATTGCCGCTGCATGGGCCATCGCCAAGTTCCGTTTCAAGGGTCGTAGCCTCCTGCTGACGCTGGTGGACTTGCCCTTCGCTGTCTCGCCCGTCGTCGCGGGTCTGATCTTCATCCTGATCTTTGGGCGTCACGGCTGGCTGGGCACATGGTTGTCAGAGCATAATCTGCGCATCGTCTTCGCCGTGCCGGGCATCCTTATCGCGACGCTCTTCGTGACCTTCCCCTTTGTGGCGCGCGAATTGATCCCGCTCATGTCGGAACAGGGTTCTGAAGAGGAGCAAGCCGCGCTCAGCCTCGGGGCATCAGGCTGGCAGACGTTCATAAAAGTGACGCTACCTAATATCAAGTGGGGTTTGCTCTACGGCATCATCCTCTGCAATGCGCGGGCCATGGGCGAATTCGGCGCGGT
>JBAXCC010000560.1:0-1602 GCA_037141675.1 bacterium | reverse complement strand
TCAGGAAGCGCGTCTGATAGAAGAACAGCATCCACCCCAGCCCGATCGTGAGCGGAGGGAAAATGTAGTGAAAGCCCACGGTCAGGGCAAATTGCAGCCGGGCCAGAAATACAGCATCCATACGCATACCTCCACCTTGCCTAAAACTTCAGCGTTAAGAGTTGGGCGTTCAGTGTTAAGCGTTCCACCTTCGCGATGCCTTCCACCTCCGCCAAGGCTACGGCGGATAAAACGGCGGACAGGTCAAACTCTCAACTCTCAACGTTTAACGTTTAACTCTTAATTTAAGAAGTTACTCCTTCGTTAATTCCCTGAGATTAACTGCCAACTGGTACTGCCGACTGCCACTGTGCCGCCCAGGGCGGCGGACCTTACGCAAGCTGGCTGAGGAAACGGGTATCGTTCTCATAGAGCCAGCGGATGTCGGGAATGCCGTACTTGATCATGGCGATGCGCTCGACACCGAAGCCGAAGGCGTAACCAAAAACCTTTTCCGGATCGTAACCGACAAAATTAAAGACGCGCGGATCCACCATGCCTGCGCCGGCGATCTCGATCCAGCCGCTCATCTTGCAGACTCTGCATCCCTTCCCTGCGCAAACATGGCAAGAGAAGTCCACCTCCACGCTCGGCTCTGTGAAGGGGAAAAAGTGGGGACGGAAGCGCACGCCCGCTTTGGAGCCCATCATTTCGCTGGCGTAGTAGGCGAGGGTTGATTTCAGGTCCGCGAGGGAGACAGGTTTCGTGTCCACATACAGGCCTTCAATCTGATGGAAGTTCGCGCTATGCGTCGCATCTGTGGTGTCGCGGCGATAGGTGCGTCCTGGGGTGATGATGCGCACCGGAGGCTGATGCTGGGTCATCATGCGGATCTGTACCGGGGAAGTCTGGGTGCGGAGCAAGAGATGGTCGGTCATCCAGAATGTGTCCGAGGGGTCCATGGAAGGATGATGGGCAGGGGTATTGAGCGCTGTGAAGTTGTTAAAACGGTTTTCGATGTCAGGTCCGTCAGCTACGGTGAAGCCAAGACGTGAAAAGATGGCGGCGGTCTCCTCGATCACGCGGGAGACGGGATGTTTTGAGCCGGGAGCAAACCAACGTCCGGGGAGTGTGTGGTCAAAAGCAGGTCCCTTGGCTTCTTCGGGTGCCACAGAAAGTTGTTTTTCATTCAAGGCTGCTTCGAGCGCGGCGCGCCAGGCTTGCACGCGTTTGCCGAATTCAGGGCGTTCCTCGGCCGGGACATCCTTCATCTGCTTGATGATGGCAGGCAAAAGACCATTACGGCCGAGATATTTCACGCGAATCTGCTCAAGGGCTGCAGCATCGGTTGCGGCTGTTACCTCTGCCAAGGATTCAATATGCTGGGGTTCGAGCTCTACAAGTGTCATAAGGGTTCACTTTCTTTCCAAACGAAAAAGAATAATATACCTTAATCGCTTTTCAGAATCAATTTCGCAATTTGCATTTCTCGTTGTCACTCCTCATTGCGTCCTTTTTTTCATTTGGGATAATCATGTACCTCGATAGAGGGGTGGACACCAAAAAAACCGGTGACTTGCAAGATCAAATGAACGTTTTTAGGCTGTGAGTTTATTGAGTTCC
>JBAXCC010000559.1:0-1621 GCA_037141675.1 bacterium | reverse complement strand
ATTTCTTCCTCGGCATAACGGATGCGGATCGCATCTTCATCACGTCCGATAAAGAGTGCGACTGCAACGGTTCCAAGTCGTCCGACATACATACAGAAGATGATGACCCACCGTCCAGCCTCTGTGAGGAGGGGTGTATGATCGATTGAAAGCCCAACGGTCCCGAATGCGGAAATCGTCTCAAACATAAGCTTTGAGGCGTCAGGCGTTACACCCCCGATCGACTCTGTATGGAGCAACACGCCAAAGGCCAGCAAGATCAGTGCCTGGACGACCAGAAAGATGACTACCGCCTCACGGACAATCGTATTCGATATCGTACGCGAGAAAAGGCTCGTCTCTGTCCGACGTTTGCACATAGCAATGACCGTACAGATCAGCACGACAATCGTTGTTGTTTTGATGCCACCCGCCGAAGAACCTGGCGAGCCGCCGATAAACATCAGGATGGCCGTGACAAAACGGGACCCTTCCGTGAGGCTCGGCATAGACACTGCATTAAATCCAGCTGTACGAGGCGTGATAGACTGGAACAGCGCACAATTAATCTTATGTTGCACAGGCAGATCCTTTAACGCATGATCCCATTCTTGAGCCAGAATAAGTCCAGCACCCGCCACAATTAAGATAGCCGTCGTAATTAAAACAATCTTTGTATGTAAGGCAATGCGTCCACGCTTACGCAAATCGCGTTTCCAGAATTTGATGGTCACCAGATTATACATCGGCAGGAAGCCTAAACCGCCGACGACAATCAGCATATTGATCACGCTCAGATACCAGATGTCCTTCTGGAATCCAATAAGGTTATCGCTATGAAGCGAAAAACCTGCATTACAAAATGCGCCTACGGAATGGAACACCGCATAATACCAGGCCTTCCAAACTTCCATTGAGGGATCTGCCGCATGATAGCGGAAGTAGAGAAGCACAGCCCCGATGCCCTCCGTAAGCAAGGCTAATATAACCGCCCATTTTAAGAGATCACGTACGCCTTTCACCTCTTCAACACCATACGCATCCATGAGTGCAAATTCGCTCTGCAGGCTCAACCGACGCCCCAAGAGAACCAGCAGAAAAGTGCTGAGCGTCATGACGCTCAATCCGCCAAGCTGAACGAGCGCGAGCATCACCAACTGGCCGAAAAAGGTCAGTTCAGTTCCGATGTCAATAACGGAGAGACCTGTCACACATGTCGCACTGGTAGCCATAAAGATGGCTGAAACGGGATTCAGAAACTTTCCGTTCACACTCGAAACAGGCAACCACAAAAGGAACGAGCCAATAGCAATAAGGGCAAGAAAGCTCCAGGCAATTAATGTATGTGGCGTGATCCAAGCCCAGAAGGATGACTTTTTAACTGTTTTGTTCATATATACGAAAAGGCAAGACTGTTAACACATCGCCTTTACGCAAACAAACTTTCTTTTTTGACCAGCGAGATAATGCGCAACACTTCGATGGCACTATCCAGCGGAATCGGGAACGGCTTATTTTCGCGGATCACATTATAGATCTGTTCCCAAATTATTGTCATCCCAACATCCCCAGTCGCCGTCAAAGAGGCTGTTTTTTCAAGCCATTTGAATTCTTCCGGCGGAACTTGACTGTTCAGCGGCGG
>JBAXCC010000558.1:0-1650 GCA_037141675.1 bacterium | reverse complement strand
CAACACCCCATCATTCCCCTACTCCCTCTTGCTACTTGGTGAAATAGCTATTATACCACGTCACGCATTCAGCGACTTCGTCAACCAGCTTATCGGACATGTGTTCATATTCGCAGGTCAGGACGCCATTGAACTTCTGGCGCTTCAGCTCATCCATAACCTTGGACAGTTCCGCGCAACCTTTGCCATAGGGAACGACACGGCCCTTCGCATCCAAGCTCGCCACATCCACCAAGTGCAACGTGGTGATACGGCCTTCCAGCTTCTTGATGCCGTCCAGTGCCGGCTTGCCCGCATTGATCCAATGTCCGATATCCGCGCCGGCGCCAATTTCTGGATACTTTGCGAGGGCTTCAGCCATAGCTTCCGGGAAACCAGCAGCCTGCTTGTGATTATGAAGCGCGACCTTAATGCCCGTCTCCTTCACCATCTTGCTCAGGAGTGTCATATCCTTGTCGTTCTTGCCAGCTTCTACCTGGAGAGTTTCAATACCCATCTCCTTAGCGAAATCAAAGAGCTTCTTCCATTCCGCCTCATCCTTTGCGCCGCATACGCCATAATTGACGAGCTTGATATTCTGCTCCTTCAAGAATGCTTTGACTTTATTGCGCGTGTCCTGGTCCATCGAGAACTGCGTAGTCCCCTGCAGGTCGCCGCCCAGTTTCTGTCCTGGATACGCCTCGACATATTCAAAGCCGATTTTCTTAGCTGTCTTCACAGCATCTACAAATGACATGTTCCTGAACGAATAAAGCTGGAGCGCCAATCTCGGTTTCCATGTTTCGCTCATACCCGACAGTGCCATTCCAGCAACGACCAAACCCATCATCAACTGCTTCATACGAATATCCCCTCTTTGAGTTAATCTCTAACAATGCAAAGTGCGGCATCCCTGTACCACCCTCTCACCATTCAATATGCCCTAGTATAATTTAATCCTGCCCCGCTTTCGAGGCTTATTTTATCTGTCTCAGCGAAGCTTGAATGCATTCAGAGAAGGCAGAGCATTGCCATCTGCGTCGAAGAGTGCCACATCGCCACCCTTCCAGACATCTACGCCCTTGGTGCGGATCGATTCCGGATACCACCAGATCACGCCCCGTCCGAGATGATTCGTCGTGCCTCGAACAGCCCCCACCAAATCGCTCAGAAACTGTTGTTGTCCCTCGGGCGTCATGGGCCAGTCCATGTGTTGAGTCTCTCCATGTTTACGCCATGGATAAGCTGTCTCGACCACAACAATCGGCTTGCTGTAACGCCGTGCGGTTTGCGCCAGGTTCTCTCGCAAGCTTGCCATATTGCCATGCCACCACGGATAATAACTTAGCCCGATCATATCGAAGATGACCGCCCGTTCAACGATATGATCAAAGAACCACTGGGTCCGCTTCACATCGCCGCCGCAATCGACATGCAGCATGATCTGCACACGTTCCTTCGCAGTCAAGGGTTTCCTCACCCCACGGATGCCCGCTCTGAGCAATGCAGCCAGCCGGTCCCAGCCGCCTTCAGGTGCATTGACCTTCCCCTCAGGCCAGAGAATCCCCGGCGTAATCTCGTTGCCGACTTGAACAATCTCAGGCAGGCAACCTGCCATCTTAAACGCCTCAACGACGCCTGCCGTATAGGTCTCAACCTGTTTTTCAAGTG
>JBAXCC010000557.1:0-1653 GCA_037141675.1 bacterium | reverse complement strand
TCCATGATGGCATGCGTCAGCGGCTTCTCGCAATAGACATGCTTGCCGGCCTGAATGGCAGCCGTGGCGATCGGCGCATGCCAATGGTCCGGCGTGGCGATCAGTACGGCATCCACGTTCTTTTCTTTCTCGAGTAATTGACGATAATCGCCATAGAACGTCGCACGGTCAATGCTCGACACCACCCGCTCGCTTCCTGCTTTCGCCTCGAACTTCTTCTTGAGCTGCCCCGGCGTACTCGCGTCCACATCGCAGAGCGCGACCACATTCACGCCTGGCACCGACAGTACGGACGGAAGATCCGTTCCCATGATGCCTCCGAGACCGATGCAGGCCACGTTTATCTGGTTACTGGCGGCCACGCTGGATTCCGCGCCGAACGACGAAGAGGAAATCCAATAGGGTGCTGTTCCTGTAGCAATGATATTTTTCAGAAAATGTCTGCGGTTCATCAGTTACTCTCCTTTTGGAATATGGACGCTTTGTGCATAATGTAATGCAACAGGACCCATCAATCCAGCCGCGTGGAGAGGGTCTGTCTTTTTCCAGAATTTAAAGGCGGCAAAGGTGATACGCCGAGGTTCGGGGCGCGGGCTATTTTTCACAAGCCACTCCGGCACCACGGGCAGGCCGCCTTCCTTCCACGTCCCTTTCGGCGTAACATCATCAGGGTAGTACTCGTCGCCGATCAGCCGGTTGACCCAGGTCGTGGTCACCTCAACCTCCAGTTCATTGTTCCCCTCGCGCAACAGGCCCGTCACATCGAAGCGGAACGGCGGTTTCCAGCGCAGCCCCAAGGGTTTCCCGTTCAGCGTTGCCGAGGCTATCACCGCAACCTCGCCGAGGTCGAGATAAATGCGAGAGGCAAGATTTGAACCATGAGCCGAGACGCTTCGATGCTCGAAAGCTGTCCGATAAGTCGCGGTACCGGAGAAATGTTTGACGCCGAAATCCTCAAAGGAGCCCAATGTTTTCAACTCGCGGGTCATGATCTGCTCTGGCGCGCCGCGCGTTTTCTGGAAGGTGATTGTCCAGTCGCCCTTGATTTCGCAAGGCAACGGAAGCGATTGTATTTCTAACGTTTTTCCATCGATGCTGTATTCGCCATTCTTCAATGCAAGCACCTTCACCGAGTTGCGCTCGGCGAAAACATCGAACGCCTGTTCCGCACTTCGGGGCGGCAAGGTAATCGTCTCCCCATCCTTTGCAGTCGCGATGAACGGCTTTTGATCCAGCAGATAATGGAGGGTCATCTGCTTGACCTGTCCCGGCACAGGATCTCCCTTGAAGCGAACAAAATTCGCGAGATCGAGCGTGTTGTCCTTGACCTCTGCGCGCACAGGGTCGGTCAGATCGAGTTGCGTCTTGCCCACGCCGTATTCAGCTTTGACGATCGTCAGTTTTTCTGTGGGCGCGTGTGCCGTGTTTTTGTAACTGATCTCCAGTGGGCGACGCTTTTTGTCCGCGCGGTCAAACACGACAAAGAAGCTGTCTGAGGGATTGAACCAGAGCGGCAGGGTCAAACGTCCGTCTTTTTCAACGGTGTAGACCGCCATCTCGCGCATGCTGCCATCCGCTGGATTCCACAGGCGCGGTGTTCCGCCCTCTGTTCGAAAAGTGCACTGGACTCGGCCTGACCGTTTAAGTCCGTTG
>JBAXCC010000556.1:0-1657 GCA_037141675.1 bacterium | reverse complement strand
GTATCACGGTTCGGACGACAAGGGCGGTTCGTTTTTTATGAGCACGAACCGTGGCCACTGCTGGAGCGGGCCGTTTCGTTTCAACGGTATCAACGACGCGCCAGACCAGAAGGGGCGCGAGCAGACACCGCGTACGGACTATCTGCCGATGGGGCCGCGCTCGTGTTTGTTCTTTCTCGCATCGCGCCCTGCGCACGCGTCCGCCATTCGCGATCGTGCTTATGTTGCGCGCACGGATGACGGTGGGGCTACGTTCCAATTTGTGAACTGGATCGTACCGACAGCAGATCCCTTCCGTGCAGTGATGCCGTCCACGGTTCTCTTTGGCAAGGATGATCTTGTCAGCGCGCTCCGTCGGCGTACGGACAAGGATGAGCGTTTCTGGATTGATGCGTACTTCTCCCGCGACGGCGGAAAGCATTGGACACTGCGATCCGAAGTCGGAAGCACGGGCGCAGGTAACGGCAATCCGCCCGCGCTCGCGAAGCTGAGCGATGGGAAGCTCTGCTGCGTTTATGGCGACCGCAAATCGCGTCGCATGATCGCTCGCTTCAGTAGCGACAAGGGCCAAACATGGGGCGCGGAAATATGTTTGCGTTCCGACTTCAAACCCGATAAATTGGGAGATGCTGACTTCGGGTATCCCCGTCTCGCCCAGCGTCCCGACGGAAAACTTATCGCACTCTATTACTTTGCCACCACCCAGAACCCCCGCCAGCACATTGCCGCGACGATCTTCGATGCGGTGCAATAAAGCTAAAGCCGGATGGCTTATAGGGGTTAAAAATGAACGGAGGCATCAAATGAAGCAAATCATATTATCAACCCTCACCCTCTTCATCGCCTTCGGCTTGCTGGCCGCGTTCGGGCCGAGCGTAGCGCAGGCCGCCACCGACTCCTCCGCGCCCTCTGTTCCCGTTGTCGCCAGTCAGGTGGAGCGTGTCGATTACCGCGATTGGAATAATGGCACCACCATGTTCGGCGATGGGACGACGACCGTCGATCAACCCTATGTGGTGATCCTGTCCAATGGGCGCTGGTTAGCGATTGCGACTACCCGTGAAACCGAAGGGCTTCCTTGCAATCTCAGCGTATGGTGGAGTGATGACAAAGGGAAAACGTGGACGTGGAAGAAGAGCGTCGTGATCGATAAGACGTCGGCTTGGGCTACGACCTATCTGACCTCTTATGGACGCATCTATGCCTTCTATCAGACCTACGATCGGGTTGCCCGGTTTTCGGCTGAGTGGGCATTCAAGTACTCCGATGACAACGGGGAGATCTGGTCGGAACGCCACCTGATCCCCACGCGGCTCACGGAGATCGACGGAACCAGGGGATGGTGGACAGGTTGGAGCATCGATAAGCCGAAGCTATTCCGCAATCAGCTGTTCATGGCATTTACGAAACATCGTACCAAAGACAAGCAAACGACGGACTATACCGAAGGCTGGTACCTCGTCTGCACCAGCAACATCGAGACGGAAAAAGACGTGGGCAAACTGACCTGGGAAACCCGCCCGGACGGCATGGTCGGCCTGCGAGATTACGACCTGAGCAAGACGGTCAGCGCCGAGTTCAATACGGTGCCGCTCAGCGAGGCGCTCTATTGCACGGCCCGCAGCTATTCGGGATATATCCTGGATTCATACTCGTT
>JBAXCC010000555.1:0-1714 GCA_037141675.1 bacterium | reverse complement strand
CACGAGGTCAACTCAATGAAATTTTTTCGGTGTCATTAATTATGACGCAACGCGCTTCGTTTTTCTCTGGCCTTTTCGCCTTGCTGTCATCTTTCTAACGTGTTATTCTTTTTTCCCTCTTTGCTGTATAAAAAAAATTAATCACTGATCTGAGTTAACTTATGCCTCGCGTTCCCAAACCCTCTTCCGACTCTCCGACCACGATGCGCGTGCCGCCCAACAGCCTCGAAGCTGAGCGCGGTGTCTTGGGCTCCATTCTTCTCGACGCAGGAAGCGACAGCCGCGTGTTGGATCTCTGCATTGAAAATGGCATCTCCGTGGAATCGTTTGTTTCACCGGCTCACCAACTGATTTTTGAAACCGTCTTTGAGATGTCGCGGGCTGGCGCCTTGATTGACCCGTTGACCCTGTGCGACCGCTTACGTGCGCTCGAACGCCTTGAGGCGATCGGTGGTGCAGCGACCATCCAATCGCTTATTGACGGGACACCCACGTCCGCCCATGCCGAGTATTACATCGGCATCCTCCGCCAGAAACATCTCCTCCGCAAAGTCATCATTGCTGCGCGAGATGCGGAACGCCGTTGCTTTAACGAGGCCATCAGCGCGGATATCATCCTCGGCGAGGTTGAACAGAAATTCTTAAGTATCGCAGACAAGAACACCAGCACTGGTGTCTCGTGGCCGCAGGCAATCGGCAACACCATGGCTCATATTGAAAAGCTCTTTATGCAGGGCTCGGGCGCTGTATCCGGATTGCCGACAGGCTTTGCCAATCTCGACAAAAAACTGAAAGGGCTGCGTGCCGGGGAAATGATTGTGCTGGCAGCTCGTCCCTCATGGGTAAAACCTCGCTAGCGATGAATATCGCGGAGTGTGTCTCCCTGGGACGCACGATTTATGGCCGGCCCATGAAGGGCGACCATAACCGACAACACCCCGTTGCTGTCTTTTCGCTTGAAATGTCCACGGAGTCGTTGGCCATGCGTATGCTGTGCGGATTTGCCGGCGTGCCTGGCTTCGAAATCGATCAGGGTATGGCCACCTCCAAGAGCAGCCACAATAAGCTCGCCTGCGCAGCTTCAGAGTTAGCAAAGGCCCCAATCTATGTGGACGACGCTGGCGGTCTTGACGTCATGGACATGCGTGCTCGTGCACGCCGTCTCAAGAAACGTTACAAAATTGAGTTGATCATCATCGACTATCTCCAGCTCTGCAACTGCCGGGAATTTTCCAAGCAGGGACGACAGATCGAAACCTCGCAGATCTCCGGACAGATCAAAGCCATGGCCAAGGAGCTCCATGTGCCAGTCATTGTGCTGAGCCAGCTCAGCCGTGCGCCAGAACAGCGCGGCGACAAATCCAACAAGCCAAAACTTTCGGACCTTCGGGACTCAGGCGCCATCGAACAAGATGCGGACGTTGTACTGCTGCTGCGCCGACCGTGTAAGGCACCCGGCTCAGAGCAATCCGAGGACTTCCGCCTAGCTATTGTGGATGTTGCTAAACATCGTAACGGGCCCACGGGGGAGGTTCATCTCGACTTTGACGACCGGTTCACGCGCTTCGGCGACCGTGCGGACTCCGGCAACAGTGATTCATCCGGCCTCGAGCCTGTCAACGAGCCGATGGGATGATGCTTTAAGGTTGTGCATAAAGCAAAAAGGAAGCGGCTTCATGAGCCGCTTCCTTTTTTTATGGCAGCGCAGCGTTGA
>JBAXCC010000554.1:0-1720 GCA_037141675.1 bacterium | reverse complement strand
TGAAAACAAATTTGAAGTTACACCAGAAAATGAAAACTCCATTTGACAACGTTGAGGGTGATTTAGATGGCTGGTACCGAAGCCTTCTTTTCGCCACATCTCTAGTAATCATTTACATCGTCTGTGATATTCTCAGGTCGGAAGGCTGGCATCTACCCAAAGGCGCAGTTGTAATTACCGTTCTATGTTTACTGGCAACGTTTGCCGGTCTATTGCTTATTGCCGCGTTGTTTGGTTCCGTCACACGTGTTGAGTCATGGGCAGGCAGCTGTTTGTCATCGCACTTTTTGGTAGTGCTTATCTTGTTTCTACTAGCATGGCCGGTCTATTACACGTTGCGACCTTTCTGGAAGAGGAGATACAATTGCGAACAACGCGACCCATCGAACCCCCGTTCGCCATCGGCTCAGGGGCCCGATGGTCGCTGACGTTAGCCTATAAAAAGAATATATATTTAAAAACAGCCTTGACGCTGTACACACAATAGATGTACATTACTGGCATGCGATACGAGTGGAGTCCAGAGAAGAATGAGTGGTTAAAGAAGGAAAGGCGCATCTCCTTTGAGCAGATTGTCTTTCATTTGTTGCAAGGAGACATCTGGAAGGTGGCCGACCACCCCGACCAAAAGGCTTATCCTGGCCAGAGGATCTATTTTGTGATTGTTGAGGATTACATTTATTTGGTTCCGTTTGTCGTAGAAAAGGATTATGTCTTCTTGAAGACAATTATCCCCAGTCGGAAAGCAACAAAGGATTATAATAAAGGTGGTGATCATGATGAAAATGGATAAAGAAGAGCAGGACATACTTGAGGCCTACGAAAAGGGCAACATGAAACTCGCCTCGCTTTCCAAGAAAGAGAAAACGGAAGTTAAATCCATGGCCGAACGGACCTTTCGAAAGGATCGCCGGGTCACCATTCGACTCTACGATCACGATTTGAAAGGCATTCAAAAGAAGGCCATGGAAAAAGGCTTACCCTACCAGACCTTGCTCTCTGGCATGATCCATCAGTACGTCGAAGGCGATCTTGTTGAAAGAAAATTGGGCTAACCAATCGGTTGAGGCAACGTTAGTGCGCAACAAGCCAGTTGTCGCCAACACCGATGCTCACGTCAAGGGGCACACCAATATCGAGTACCGTGGTCATAGCATTACGCACCAGTGTGCGGACCGTATCCGCTTCCTCACGAGGCACATCGAACAGCAGTTCGTCGTGGATCTGTAAAACCATCTTCGTCTTTAAACGGCGCTCGCGCAATTCACGATGCACGCGCACCATGGCGAGCTTAATGAGGTCCGCTGCTGTCCCTTGCACAGGCGTATTGATGGCGTTGCGTTCAGCACCCTGACGCGAATACGCACCGTTTATGAGCGGCGACAGATGCGTACCCGCCGGACCGCCCATAGAAGCTAAGGCACCTACAAAAAAACAGAACTCCACCCAAAGCCCCTCCGTTGATTTAAATGCTCTTGTTCTTAGGGATTGGAAGATATATCATACAACCATCGAAGGTGTATTATTCGTGCGCTTTAGCTGTCCATCAAACAAGAAACAGCACAGAAGACAAAAATGGAGAAAGAAATATGAGAACGCGTATATCAGTGGCAGGTGTCGTGGCAATGGGTGCAATGCTCGGATCACTGGTGCTGACCAGCGGGTGTGTGTGTAGTTGCTGGAAGGATACTGACAAGGTCATATCCATGAACGATCTCCC
>JBAXCC010000553.1:0-1731 GCA_037141675.1 bacterium | reverse complement strand
CGTTGGAAGGCCCTATCCTCAAGCCAGAGCTGCCGTGGGAAGGCAAATGCATTGAGGCGCCGACCGTGATGAAGCGTGGGGATACTTACTACATGTTCTATGCAGGCGGTTATAACAATGCGCCGCAGATGATTGGCCTTGCGACGAGCAAAGATGGCCTGACATGGAAGCGCACCTCAGATCAGCCTCTCATTCCGAATGGCGCTCCTGGCAGTTGGAACAGTTCCGAGTCCGGCCATCCCGGTGTCTTTGTTGACGACGATGGGACCATCTTACTTTTCTATCAGGGAAATAATGAAAAGGGCCGCACCTGGTTCCTCTCAAATGTAAAGATTCAATTAAAGTAGGATTGCCAAGCGAGGAAATGAAGATTAAAATGTGCGCATGAATTTCCTCAGTGCTCTCATCATTCTTTCGTCTGCCCTCTGTTTAGCGGGGCAGTCGTCCGTTGTAACCGTTGATTGCACGAAGCCCCTGCAGACGATTGAAGGATGGGGGACCTCGCTTTGCTGGTGGGCAAGCGAAGCGGGCAAGTGGAAAGATGAAAAGAAGATCGATGAGCTTGTCGACTATCTCACGTCTCCGGATAAGCTCAACATGAATATATTTCGCTACAATATCGGAGGTGGCGATGATCCTTCCCATATTGGCGGGCACATGGTAAAGGGCAAAGGCAAGCGAGCGGAAATGGAGGGATTCAAGCCTTCTGCAACTGCTCCGTATAACTGGAACGCCGATGCCGGCCAGCGGAAGGTGCTGCTCAAAATCCTTGCGAAACGACCGGATATCATCTTAGAAGCCTTTGCAAACTCGCCACCGTATTGGATGTCCTACAGCGGCTGTGCCGCGGGAAACAATCCCTCCACCAAAGATAATCTCAAACCCGAGTACTATGATGCCTATTGCGATTACCTCATTGATGTCTGCAAACAATACAAAAAGACCTATGGTGTCGAATTCCGCACGCTTGAACCCTTTAATGAGGCGTTGACCGGGTATTGGGTGGCACTCGGGTCCCAAGAGGGATGTCACTTCGATGCCTCAACTCAGGCGACTATTATTCGCCGCCTCCATGCAAAGTTGCTCACAAGCGGACTCAAAACGCAGATTGCCGCTTCTGATGAAACGCACATCGGGGACTTTTTAAAGATCCTTGATGCCTACGAAAAAGAGAAGGATATTTTTCCGAAAATTGCACGGCTCAATACGCATACCTATTTTGGGAGAGCAGATGAACGCGAACGGGTTCATGAAAAAATCACTGCCCTCAAAAAGCCTTTTTGGCAGTCTGAGACAGGACCGTCTGATAAGGGGTCAGGCCTGCTGAGTAATCTCATTCTGACTCAGAAGCTTTTTGATGATATGCGTATCATGCAGCCCAGTGCGTGGCTCGATTGGCAGATGTTGGAGGAGTGGGGGGACAAGTGGTGCCTCTTCCAAGGAAAATTCAGTTCCGAGAATTATCGCATCGTTAAAAATTATTATGTGCGCATGCAGATTACACGGTTTTTCCGTCAGAATTATCGCATGACCACCACAGACCATGCACGTTGCCTTGCGGCTGTTTCGCCTAATGGGAAACGGCTTGTCGTTGCACTACTCAATCCAGAGAAATCTCCGGAATCATGGATAATCAAAATTCCTGCTTTAGATGCTCTCTAAACAACAAAGCTAGCCGCGCTTGCTTGGCGCACATCAGAAACAGAAAATTGTGAAGCTTTCCCATTCTCC
>JBAXCC010000552.1:0-1732 GCA_037141675.1 bacterium | reverse complement strand
CGAGCCAAAGGACGTCCCTTCTGTGCGGACATTCTGACGTTACGGGTAATAGCAGTCACTTCTTTCATGAATTAATCTCCCTTACTTGGTAACTGCCTTATCCGTGTGGACACCGTGTTGCCTGAACGTGCGCGTTGGCGCAAATTCGCCCAAACGATGACCGACCATGTTTTCAGTGATGAATATCGGCATGTGTATCTTGCCATTGTGAATAGCAAACGTATGCCCGACAAAATCCGGTAGGATCATGGAACGGCGCGACCAGGTCTTGATCGGCTGTTTCTTGCCGGACGCATTCATTTTCTCGACCTTTTCGAGAACGCTTTTCTCTACGTAAAAGCCTTTTTTAATAGACCTTGCCATGCGTTACTTTCTCCGCTTTACGATAAATCTGCTGCTTGTCTTGCGCGGGTTGCGTGTCTTGCCGCCCTTTGCAAGCTTGCCCCAAGGTGAACGTGGGTGGCTACCACCAGACGTACGACCTTCACCACCACCCATCGGATGGTCAACCGGATTCATGGCCACACCGCGAACCGTCGGACGGATACCCATCCAGCGCTTACGGCCAGCCTTGCCCAGCTTGATTCCGCTCCACTCCGCATTGCCTACCTGACCAATCGTGGCCAAGCAGTTTGAGCGGACCATGCGGATTTCGCCAGATGGCAGACGCAACGTCACGAAGTCGCCTTCGCGCGCCATCACCTGACAGCTGTTACCCGCAGAACGTGCGAGCTTGCCACCCTTACCCGGCACCAGCTCGATGTTGTGGACAGACAATCCCAACGGAATCAGCGACAACGGCAACGCATTGCCAACGCTCGGTTCCGCCTCAGGACCAGACATCACTGCGTCATTCACCTTGAGCCCAGTAGGCGCCAGGATGTAACGCTTTTCGCCATCCACGTACTTCAGGAGTGCCAGATTGGCGGAACGGTTCGGATCATAAGCAATCGCTTCGACCCGTGCCGGAATTCCAATCTTGTCACGGCGGAAGTCCACGATACGATAGTGGTGCTTAGCGCCACCACCGCGATGACGCGTGGTAATCTGCCCCATGTTGTTACGGCCAGCCTTGCTACGCTGAGCCTCGAGGAGCCTACGTTGTGGCTTGACCTCGGTAATTTCTTCGAAAGTCGATGCGACGCGATGCCGCAGCGTTTCGGTAGTCGGTTTGAATGTTTTAAGACCCATAGCTCTTATCCTCTCCGGCGACGTTAGACCAGCTCAATGCGTTCACCTGCACGCACCGTGATGATCGCCCGCTTCCAGAGGAGTCCGGGGACAACACGGCGGTTCTTCAGTGTACGCAACGCGCCCTTGTGGTTTTGAGTGTTTACGGCCAGCACATGCACACCGAATTGCGCTTCTACGGCCTTCTTGATCTCGATCTTGTTCGCGTCAGGCGATACTTCGAGCATATACTTGTTTTCACAGGCGAGCTTCGTGCCCTTTTCGGTGATCATCACCCTGCGAATGATTCCGGCGTGTTTCATGCGCCCTCCTCTACGGTTTTCTTCGCTTTCATACGCGCCGTCAGTGCTTCAAAGCCAGCTTTCGTGGCAATGAGCGTACGGAAATACAGAAGCGCGTATACGTCAACTTCAGCAGCACGAACAACCGCGACATGCGGCAAATTCTGCGCGGAGAGCATCACGTTCTCTTCGTGCTGATCAGTAATGATCAGCCCCGAACGCTCAACACCCAACTTCGTGAGAAGTGCAGTCATCTGCTT
>JBAXCC010000551.1:0-1735 GCA_037141675.1 bacterium | reverse complement strand
TTGGGTGTCAGGTAACGCGCATGGCACTTGTCTGCTTCAGCCTGCTTTTCAAGCGGGCGGCGGCGCGGGTCATCACATTCAAGTGCTGCCACAACAATGAGGGACTCGGGCAGAGCCTTTTCATGGTGGGCTGCAAAGAGAATGCGTGCCAGTGCCGGGTCAATGGGCATGCGGGCGAGTTCGCGGCCCATGTGCGTGAGCGCCCAGGGGGCGTCTTCCTCACCTGGACGCGGCAGATCAGGCTTAATTGCATCGAGCAGTTCTAGTTCGCGGTAGCCGTCCCGGATCATCGAGGTGCCAGGCGGGTCAATGAAGGGAAAGGTCTCGATATCGCCCAAGCGCAAGTCCATCATGGTGAGGATGACACGCGCCAGACTGGAGCGAAGAATTTCAGGCGGCGTGTAGTCATCTTGTTTCTTAAAGTCATCCTCTCCGTACAAGCGGATGCAGATGCCCGGCGCAATGCGTCCGCAACGGCCCTTGCGCTGGTTAGCGCTCGCTTGTGAGATGGATTCGATTTGAAGGCGCTGGACCTGTGTGCGCGGATTATAGCGGCTGATACGGGCAAGGCCGGAGTCGATGACATAGCGGATGCCGGGCAATGTCACAGAGGTTTCAGCGACGTTCGTAGACAGAATGATGCGTCGATTGGAGGAGAGCTTGAAGGCGCGTTGCTGCTCGCCTGCCGGAAGGGATGCGAGCAAGGGGATGATCTCTGTATGTGGCAACCGGCGACCTGTCAGCACCTCGGTTGCTTCGCGGATATCCCGTTCGCCTGGAAGGAAGACAAGAAGGTCGCCAGGGCCTTCGGATATAAGTTCATCGACCGCATTGGCGATTTGGCGCGGCAGGTCAGGGTCGTCAGCATCATCGGCTGGACGCCAGCGGGTTTCGATCGGATAGAGTCGGCCAGGAACAGTGATGATGGGGGCTTGATTGAAGAAGGCGGAAAAGCGTTTGACATCGAGTGTGGCTGAACTGATGATGATCTTCAGGTCCGGACGTTTGGGTAGGACACGTTTCAGGATACCGAGGAGAAAGTCGATGTTGAGCGAACGCTCATGAGCTTCGTCGATAATCAGCGTATCGTATTTCTTAAAGAGTCTGTCATGGCGGGTCTCAGCAAGCAGGATGCCGTCTGTCATGAACTTCACCAGAGTATCTGGTGAAAGACGCGATTCAAAGCGATGCTGATAACCGATCTTACCGCCGGGTTCTTCGCCGAATTCCTCGGCTACGCGCCGGGCCATGGCGAGTGTCGCCAGCCGGCGGGGCTGGGTACAGCCGATGAGGCCGCGTTGTCCGCGCCCCGCCTTGAGCGCGATTTTGGGTAACTGGGTAGTCTTTCCGGATCCCGTGTCGCCGCAGACAATCAGAACCTGATGCTGCCGTAACGCCTGGATGATTTCATCCACATGGGCAGTGATGGGTAGTTCGCTTGGAAAGGTCAGAAGCATAGTAAACGGTTGTATTTTAAGGGCATGGGGAAAGGCTTTAAATGGGTCTTTACGTGGGGTGTAGTGTACGTGTTTAGCCTCGTCTTGACAATTGGAAAGTTGGGGCTAAATTTATGAGGTTATTTTTTAAAGAAAAGGGGCTTTAATTTCGAGGGTCATTATGTAATAATAAACAACAATTAGTTTTTAATCAGGTAAGATTGTTATTCTTCAGTAATGATCTACATCAAAAAAAGGGGAGAACCAATGAAGGGAATAAACCGCAGAGGTTTTGTTAA
>JBAXCC010000550.1:0-1766 GCA_037141675.1 bacterium | reverse complement strand
AAATCTGCCATGCTTTCGAAGTGATATGGAATCGATTGTTAACCCTATTTGGATAAACAACCATGGATGAACTGCTATCAATCGGCATCAACGCGCTTTATCTTCTGGCACTGATCAACCCTATCAGCAAGGTCTCTATCCTAACGGCTTTAATGCCGGAAAAACAAGACCCACGCTTCCACTCCTTGACCAACCGATCCAGTTTCGTGGCGGTCTGCATTCTCTTCGGTGCCATGATCGTGGGGGATTTTCTTTTGCGATCCGTATTTCGCGTAGACTTGTATTCTCTACGCCTAGCTGGCGGCGTGGTGGTCTTCTGGGTGGGATTGAATGCGCTTCGGCGCGGTGTTTTCTTTGAAAACGATGCTCATACCGGCATTGCGGATATGGCTCTTGTTCCGCTCGCCTGCCCCATGATCGCGGGACCCGCCACGATCGCAGCCTGTATCGGGTTGCGGGTGCAATATGGCGTCTTCAACTCAACCATGGCGATGCTGCTGGCGCTCTCCGTCAACCATGTCATTATGCTGCTCTCCCCGTATATCGGACGCGCGCTGAACAGATCCCACATCCTCAGCGCCCTAATCCGCATCACCGGTCTCATCGTCATGACTATCGGAACCCAGATGGCACTCGACGGCATCGCTGGCTGGTTTAAAGCCCACCACCTGTAGCGGAAGACTGTAGCGCGCAATTCTTACGGAGACAGTTAAGAATGGTAACTGCGTTGACTGCAGCAATACGGTAATAGACCTTCTTCCCGTGTCTCCTGCAGTCAATGATCCCAGCCCGGCGCATCTTATTCAGGTGTTGCGAAATCGCACCTTGCTGACCGCCGACTGCCTCGACAATCTCGGTGACCATGCACTCGTCATGGAGATCCAGATGCTCCAATATCTGCAAGCGTTGCGGATGGCCAATAATCTTGATGACTTCTGCCATGCGGACAAGAAAACTGATAGGTAATTTTGCTGTTTTCATTTTACCCCGCTCCGATACGAGTCTCCTGCGCGAACACCTGAGATAATCCGTACCTGTTTTTCTGAATAGGGTGCCGTGGCCACCAGTTGATCAACCGCGCCGGTTGGCGTCCTGACCGTTAGATAATCGAGTTGGCCGATTTCCTTAATCGCTTCCCGTGGTACCAAAAGCGCATCATCTGTTCCGATAGCCAGTTCGCAGCGCGCAAACATTCCGGGAATCACGCCTTTGATATCGCCGATCAAGCACGCATCAACAGAGACCGTGCGACTTCCCGCGTCAATGGACGGAATCACTTCCCTGACTTCAGCGCGGATGGAGCGCTTGAGGGATTCCAAATTGACATCCAAAAACGTTCCTGCTTTGACTGTGCTCACAAGACCTTCGCGCACCGGCACGCGGACAAGGAGGCGTTCAGGATTGAAGAGCTTCAAGATCGGCTGTTGCGGAGTCGCCAGATCACCCGGATCATGCAGACGTTCAGAAATGATTCCGTCGAAGGGCGCTCGAATCTCCGTGTAGGCGAGATTAATTTTTGCCGTCTCAAGCGCATGGCGCATCATCGAGGCGTCAGACTTCGTCACGGTCACTGCGTTTTGGGCTGTGTCAAAGTCTCGCCGGGAGATACCGCCTGCTTCAACGATTTTCTCCAGACGTTTGATATCGGACTCGGCAAGATTCAACCTGCTTTCAGCACCTTTAAGCCCCTCTTCCGCGGAGGCCACAGCCGCTTGCCATTCGCTGTCTTCCAGCCGGACGAGCACATCACCCTTTTTAACGGCATC
>JBAXCC010000549.1:0-1780 GCA_037141675.1 bacterium | reverse complement strand
TGCTCATGGGTGAGCAGATTCACATCGGCGGCTTCGCCTCGTCAACGGATCTTGCAGCATTCGGAGGTGTCAAGCCCGGAATGTCCGGCGTGGACTTCTGCTGCTGCTCGGGAGCGGGTATGCGCTTCCTTCTCAAGATGTGCGGAGTATCCCGTATGGAGGGGGTTGACTTCACCAAGGCCCAGATCGAACTCGGCAAGAAACGCATGAAAGCTGTCGGCCTGGCAGCGTCTCAATACAAGTTCCACTGTGGCGATGTAGCGCTCCCACACGTAAAGGCAGGGGCTTTTGACTTTGCTTGGGGTGAGGACGCTTGGTGTTATGTTGCTGACAAGCCGGGGCTTATCAGCCAGGCGCACCGGGCTTTGAAGCCGGGCGGCAACGTGGTCTTCTCTGATTGGGTGGCCACGGATAAGATGACAGCGGCGGACGCAAAGCGCTTCCTCGCGTTTATGAAGTTTCCGACGTTCATGACGGTTGCTGACTACAAGCAGCAACTTGAGAAGGCGGGATTTCAAAAGGTGAAAGCCAAGGTTTCCCCTTACTTTTCACCGTCCATGGACCTCTATGCTGGAATGTACACCCGTCAGCATGCGTATGACGCATTGAAACTGCTCGGGTTCAACAAGGAGGTCTATAACGCGGTCCTGGGAGAGTTCGTCTTCGCCATGGGACTTGCAAAGTCCAAGAAACTCGTCCAAGCCTACTTCACAGCTCAGAAATAATCAAGGAGATCATTATGACGGTTAAAAATATGCACAGGTTCGCTCTTGTTTTAACAGCGATCCTCGTTCCTCTGTTGTCACGTGCAGGCATTCCGTTGAACGACCTGCAAGGCAGCGGCGGCTTAGGATATAATCCGCTCGCCTATCCAGCCGGACGGTATGTAGCATCGGAGACAAACAGTCTTGCCGAGTGGGTCAGCCTGCCGCAAGCCGGCCTCTGGTATGTTCATTTCTTCGATGAAAATGTCAACTGGACCGCTGTTAGTGCATCCTTTTCCATCGCAAAGCGACTGGAACTGTCGTATGGACACGGATACATTGGTAATGTGGACGGGGATGACACAATCTACACGCACAACCTCGGTATCAAGCTGTTACTGCTCAAAGAGAATGATTTTGAGACGGCATGGGTCCCGGCGTTCTCTGTAGGCGGAAAATGGAAGCATACCTCCACGGACTTGCTCAAGGGTCTCGGCGTGCGCAATCAAGGCGCGGACGCCTACTTGGTGGCAACCAAAATGATCACGCAGACACCGTTGCCCGTTCTGCTGTCAGCGGGTGCCTTGCTCTCCGACGAAATCGTCTGTGGCGTACTGGGCCATAACGATTATAACGTGTCGGGTTTTGGAAGCATCTCTGTCATGCCTCTGCAATGCCTGGCTGTCGGCATTGAGTATAAGCAAGGCGCAGATGTCGGAAGCGGTATCCATAATTCTGACTACTGGAACGCCCATGTCGCATGGTTGGCGACCGATAAACTGACGGTTGTCGCAGCGTACGGCGACACGGGGCGGTCTGCACACGGACTAGACGATCTCGGGGTCGGAGAAGCTATCATTCTTAGTGTGCAATATGGATTCTGAGGCGCGGCCAGTTTATGGAACGCGTGTCGTCTCCAAGGCAAAGCCTGTCTAGCGTAGCAGCGAAAAGTTGCAAAAAACGCAGACAGGCTTCCTCATTTATATGAACATTTGGAAGGTATTGCCGATCAGCCTACACCACCTGTGTGTAACGGAAGGTCGGATTCGGACGCCCAGGGCTGAGACAGCGCCATG
>JBAXCC010000548.1:0-1789 GCA_037141675.1 bacterium | reverse complement strand
CTGTGCACAAGGTGGACGGCTTGCCGATATCATGCAAGAGCACGCCCAGCATGAGCTGTTCATACGGTATGCCGGTGTCGGTCCTTCGCTCGGCCAGAGTGTCTACCATGAGCAGGGTATGTGTCCAGACATCGCCTTCGGGATGGTATTTCGGGGGTTGCGCCACGTCTTTCAGGGCTGCGACCTCGAGGAGGATATGGACCAGCAGGCCTGTTTCGAGCAGGAGATTCAGACCGATTGACGGCTTGGAGGATTCGCACAGCATCCGCAGGAGCTCCTTGGAAATGCGTTCCGCGCTGACGCTACAAATCCAGTCCGCATGTTGCTGAATCGATTGAAGCGTTGCCACTTCAAGGTGAAAGCCTAGCACAGAGGCAAAGCGAATCGCGCGGAACATCCGCAGGTGATCCTCCTGGAAACGGTGCTCGGGGTTTCCGATCGTGCGGATGATTTGCGCATCAAGATCAGCCCGTCCGTTCACGTAGTCCACGACCTCGCCGGTTTCCGGTTGTTCAAAGAGTCCATTGATGGTGAAATCGCGGCGGGCGGCATCCTGTTCCGCTGTTGTAAAGGCGATGGATTCCGGATGGCGTCCATCTCTGTAGTTGCCGTCGGATCTGAAGGTCGCCACGTCAAACGAGAAGCCGTCCCGCAGCACAATGATGACGCCAAACGATTTGCCGACTGCGATTGTCTGGCCCTGAAAGAGCGCTTCGATCTGATCTGGAGTTGCAGAGGTTGCGATATCGATGTCTTTCAGCGGCCGTCCGAGTAGGCGATCGCGAACACAGCCGCCTGCGAAGAGCGCTTCGTGGCCAGCATCCTGCAAAGCGCATGCGATGGCACGTGCGGAGGAGAGCATGCTTGACGGTTCAGCGGACGTATTCATGAAGCCATGATACCATGCGTGGCTTTAGGACTTCAAGGCTATTGACGGCAGGGTTCCTTAGAACAGGAACGAGAGTTCCCAGCGGACGAAGTAGGCGGTTTCGTTTGCTGCGTAATAGTCGCCTGGCTCAAGTACCTCGCCCACGACGTGGCCGAAGACATCCCCCCGGTTTCCGAAGAGCCCCTTGAACAGGAGGAAGTCGTAACGCAAGGAACCCAACCAACCATACATGGATCCGTTGCCTCCGCCCATGTTGTCTTCAACCGCGGCGAACATGGGACCTGTGCTGGCTCCGATGCGATGGCCAGGGCCGACGCTGACACCCGCTTGCATGTGAGGGTAGAGCAGGTTTGACCAGTAACCTGCGCCATACATGAAATTATAAACGTATAGCTCGCTGACTTGGGGCCAACGTGCCCAGAGTGGATTCCACGCGTTATCCTCATCGCCGGTTCCCCGGTTCTTATCCCCGGAGAGGAAATAGCATGCGCCGGTTAGATACGGTTTGATCTTTTCGCTCAGGTTGGGTGCATAGGTCAGGCCGCCGTAGACCATATAGCCGTAACAGTCTGCGCCATTGTCCTTTTCGCCAGCCTGAGCAGCACCTTCCACTTCCGCGGACAAAGATTCGGATAATTTTGGTGTCACCCGCAAACCGACGGTATGTGTGCTTCGTCCAGGCAGACTTATGCCCCCAGGCTGACGCGCATCGGTCTCACGTTTAAAGATGTAGTAAGCTTCAAAGGGAATTTCTTTTATCTCGCGCGATTTGAAATAGAGGCCGCCGCCATATTCGTCCATGTCATAGGAAGGGGGCGGAAACTGGAGCATGGTGGTGGGGCGGTATTTGTACGTGTTTCCAAAGGGGTCATGTGAGTGGCCCATGCTTAAGTAGTTCTC
>JBAXCC010000547.1:0-1790 GCA_037141675.1 bacterium | reverse complement strand
GGTCGGACACGGCGGGTGGCAATGGCTTCAAGGGGATTTTCGGGCCAGTAGTGTTTCGGGTAACGACCGCGGAGATCTTTGCGGACGAATGTATATCCTGTTGACCAGAAGCTTTCTAAGTCCTTTGTGACTTGCACAGGACGCTGCGCCGGCGAGAGCAGGTGCATCACAATCGGGACGCGTCCGCCCGCAACCTTGGGTGTTTTCATCATGCCGAAGACTTCTTGGATGCGCACATCAACATGTGGTTCTTCAGCGTCGTAGCGTATCGGGATATTTGACCCGCTTGGAACTTGGATATGTGTGGGGGCAAGATCATCGAGCAGGCGTCGTGAGCAGTTGCAGACATCAAGCCTGTTTAACAGAATATCCGTGAGGCGCAGATTTTGAACATGTGTCCATCGCGTGACGCCATCGCAGCTGGAGCCGAGCCAACATTCAAGATCTGCCAGTAATGCTTCGTTTGAAAAGTCTGGCCAGCTTTGATCAGGAAGCGTTCGGCGAAGGAATGTCACACGCGCTTGAAGTGCGCGTGATGCGGAAGACCAGGGAAGTTGATCAATGCCTTTTTGCCGGATGCCTTCGTATAGGGCTTCGCGGACGGCCTGTGGGTCCGGATTGGATTGGCCTCCGTCGCGGATACTGATGGCACCGAAACAGAACCGGTTGATGGCTTGTACGGACTCCGTTCGCTTGTCCCAGGAGAGCAGGGCTTTACTCTCGTATTCTGAACCGAAATGATCATCGAGCTCTTCACGGGTTAAGGGTGCCGCAAGGCGTATCTTGGCATCGGTCGTATCATCCTGGAGATCAGCGGCCACGAGCCATTCTTCACGGGCAAGCGCGTCTGACGTGTCGATGACTGCGCCGCGACCGCTTCGGAGCAGATAGGAGCCTGCATTGTCTCGCCGACGTCCAATGCGGTCCGGGAAGGCATAAGCCAGTAAGAGGCCCTCTGAGCAGGAGGCTTGGTCACGCTCTGGATAAGAGCGTCCCCATCGACGTGCGAGCTCGCGTACACGCTGAGTGAAACCATCGTTGTTTTGTAAGGAGTCGAGCAGACGCCGAGCATCCGTTTCATAACGTCGGGATGAATCAGCAGTGGCTTCAGTCAAAGTTGCGGCAAGAAGACAGGCGCGTTGTGCACAACCCATTTCAGCCGCTTCGAAGATCATGTGCGCGAGGCGTGGATGGAGCGGAAGCTTGACCATCGCCCGTCCACGAGCAGTGATGGCAGGACATGGCAAAGAGGAGAGGGCCCCAAGCTCGACGAGGAGTGTTGTGGCTTGACGCCAGGCGGATTCTGGTGGCGGTGTCAGCCAGGGCAGTCCATCGCGTGCAGAAGTTCCCCATTCTGCGGATTGCAGAACAGTCGGTGCAAGGTCGGCATCAAAAATTTCGGGAAGGGATTCAGGTGCGAGTTGCTGATCCGTTATTTCGTCCCATAGCCGATAACAAACGCCTGCGCAAACACGCCCGGCGCGTCCACGCCGTTGATCGGCACGGTCGCGGGTGATGCGTAACGTTTCAAGGCGTGACATGCCATAACGTGGGGAAAAGCGCGGAACACGCATCCAGCCGGTGTCAATGACGACACGGATACCCTCAATGGTAATCGAAGACTCTGCGATAGAGGTGGCGAGTACAACCTTTCGCATCCCGTGCAAAGGTGGAAGCACGGCATCGTCTTGCTCCTCGCGTGAGAGTGCTGCATAAAGCGGATGCAAAGAGACATGGCTCGGAAGATGCGCTTCACGCAAGCGTTCGAGGGTCCGGCGAATTTCGCCTTC
>JBAXCC010000546.1:0-1791 GCA_037141675.1 bacterium | reverse complement strand
AGGAACTCAATAAACTCACAGCCTAAAAACGTTCATTTGATCTTGCAAGTCACCGAGTTTGGTCGCTTTTGATTCATTCGGATTCATCTTTCTGAATTGTATTAACCCCCGTTTTTTAGTATTTTAAAAGATCATTTCTATTTTAAAGATGTTGGCTTGATCGCTAGGGAGAATGAATATGCATAGAGAAATTGTCCCAGGGGTTGACTGGGTTGGATATATTGACTGGACAGTCCGGGATTTTCATGGATATAAGACGGAAGCCGGGTCCACGTATAATGCTTATCTGATTCGCGATGAGAAGGTTGTCCTTATGGACACGGTAAAGCACCCTTATTATCGGTATTTGCTCGCGAATGTGGCTGGATTGGTTCCACTGTCGAAGGTGGATTATGTTATTTGCCAGCATGCGGAGCCTGATCACTCCAGCGCCCTGCCCGCGGTCATGTCTGCCTGCCATCAGGCGGAGCTGGTCTGCACGGCTAAGTGCCAAGATGCGCTATCCCACCACTTTGATGTTTCCTCCTGGAAGTTTAAGATTGTGAAGGACGGTGATGAACTCTGCCTTGGTAAGCGTACGATCCAATTCTTTGAGACTCCGATGGTTCACTGGCCGGAATCTACGGCGACCTTCCTGAAGGATGAGGGAATCCTCTTCTCAATGGATGCCTTCGGTCAGCATTATGCTACAGCCGCACGCTTTGACGACGAAGTCTGTTTGGCGGAGCTGCTGCAACAGGCGAAGACGTATTACGCCAACATTGTGATGCCCTTTGGTGTTCAGGTGGCTAAGACGCTGGCCCGCCTCGGGACGCTGCCTATCAAGCAGATATGCCCAAGCCATGGTGTTTGTTTTCGCAGCCATATCCCTGAACTGCTGAAGGCCTACTCTGAATATGCGACTTGCGCGGCCCCAAAGAAAAAGGTGGTCGTAGCTTTTGCCTCCATGTGGGACAGCACGCGGAAGATGGCCGAAGCGATTGTTGATGGTGTCGCAGAGGCCGGCGTTGATTATATGCTGATTGATGTCTCCGTAATGCACGACACGCAGACCGTCACAGAAATTTTTGATTGTTCGGCACTCGCCGTAGGTTCGGCGACCCTTAATATGGGCATCATGCCTGCCATGGCGCGTATGTTGACCTATTTGAAGGGTTTGAAGCCAGCTGGCAAGTGCGGCCTCGCCTTTGGCTCTTTTGGTTGGGCGCCGAAGGGAGGAGCGAGTGAGGTGGAGGCCATGCTGACTGCTACGAATATCAAGATTCTCCAGCCTGCCATCACGTGCAGGTTCAAGCCCACAGAAGAGGTCCTTGCAGCCTGCCGCGAAGCAGGAAAACGATTGGCGCTGATCTAATAGGACTGGCATCTCTCCGCTGCGCATTGTGGGGCAGAGATTTTTTTATGGCACACTTTTCACATGGCGGCGATGTAAGGGCAATGGCTCGGAATCTCGGCTGCGAGGTCTCCGACCTGCTCGATTTCAGCGCAAATCTCAATCCTTTGGGCCCGCCTGAGTGTCTGCGTCAGGTCGTGTCACGCCATCTCTCCGAGGTTGTGCATTATCCTGACCCCAATTGTATAGCTCTATCTGAGACGATTGCTCACGTGATGTCGGTCCCTAAAGGACGCATCGTCTGTGGCAATGGATCGACCGAGTTGCTCTTTGCAGTGCCTTCTGTGTTGGGTGTGAAACGCGCCATCATTCCTGTTCCAAGCTATAGCGACTATGCGACTGCGGCACGGCGTACAGGCTTGGATGTGAAGCAACTTGCATATTCTGTTGAATCAGGC
>JBAXCC010000545.1:0-1797 GCA_037141675.1 bacterium | reverse complement strand
GGACGATCACCAGAAGGTGGCTCAGGGATTTGACACCTGTCCGTGTGGTGCGGCTTTGGTCGATCAGCCATGCGGTGACCGCGTTGACCAGCGGGATGCGGGGATTTATAAAAAAACGGTCCATAAGCATCATCAATTGAAGAATAGTTGAACAATACTTCAATGGTGTACTGTTGTCAAGGAGAAGAACTTTTTTTAGAACCACCCTTGGCAGGGGCGGGGGGAATGTGTAATATAATGCGCATGAATATTTGGATGATACTCAGTGTTGGCATTGGTGGCTTTTGCGGATCAGTCGTGCGTTACCTTTTGCATATTGCGGGTCTGCGTCTCTGGGGCCACGGGTGGACAGGCACGTTTCTGGCCAATGGAATCGGTTGTTTTGTTCTCGGGTGTTTAGTTGTTGGCTGTGCAAAAGCGGAATGGCTGACACCGGCACAGCGCCTCTGTTTGACGGCTGGGTTTTGCGGCGGGTTGACGACACTTTCAACCTTTACACATGAGTTTATCCAGTTTGTACAAAACGGCGCTCATGTTCATGCGGGCGCCTATCTGCTCGGCACGCTCATGTTGAGCGGCGCCTTTATGTTAGCCGGCATGGGGCTGGTCACATGGGTTGTTAAATAAATTCCTGTGACTATTCGTCGTTTTGCACACGCACTTCAACAGCGTTCTTCATGCGCATTTCTTCGTCTGCCAAAACAAGACCCATGCGGACCGTGAGGAAGGTCAGAGACACAGCGACCAGGTAAGAGATAACGCCCATTAAATAGCCTGGCACACCTGTGCTGATGCAGACAAAAAGTGAACAGACGATCGAGCCCAAGTAGACCGCTTGTCCGGCGAGAATGGCGTTCGGACGTCTCATCCAGGCAGCGAGTCCTTCCGCGTGTCCACGTATTGTCTGGATGATCGGCAAGATCGTAATCGTAAGCATCGCGCGCATGGCAAAGGGGATGTCCTGCGCCGGCAAGTTCTGTATCGTGCCGAAATACCAGCCTGCAATCCATGGGATTTGGCCCATGAGGGGCAGGAGCATCAACACGAGGCCAGCTGCAACTGCATAACGGAAAAGATGGTGGCCTCTGCTGTCAACGGGCGGGAAGGCGAGCACCACGGCCTGCATCCGGATGGCTGCATAGCTGACAGGGTTCACAATGCCCATCGTGACATAGTGGATGGCCAACATGCGCTCGGCATCTGCGGCGCGCGCAATGAAGGCGCCGACCATGAAGCCGGAAAGCGCGAGCAGAATGCCACCGAAGGAAATCGGGATCGTGAAGAGAAATTGCGTGCGGCTGCTGGCGACTTCTTCTGTCGAGGGTTCGAGGTTACGAACATAAGGACGAGCCAGAACCTGCGCTAAAATCATCTCGAGGAAGACCGGAATGGTCATAGCCAGCAACCCCATTTTATAGCCCACAAGCCCATAATGGATGAAGATGGGTGCGAGCAGGGCTGTGAGAGCGATACGACAGAGTGTTGCCCAGTTTGCGGTAGAGCTTGCACGCGCATTGTAGAGCGCAGTCAATGCGGGTGTTCGCAGGAAGAAGAAAAGTTGCATCGGAATGCAGAGAAACAGTACTTCACGTGCGATACCGGCCATGGGGTCTTTCAGTCCCAGAATGGACTGAAAGATAATGGGATGTATGGCGGGGAGGCAGGCGCATGCCTGTATGATGAGCAGGGCGATAGTCATCAGGAGATTGAGTCGCTTGAAGAGGGCGAACCCCTCTTTCGAGCGGGCGAAGACCATGCCGGTTGTCAGGAGGCCGCCGCCGCACGCGCTGATGACAA
>JBAXCC010000544.1:0-1824 GCA_037141675.1 bacterium | reverse complement strand
CACAGGCGTGTTGGCCTATCGCGTGATAAACCTCATCGAGACTTTCGCCGCGGTGGATATTGAGACAGTAGGGGAGCATAAGGAGAAAGTTAAAAGGTAAAAGTGAAAAGTTTAAAATTAGAGGGTGATGATGTCGGAGGGGGCGGGGGTGAGGTTTTCCATGCCGTTGGATGTGACGAGGAGGGTGTCTTCAACGCCGACCGCGCCGGAGCCTGGAATGACAAACTTGGGTTCAAGCGCGATGGTCATGCCTTCAGCCATAATATCCTTGGAGCGCGCCCCAAGAATAGGAAGTTCATTGATGACAATGCCTGTGCCATGGCCGACGAACTTCGCCTTTTGCTGGGCGCCCATGAAATAGTCCGAGAGTCCGGCCTTTTCCGCCATCTGAAGGGCGAGGTTGTAGAGGTCTTCCGCTGGGACGCCAGGCTTGCCTGCCTCCATGATGGCGTTTCGAATATCGATAGAGACCTGGTGTGCATCATAAGCTTTTTGCGCAAGCTTCCCGATGCCGTAGATGCGCGAACAATCTGTAATGTAGCCGTAGAAATTGCCAGCGATGTCCACCATGATAGCCATGCCCTCTTCCATCTTGATTCCGCTTTGCCCCACAGGAAGCGAGGGATTAAGTCCTGCCCCGCCGAGTGCAAAGTCATAAGGGGAGGCAGCTCCGCCGTTATCGCCGGCCAGCACAGTGCCCATGAAGGCTTCCATGGTTGAACCTGCAATACGGAACTGGCCGAGGTTGCCGGCTTTGAGCATGACATGGTACATTTCGACAGCCCACTCATGGTCGGTCATGCCAGGTTCGTAAACCGAAGGGAAGAGTGAAATGACATCGGCATGGCGTTGTCCGGTCTTCTTCATGATGCGAGCTTCGTAAGGGGACTTCACCATGCGGCATTGACGAAGGAGTGCAGAGCCGTTGCCTGTGACCGCATTAGGGAATACGGCAGCCAGACGAGACCATTCGCTATAGGATAACTCATCATTTTCGATGAGCACGCGCGACGGCATCGGGATGCCAACTTCAGCAAGCAGTTCGGGGATCTGCTCCATCTTGCGCATCTCGCGTACGCGCTCGCCTTTCAAGCCGACTGGGCGACGCACGCAAAATAGGGGTGTGCCTTCTGCCGGGATGATAGCATGGCCCATGAAAATACGGCCAGAAACATAATAATTGTTTACATTTGAGCTGACCACGAGTGCATCTGCACCTGCTGCCTTGATATGCGCTTGAAGGTGCATCCAGCGATAGGTCAGGTCATCCATCAATTCGGGGGTGATTTGATTAAACATAATGCCCCATACTATATGCTTTTTGAGGGGGTTTGTAAATTCCGAGTAATGGATTAGACACAAAAAAAGACGACGAGGAAACCCCGTCGTCTTTTTGAGTACGCTGATGCGTTGAGAAGATTACTTCGTCAGTGCGACGCGGAGGGCGTCGACCTGGCCGGCGGAGCCGAGCAGGATGTTCTTCGCAGCGATGAACTTCGCGTATTCCGGAATGAAGACCTTGCCCGGATCACGGAGGTCAAACTTCTCAGGATTGTCGCGGAAGAACTCGCGGTGTACGCGGCACCATACCAGACGGCCGTCGGTATCGATGTTGATCTTGGTGACGCCTAGCTTGGCTGCGCCAAGGAACTGACGTGCGTCAACGCCGGATGCGCCCTTGATGTTGCCGCCGGCTGCGTTGATGCGGTCGACCTCCTCTTTCGGAACCGAGGAGGAACCATGCATCACCAGAGGGAAACCAGGAAGGAGCTTCTGGATCTCTTCGAGGATGTCGAAGCGGAGCTTCTGGTCGCCATGGAATTT
>JBAXCC010000543.1:0-1835 GCA_037141675.1 bacterium | reverse complement strand
ATCTGACGTGCGAGGGTGAGGCCACCTGGTATGAGTTTGCGTGTGAAATCTATCGTTTGCGAGGCATTGCGCAGAAGGTTGTTCCCTGTACGACTGCAGAGTTTCCACGCCCTGCTCCGCGTCCAACCAATTCCCGCTTGGAGAAAAAGGCGTTGCGTCTTGCGGGGCTTCCGCAGATGCCGCATTGGAAGGATGCCCTCGCTGAATTTCTGTCGCAGGACATCTAGTTTATAATCCGCGCATGAATAAAAGGCAATTTATTTCTCACAGAGGCACAGAGCTCACAGAGTTTCTAAACACAGAGCTATGGAGGGTGCGGTTACACCCGCACCGTCTGTCGGGGTGTAACCCGACCCTCCAATGTGTCGATTTAATATTTTCGTGCTTTTAGTGTGTTTCGTGGAAAAAACTAAAGTTAGGTCAAGGAGGTCAGACGATGAGAGGATTTACAAGTTTGGGAATCGTGTTGGGACTTCTGGGAGTTGCTCTCTGCGCAGAAGCCAAGCCGAATGTGGTATTTGTATTGGCTGACCAGTGGCGCGCGCAGGCGACAACCTGGGAGAATGATCCGAATCTGATCGGGAAGACTCCGGCACTCGACAAGCTGGCAAGCGAGAGCATCAATTTCAAATATGCCGTCGCCTGCACGCCAGTCTGTACGCCTTATCGCGGTAGCCTTCTGACGGGACAATATCCGCTCAAGCATGGACTCATCATTAACGACGTGCCGCTCAGCAGTAACGCGCTCTCCATCGCTGAAGCTTATGTCGGCGGCGGATATGATACTGCCTATATTGGGAAGTGGCATGTGGACGGACATGGAAGGTCCGCCTATATTCCGAGGGAGCGGCGTCAGGGGTTTGACTACTGGAAGGTCTTGGAATGCACCCACGACTATAATAAGTCTCCTTATTATCAGCAGGATGACCCGACAAAGCAGGTCTGGAAGGGATACGATGCTTTTGCCCAGACCCAGGATGCACAGGCCTATATCGGTAGCCGAAAGAAAGAAGACAAGCCTTTTCTGCTGATCCTCTCCTGGGGGCCGCCACATAATCCCTATCAGACTGCGCCTGAAGCGTGCCAGCTCTTTGAGCCTGCGAAGATCGTGTTGCGTAAGAATGCCAAAGACACGCCCGCCTTCCGCAAGGATCTCGCGGGTTATTATGCCCATATTGTTGCACTGGATAAAGCCATGGGCGATCTGCTTAAGGTCCTCGATGAGAAGGGACTCCGCGATAACACGATCTTTGTTTTCACCTCGGACCATGGCGATATGCTGAGCTCTCACGGCGAGATCCGCAAACAGCGGCCTTGGGATGAGTCAATTCGCGTTCCTTTGCTAATCCGATATCCTGCGGCGCTGAAAGGCGGACGCGTCAGCCAACTCTTAATCAATACACCAGACCTTATGCCGACGCTACTCGGGTTGAGTGGGGTCGCGGTGCCCGTGACAGTGCAGGGTGAAAACTATGCTCCCCTCCTCCGCGGCGAACAGCCGGAACCTGCCGATAGCGCTGCCTTGATCGCTTGCTATACGCCGTTTGGAGAATGGACTGCTGCACATGGCGGCCGCGAATATCGGGGAGTGCGCACGACGCGCTATACGTATGTGCGTACACTTGAGGGGCCTTGGCTCCTCTATGACAACGTGACCGACCCCTTTCAGTTGGAAAACAAGGTTGCTGATCCGAGTTGCAAGGCTGTCCGCGAACAACTCGAAACTGAACTGAATCGACTACTTAAGAAGACACAGGATGAATTTCGCCCAGGAACGGAGTATCTTCAAAAATGGGGTTATAAGGTTGATCGCACGGGTACAGCGCCGTACAAGT
>JBAXCC010000542.1:0-1859 GCA_037141675.1 bacterium | reverse complement strand
GACGTTCTTGGGCGGTATCATAGAACCGCCGATAATCGGCTTCCCAGAAGCCACAATCCATGACTGACCTTAAACTGAGGCATAGGGGTCGTATTTGGACATCGGGTTGCGCTGAAAAAGGCGGAACCGAATAGCTATTCAACCCAATAAAGTCTCACCTTTTTCAGAAGTCATTATGAAGTTTTTAGCTCGCAGGATCAAGCTTGCATTGTTTCTTATGACATTATTCGCATTTTATTCATTTCCACCGTTTTTGTCTTTCTTTATCATGCAGGCACCTCACCTTTAGGCGGATTCACGCCATTTTGCGTTCCTCCCAGCAAAGGCGACGAGCCCAGCGCCGGAGATTGCACGCTGTCGCGGTGAACAGTGATTGTAGCTCCGTCTTCAACCGTCCCTTGTAGCGGCATTTGCGGAGCCCGTAGCCCCGCACCAGTTCACTGTGCGAGCCTTCGATCGCGCTGCGCTTGTGCATGCGGTCCTGATAGTCCTGTGTCTTGCAGAGGTTGCGCCTCGCCTGCACGGTCATGTGGTGTTCATTCACTTCAAGCGTCCTGTACGCCAGCTTGTTCTTCTTTGACAGGCATTGCCCCCTTAACGGGCAGGCGGCGCAGGTCTTCCGGGGCCAGGCGAAGTAATAATGAACTCCATACTTCGCATACTTGATGTCGTCGATCCGCGAGCATTGCGAGTTCGAGTTGCCTGCGGGGCAGACCGCCGCGCGCCCGGGGATGTCGACGATGAACGAGTCCGAACTGAAGCGGAGCCTGCTGTTGGGAGGAGCCGGCATTGGCCCTGTAAGCACGTAACCCTCGGCCTCCGCCCTGAGCAGGGCCGGGGCGCTGACATAGCCCGCATCCACGAACACCTCAGCCGGCGGAGGGCAGCCGTCTCCGACAGCGGACTGGTGTTCCGCGAGGACGGCCGGGACGCTGCCGTGGTCGCTGGTGATGGCGGGTTGGACGTAAACCGCCGTGATGACCGCCTGCGTCGGCTCGCCTTTCACACACTTTCCTTCCTCCACCGTTTCGCAGACCTGCGCCTTATACCCGTGCCAGCCCTTCTTGTCGATCAGCTTCTTTGTGCTCCACTGCACATCGGGGTCGTGCGGGTTTATTACCGCGCCTGCATCAGCCCCATGCTTCTGGGTCATACAACCACAGGACTCCTCGAACTGCTCGCCGAAGACGCGCCTGAGCAGCGCGACCGGGGCTGCCGCGCAGACAGTTTCTCCGAGAGCCGAGGCCTTCTCCAGCACGTCTCGCATGTCCGAGCCGGCCATATTCATGCAGGATGAGAGCTTGCCGTTTGATGCATTGCGCAACTCTTCTGGGTTGCGTTCCGCGTAACGACCGTGCCAAGGTTCCCAAGCCCCGGCTCCACCGAACTCCGCAAGGAACTCCAGTGCGAGCCTCAGCGTCTCGCGGACGCATTCGAGCCTCGACATGTCCGCGATGCGCCCGAGCAAATGTGTCGAGTCGATGCGAACGGACTTGCACGACTTCAGGTATCCGGCATCCCGCATGGCCCCGAGGCACGACTCCAACACGATCTTCGTCTTGCCGTGGGATGTGATCCTGTTCCTGAACTTCACGAGCGTGGTCGGATGGAAGGCTGGTATTTCCCCGAGGGCGACCCGCCACCTCGCGTCATACAGGCAGGCCTCCGCGCACGCCCGGTCCGGGAGGTTCATCATGATCTGCAAGGCCGTGACGCCCAGCAGGAGCACGGGATCCGTTTCGGGGCGGCCCATCACCGGGGAGTACATGCTTTCGATCTCCCTGCGCCTCGCCTCAAGCGATGGCATCACGTGGTCCCTCATAAGCACGAAGGGCATGACGGCGGGGGAGTCCTCGACT
>JBAXCC010000541.1:0-1867 GCA_037141675.1 bacterium | reverse complement strand
AATGTTGTGTGTCGCAAGGCACCGGGGGTTCGAATCCCTCCCTCTCCGCCAATTTCAAGTAATAAGTTAAAAGCTACAAGCTAAAAATAGTTGGTGGCTTTTTTATTTCCAGGGGAGGGATGAGAACCCCCGGGGCGGACAAACGCGCGTCAATAAGCACGCGCAGAGGGCAAGTGTATTCACGCAGCCCGAACGCCTGCTTAAGGCTCGGCCATTGGACGATAGCGACAGAGCGGCAATCCCTCCCCCTGGCCGCCGTAGCTGCATAGCGTAGGAGGCTCTCCGCCAATTTTAAGTGAAAAATAAAAAGTCAAAAGTGAAAAACGCTTTTGACTTTTTACATTCAGAGAGGGATGAGAATGCGGTTCTCTACCAGATGTTTAAGAGCGTGGGAATCCATTTCTGTACTCTCAGGCATTCGAAAAGGTTCCACAGTCCGAAAACGCAGACCCACAAGATGGCATTGCCCACATGTCTTCTGAAGATACGCGGATCGACCATATACTGTTCAGGCTCGACGAAATTTTTAAGGCTCGGGAAATAGCGAGGGGTCTTTGCACAATAATTTGCAAAGGCTTCCCCGTGAATTTCTAAAAGACGATTCTCTTCCTTCTTGATCGTAAAGGGGTAATACAGGAAGAACGCAGCGATAAACACAAGCGGGATGGTGAAGGTTGAGGAACCGAGCCCGATTCCAAGGGTCCCAATGAAGGAAAATAGATACAGTGGGTTTCGGCAGAAAGAATATGGACCCGCTGTGACAAGTTTCTGTGTCTTGTATCCGGCAATATACAACATACACCATAAACGACCACAGGCTGCGACTGAAACAAACATCAATCCAAGGACATAGAGGAGTGTCGCTGCTAGAGGACTGACTGTTTCCCATTTGCTCCCGCAGAAGGCAAGGCAAACAAAAACGATAATTCCCAGGGCTCTTGATAATTTGGTGCGAATCCGTTCAATCAGTTTTTTTTCTGTCGCCATAGCTGCCTTTTTTTGTTTGTTTCCTGCAATAGAATGGTGCATATCTTACACGAGGGAGCAGGAGAGGGGCAAGAGCGAATTCACTATTTTCACGCTTAATCCTTAGTCAAGTGCCTATTGCGCGTCGACGAACTGTGAGATCGCCTCCCCTGTCCAGATGAGTTTGAATGGTAAAGTCAGCAGTCCCTTTTCAGTTGTCTCTGACCAGCGCAGCAATATCGTGCGTGGGAAGCCTGCAAACAAAGTCTTCGCACATGTATGCTGTCGCTTTTCCATCGACAGGCACGAGGTCTTTCATAAATTCAACATGGCTGGCCAAAAAGACCTGCCCTGCGCCGCCATCGGCCAGAAGCACAATCTTGCCGGGGACAAACAGGCGCTTGGCTTCACGCAACATGGCTTGGGTGTCAGGCGCATCCGGTTTCCCGGCGATGACGATCTGCCTGGGTTTCGCATGCAGCCAAATCAGCGCGACAACCATTTGCGGCATTCCCGATGGGTCCTGCATGAGTTGCCCTCCGAAGGCACGCAGCGTCATCCTCGCACGTTCACGCCAGTCGGCGTGGCCGAGCATGGACGACAGGCGCATCAGATTCAGCGCGGCCACGGAGTTCGCTGCCGGTTCAGCGCCATCGTACGCTTCTTTTGACCGCAACAGAATGCTGGCATCCTTTCCAGAAGTTGTGAAATATCCGTCTGCTTTCGTGTCCCAGAATAATTCATCTTGCCGTGTCTGCAGATGAGCTGCCCACTCGATCCAGGTCGGATCAAAAGTGGCTTCGTATAAATCCAGCAACCCTTGAATCAGAAAGGCGTAATCCTCTGCAAAGCCTTCGACACTGCTCGCGCCCTCTCGATAGCTGCGCAACAAGGTCCGATC
>JBAXCC010000540.1:0-1878 GCA_037141675.1 bacterium | reverse complement strand
CCATAATCAGGCAGAAGCGCAGTCTTTTCCTGCAATGCCGCCAATTCTTTGTGAACGCCCGACTCCGCTTCAGGCATTTCTTCCTTGCCGGAAACTCTGGCGATGGCCCACTCCAGTCCATCGGGATGGGTGGACGCGAACCAGCTCGCCAGTCCGCCTGTGACAACGGCGGCGAGCGCCAGCCCGACCAGCACAGGCCGCAGACTGCGTGACGGAAGCCCCGGCGCAGCGTCAACCAGCGCCTCGGGTCTCGCCCGTGCGACGAAGGAGATCACCGCAACAGTCGCCAAGCCCTCCACGATACCGATGGCCAGATGAATGGGCAACATCATCACGACAAACGTCGCGAAGGGCAATTCGGAAATTCCGGATGCCAGGGTTTCCAGCACCACGCTGAGCGCACCCAGTTGCAGGCCTATGATAGCTGCTGCCAGCGTAGCCACCCGAGCCCGCAGGGTCCCGTGCTGATTCCCCGCAATAGACCGATAGATCAGCGGATAGGCGACGAACGCTGGAAAGAACCCCAGATTAAAGATATTGCATCCCAAGGCCAGTAAGCCGCCGTCCGCAAAAAAGAAGGCCTGCACGGTCAAGACCGAGGCGATGACTAGAAAGGCCGCGTACGGGCCGAGCAGCAGAGTCAGGATCAGCCCCCCGCCAAGATGCCCGCTCGACCCGGTGCCTGGAATCGAGAAGTTGATCATCTGTGCGGCAAAAATAAATGCACCCAGCAGTCCCATCAGAGGAACGAGATTCTCCCGCACGATCTGTTTCACTTTCCGGGCGCACAAGACGATCAGTCCGCCTGAGACGACCCACAAAGCCCCGCCCACTGCGGGTGAAATTAAAGCGTCTGCCATGTGCATATTGAGACTCTAACCCTTTGCGGCTCACCGAGACGGTTCGCCCTACCGCCTTCGGATCTGATAGATGACCCGTGCGAAGCGGGTAGGGCGAACCGTCTCGGTGAGCCGCTGATTCGTGTAGTTCGCGCTATTCGGATGCTAAAAAAGTTACTCCTTCGTTTGTTCCCGCTCCTCTGGCGACAAGTTTGCCTATTCCGTGTGAAGCAAATAATATTTATCATAGAATCGTAACACCAAGCAAGACCAAAAAAGGCCAACCATCATACTTTCTTCATTTTCGTGTTACGACAGACTCTGCCCGGTCGTTCCAGCCGCCAAGGAGACGTGTTTCAGCCCTTTGATGGATTTGAGGCGCTTGACGATGGTCTCGATCTCGCGGGGTGTCCCTTTAACCGCGATGATCTCAAGACAGTTGTCGTGGTCGAGGTGCACATGTTGTGTCGAGATGATCACGTCGTGGCAATCGTGCTGCATGTCTGTCAGACGTTTACCAACATCCCGCGTGTGGTGGTCATAGACCAGCACGATCGCACCGGCGACCTCGTCGCCCGCTCGCCACTCCGTCTGTACCAGGCTGGCCCGTATCAAGTCACCCACTGCCTTTGACCGCGTAGGACATTTGTCTTTCTTGATTTTGGCATCGAATGTGTTCATCAATTCTTCGTCAAGCGATATGCTGAAGCGTGTCAGGGCCATGGGTTCTCCTTTTCAGTCTGCGAATGCCTAAAATTAGCAATTCAGATCGATCAAAGCAATACAATAAAATTTACGACTTGAACCGTATTTGACTTTCCTGTATAAATCCAAGAATTGCTCTTGCCTTTGGCTGTTTCCGGGTGGAAATGGTAAGGCGGGCAATTAACACGTCAAGGAGGTTTGCCATGTTTAAAGCAGGCAACGATTATGTACAGGAAGTACAGACTATCTATTCAGGGGCTGAAGGCCAGCTATGGGAGCTGCTCATGGGTGAGCAGATTCACATCGGCGGCTTCGCCTCGTCAACGGATCTTGC
>JBAXCC010000539.1:0-1879 GCA_037141675.1 bacterium | reverse complement strand
TCTTTCGCGACATGGAGTTCGCCGCCCATGATGCGATGGCCTGCGTCCACAGGCCCCTCGCCAATAACCAGCCGGTCGCCATGTCCGGGATGGTAGAATCCGTAACGCACGGTATACACGCCAGCCGCCACATCGCTCGGGACGCGCACCGGTAAAACTACATCCCATTCGCCCGGCGTGGTAAACCGTTTCACATCCACAGGGATAGTCGCTTGGAACACGATGCTGTCGCTTGTCTTGGCATCAGAATTGCAAATATGCACAAAGGGACGGTGATCCGTGATCGGCTCCAGTACCTTGAAGTGAAGCGTCACCTCAAAGGTTCCGTTGCCGACATACTTGCCCTCTTTCGCATACGACTCGAGCTTGACCTTGCGTATCGCGTTGCTGCGCGGACGGGCATCGACAAACAGCGCCTTCTCTGACTTCGCAAAACCGACACGCTGTCCGTCAATCAAGAACACGCCAGCCTTGGCACGGGGCGTCTCCACATAAAAGCCGTATTGCGGCAACTGCTTCCCGTCAGCAACAGTCCAGACCTGATTGCTGCCGCGATTGACCCACACTTTCGCATCTTTGCTGAACACGGTCTGCTGCTGATGGATGGTCTTGCCAAAGGCATGGGACTCGAAGGTCTCACGCGCCAACACGGCGCACACATCATGCAACAACCAGTAGGTCATGACCGACCGTCGAGAGAAGGGCCCGTCACACATGGGGTTGCGTCCGCCCATCACGGTGTTGGAGAGATAATCATCCGAACCATATCCATGCAAGGGATTACCGCTATGGTCCTCCCAGTCCCGTGCGGCATACCGCGGCCCCAAGCCGCCAGCCAGAAGGACCATCTTCCCGTGCGTGGCCATATCATGCCAGGGCGTGCGTTCAGAGTCGCCGAAGCCTTTCATCCAGCGCTCCGCACCAAAGTGGTCGGACTGTCCTGCGTCGACCGAGCCGATCAGAGCATCCGTGCCAGCCTCGCTGATCATGGGTCCATCCTTGCGCAGGCGTTCGCGGCAGGTATCAAAGGCCCCTGCCCACTCTTTCGCAGTACGCATGCGAGGATAGTATGTTCCGGCGCGATCATAGTAATCCACCGGCGGAACAGCCGTGAAGACATCGATGAAGATTCCGTCGGGATCGAATCCGTCATGCATCCGCTTGAGGTTGGCGTCCATCCAGGGACGGAAGGCATGCGGCATCCACTTGTAGCTCAACGCGCGCGCCCCCTCGTTGTACCAGGCTCGCACAGGTCTGCCGTCCGCGGAGAAGTAGATCTGGTCGTAACTAAACTTTTCAGCATCCGGATAAAAGTCGATGTAGTTATCATGCGGAATAAAAAGGATGCCTGACTTGCGGGCAGCTTCACGCATAGCCTGGAAGGGTTCAAGTCCGCCCATCGGCGGATAAATTTCAGGGAGCCGGTAATCATAGCCCCAGCGCTGCCAGGAGTGCTTCACAAAAAGGGAATCGCTCAAACCGTAACGGCCGGCCTGCTTTAAATCTTCTGCTGCGACTTTATAATCGCCGCCCCATTGATCGAGGCATAGACGTCCCAAAATGGAATCTACTCCCTTGCCCTTCTTAAAGCCAGACCGGTCGCTATAGACGCGGGCCGCATCAAAGGCGCCCTTGGCAGAGGGGATCAGCATGAACGTCGCATCATGCAGGGTCTCCAAGGAGAAGCGTTTGGTCTCCGGCACATAGACCGCGCCATCCGGAAAGACATCACAGGCCTGAACGAGGCTCAAGCCATTCGGATAATCCGCGCCCACGTGCCGCGTACTCAGTCCAAAGCCTCCGCTATGCAGTTTGAAAGCCCCTGGATTTTCAATCACATTTCCAAAGCCCGCATAGACGCGCCAGACCTTTTCATTGC
>JBAXCC010000538.1:0-1895 GCA_037141675.1 bacterium | reverse complement strand
TAATTGGTGCACTTGGCCACCACCGCGCGATATTCAATCGGATTCTTCTCATCCAATTGTTGCTGAAGGAAGCGGAATTTCTTGATCTCAATCAGTTGGCGTGACGCATCGTCCGCAATCTGTTCGCGCTCTGTCGCCAATTGCGCAGTCGCCATCAAATAGCCTTGCGGCATCTTTCCGCCCTTGCCGTCCAGGAAGTCAGCAAGCTGACGATGCAACACCAAGTCCGGATAACGGCGAATGGGCGATGTAAAATGCGCATAGTATTCTTTGGCCAGACCGAAGTGTCCGATCTTCTCAGCGGAATAGATGGCGCGCTTCATGCTCCGTAGCACCATGGTGTGCGCATGATAACGCAACGGATGCTCTTGCGTATCCTTCAGAAATTGCGCCAGCACGCTCGGAATGGCAAGGTTCCCGGTATGGAAACCCAGAAGGGCTAGTCCTGTCTTCAAATCAGCAAGCTTCTCTGGATCTGGCGGTTCATGCAGACGCGCCAAAATCTTGATGCCAAGTGTCCATAGCTCGGTTGCGACAGCTTCGTTAGCCGACACCATGCACTCCTCAATCAACTGATGGGACTCATCGTAAGGGCGTGTCAGCAGTCCCGTCATCCGGGCATCCCGATCCAATACGACTTCAACCTCCGGGACCTCCAGATCCAAAGCTGCCATAGAGAAGCGACGCGCTCGTAATTGAGCAGCCAACCCCCAGGTCTCTTTCAGGAGTGCTCGTGCTTTCTCAGGAACAACGTCGAGCCCTTCCGGCTTCTGGTCGGCAATAATGGCCATGGCCTGCTCATAGTTCAGACGCAGCTTAGACCGGATTTGTGATTTTGCAAAGCGACGAGAAAGCATGCGGCCCGTCGCGTCAAAGGTCATGAACGCGGTGAAGGTCATGCGGTCTTCATCCGGGCGCAAACTGCACACGCCATTGGAAAGCTGTTCCGGCAACATCGGGATCACCTTGTCAACCAGATAGACGCTCGTCCCGCGTTCGCGGGCCTCTTTGTCGAGCGCGGAGTCGGGGCGCACAAAGTGGCTGACATCCGCGATATGCACGCCCAGCACGCGATTGCCCTTGTCGTCGACCTCCAACGAAATCGCATCATCAAAGTCACGGGCCGTTGCAGGGTCAACCGTGATAATGTAACTGTCACGCAGATCAAGTCGCGTGCCTGGCTTACTGAGTCTCTGGGAAACCTTCTCCGCTTCAGCGATCACTTCCGCAGGAAAATCTTCCGGCAGATCGAACTGCTTCATGATGACCAGCGTATCGAGCGAAGGATTATCCGCAGGGCCGATCACGTCCACGATTTCACCTTCAGGGGCGACATGGCGATTTTCCCATCCCGTGAAGCGTACTACCACGCGGTCACCGGTCTTTGCGCCATTCAGGGAGGGCACATAAAAATCCTTACGGTAGACCGGATTCAGCGGAACCACATACATAAACTTTCCGGTCGTGAAGAGCGTACCGACAATATCACGTGTCGAACGTTCAACGATCTTAATCACTTTGCCCTTCAGCTCGGCATCTTTTCGTGTCAGGCGCAACGTCACGAGATCGCCATGCAAGGCTGTGCCCAGATTCTCCTCTTCAATCCAGACCGCCTTGCCAGTCTCTTTCTCAATCACATGCCCGGCGCCATTACGGACCATGCGAAGAGCGCCAGTCACCAAGTCGGCCTCCTTGGCGAGCATATAGGCGGTACCCTTACGCGTCGGTACAATGTTCCCGTCGCGCACCATCTGAAAGAGCAAATCGTTCATGCGCTTGATTTGTTTACCGCGCAGACCGAGTGTCGTAATAATGGCCCGGTTGTCCCAGGCTGTCTCCGGACTCGACTCGAATAAATATCGTATAGCTAAAGCTTCTTTATCATTTGAATTCAT
>JBAXCC010000537.1:0-1896 GCA_037141675.1 bacterium | reverse complement strand
GCCTCCAAGACCTTCACAACCCAGGAGACCATGACCAATGCCGAAAGCGCACGCGCATGGTTGATTGAAAAACTCGGGGACGCCAAAGCGGTTGCCAAGCACTTTGTAGCTGTCTCGACCAATGCCGAGAAGGTTGCCTCCTTTGGCATCGATACCGCGAACATGTTTGGATTTTGGGACTGGGTCGGCGGACGCTACTCGCTGCCTTCAGCAGTCGGACTTCCGCTGATGATCGCCATCGGTCCAGCTAACTACAAGAAGATGCTCAAGGGGTATTACAAGATGGATCGCCATTTTGCAACCGCTCCCTTCAGCCGTAACCTGCCGGTTGTCATGGCCCTGCTCGGCATCCTCTATGCGAACGGCTACGGCGCGGAAAGCTATGCTGTACTGCCCTACGACCAATATCTCGCACGACTGGCAGCTTATCTGCAGCAACTCGACATGGAAAGCAATGGCAAGTCCGTTGACCGTCATGGCAACCGCGTCGCCTACGGAACCGGCCCGATCGTCTGGGGAGAACCCGGCACGAACGGCCAGCACGCCTTCTATCAGCTCATCCATCAAGGCACACGCATGATCCCGTGCGACTTCATCGGCTTCTGCACCTCACACAACGCCATCAGCGACCACCATGATAAGCTCATGGCCAATTTCTTTGCGCAGACCGAGGCACTCGCCTTCGGAAAGACTGCTGAACAATGCCGCGCTGAAAACGTGTCAGAAAAGCTCGTGCCGCACAAAACCTTCGAAGGCAACCATCCCACCAACACCCTGCTCGCCGATGCTCTGACGCCCGAAACCTTCGGCGCACTCATCGCACTATACGAGCACAAGGTCTTCACACAGGGTATCATCTGGAACATCTTCTCCTTTGATCAATGGGGCGTGGAACTGGGCAAGGTGCTGGCCTCCAAAGTGCTGACTGAACTCAGCGCCAAGGGCGTACCAGTGCTCAAGCATGACGCCTCAACCAACGCCCTCATCGCCCGCTACCGTGCTGCAAAACGCTAACAGACAGCGTAGCATTTCGGGGTGCGATTCAACTTTGTTGAATCGCACCCCGCATTTTGAATACCGCAAAGACAGCTTGCACAGTGTCACGGTTTACGCTAGAATAAAAAACGTTAACTATTTTGGTCGATAGTTATCAAAAAGAGTTATTATGAGATTTCACGGAAATAATACGCATTTTTACCTGAACCCTGATTCTCTATCCCTCTCTCGCCGAGGCTCTTGGGGACAGGTTGTGGTCGCGTCTATTCTCATCACGGTCCTTCCGGCGCTGCTTCTCTTCTGGGGGTGGCTGAGTCATTGCAAAGGAATCACGTTGCCACCCGTAACGATCTGGGTTGCCGGGGGCGGTATACTTGGGGTCATTTTGCTGGGCTACACACTGCTGTTCAAGTACCCCATGAGTATCGTCCGCTTGAGGCATTATCTAAGTATTCTGGCGGGAGGAGGAATCCCGGAGCTGGTCAGCATTTCAAAAGACGAGGATGATCTAGTTGCCGTCCAAGGCTACCTTGAACGTATCGTCAAGATGTCGGAAGATCGCATCCAGATGCTTAAAAAGCAACACGATGTTGAACTCGAGGCGGAGAGCCAGCGTGTGATGGTCGAAAGTATTGGCACCATGTGCCACCACTTGGGGCAACCCGCATCGGTGATGAGCATGACCTTATATCGTTTGAGAAACAACCCTGCACCAGGGGATGTACCCAAACTCCTGACTGAATGCGAAGCCTCTTTTAACGCGATGACTGAAATTCTAGACAGACTTCGAGGAATATCTCATTATTGTTCCGAGCCTTACCTGACCCCGTCATCCGAGCACGCGCCTAACCCCTTAAATCCAGCCTCTCGAATCATCAAGGCGTGACGGCTCTGTCGTCT
>JBAXCC010000536.1:0-1901 GCA_037141675.1 bacterium | reverse complement strand
GGATTCATCGCTGCCAAAACAGCAAAGTCCTGTAATGAAAAACACAAAAACCTGTAGGAATTTATTTAACATACAACTATTCCACATAATTGATAATAATGATACCAAAGTGTGGGCTCAAAGACAAGAAACCAGTTTTGAGGAAAGGTTGCCAGGCATTCTTGCCTGTGCTAGATGGGACAAAACAGGTAGACAGAGACCGCCGCATTCAGCAGAGCCCGTGCTTGCCTTGGGAGTGAAATATCAAGCCTGCCCCGCCTTTACAGCAACTGATGCTGCTTGATCTTATACCCGATGATGCGAGGCGTGGACGAGAGAAGACGAGCTACCGCCGCAACATTGTTGTCGCATTTAGCAAGCGCATCAGCCAGAATCGCCTTTTCGTAAGAACCGACCAGTTCTTCAAGCGAATGCTTGCCAACCTCTTCAATGCCACGGTAGTCAGTGTCTAAGCGGTCTTCTGTAGAGACAGGCGCCTGGACAGTCATGGGAAGTACATGAGGTTCGATGACCTCCGCATCTGCCAACAAGACCGCACGTTCAATGCAGTTCTCCAACTCGCGCACATTCCCTGGCCAGCGATGACGCAGCAACAGATCGATCGCCTCAGGTACGAATCCACTGACTGGCTTTTCGTTGATCGTTGCATACTTCTGCATAAAGTAATTGGCCAACAACAAGATGTCCGTCTTCCGCTTCACGAGAGGCGGCACAAAAATAGGGAAGACACTTAAACGGTAATACAGATCTTCACGGAAAAGCCCTCGTTCGACCATGGACGGCAGATTGCGATGCGTCGCCACGATGATGCGTACATTGACTTTTGTCGTTTTCACATCACCGACACGCTCAAACTCGCGTTCCTGTAACACGCGCAAAAGCTTTGATTGGATCGCCAGTGGAATTTCTCCGATTTCATCAAGGAAGATCGTTCCTCCATCCGCCAGCTCAAAGCGCCCTTTACGATCAGATACAGCCCCTGTGAAGGCCCCCTTGACGTGTCCAAATAATTCGCTTTCAATAATGGTTTCCGGCAATGCCGCGCAATGGACACGCACAAAGGCTTTATCCGCCCGATTGCTGGCGTAATGTATCGCATGGGCGACCAACTCCTTGCCCGTCCCTGTTTCGCCATGAATTAAAACCGTAGCCTGACTCTTCGCAACCTGAGAAATCTGGTCGTAGACCTCCTGCATCTCACGCGAATTTCCAACGATATTATCTGGATGATAGCGCCGGGTCAGCTCTGCCCGCAATTCCCGGTTCTCCGCTTCCAACGTCTCCTGTTTAGCCAGCAAATCACGTCGCAGCAAAAGTGCGCGTGCCATCATAGAGGCCACAATCTCAAGAATGGCTACATCCGCGGCCAGCTGGACACTGTCGGCAAAATCACGATAAATACTTAGTGCGCCGACAACTTCCTTTTTTTCTTTGATTGGCACACAAATAAAGGATGTATCCGAACTCTTCCCATGTTTCGTTCGATTCAAGAAGAGGGGCGAGTCGCTGGTCCGAGGTACAACCATCGATTCTCCGGTCAAGACAACAGTCCCTGTGACGCCCTCGCCCAATTTATAGTGGCCAAGTTGCGCCTGCTCCTGTGTCAGACCATGAGCAGCCTCAATCAGAATGTCATCCCCCCCTTTACGCAGCAAGGTGATGGTCGCGTAGCGGAACCCCAGGCACTCATCCAGCGTCTCTAAAATCTGCCGAACCACAGAACGCATATCCACGCTCTGGTTCATGATCACGCTGATTTCATGCAGCACCCGTAATTCCTGAGTATGTCGTGTCATATCCATGTTTTTGAGAGGGCACATCATAAGATATTACCCCTCGAAAGTCAACAATGCTAAAACGTACAAAACAAGTAACCGCCTCAGTATGACTACAGGATTGCG
>JBAXCC010000535.1:0-1925 GCA_037141675.1 bacterium | reverse complement strand
AAAAATGGTGGCAAGGGTCGGGATCGAACCGACGACACGCGAATTTTCAGTCCGCTGCTCTACCAACTGAGCTACCTCGCCACTTCGTGAATCGGGTGATTCAGAAAAAGTTCGTGTAGTTTAGCGAATTCGCCGTTGAAAGTCAATGCAGATTCGCAAAAAAAACGGAATATTGGAATTTTGGAACGCTGGAATAATGGGAAAGCCGAATACCGGCTCTGGGAGAGACTCGCCTTCAGCTTGATTTTTTGCCCACGAATCTCCGCGAAATGGGTTGATTTTCTTTCGGCTGGGTACAGCCGCCGTTAATCACTAAGAAACTCAACCCATAATTTGAACGACTCATTTCAGCGGTGTGTATTTTTGAGTGATTAACGACGATGGTATTCCGTCGGCAAAAATACACACGGCTTAGCGAGGATTCGCGGGAAAAGGTTACCACTTGGCTTGTTCCCGCCCCACGCCGCGAGATCACCCATGCTTCATGGGACGGAAGCGTACGCGGGTCGGACGGTCTGCGGCATCTCCCAGCAACTTGCGTCGTTGCTCATGGTAGTCTGCGTAGTTGCCTTCAAAGAAGGTCACCTTGGAATCGCCTTCAAACGCCAGAATATGTGTAGCGATACGGTCCAGGAACCAGCGGTCATGGCTGACCACCATAACGCACCCGCCAAAGTCAGAAATGCCTTCTTCAAGGGATCGCAAGGTGGCGACATCCAGATCGTTTGAAGGCTCATCCAAGAGCAGAAAATTGCCGCCTTTTCGCAACAACTTGGCCAGGTGCACGCGGTTGCGTTCGCCGCCGGAGAGCACCCCTACTCGCTTTTGCTGATCAGCTCCCTTGAAGTTGAAACGACCGCAATAGGCGCGGCCATTCATTTGTGTCGTGCCGGCCAGCATCACAAATTCAGAGCCCCCAGTAATTTCCTCGTAAGTCGTATGGTTCGGATCCAGTGCATCGCGCATCTGGTCGACATGCGACAGCACAACCGTCGGCCCGACTGTGAGCGTTCCTGAGAGCGGCTTTAGCTCCCCAGTAATCAGCTTAAACAGCGTTGTCTTGCCTGCACCGTTTCCACCGATTACGCCGACAATACCGCCACGCGGCAAATCAAAGCTCATATCCTCAAACAGCAGACGGTCACCAAAGCCCATGGATACCTTGTTAGCATTGACCACGAGGTCGCCCAAGCGCGGTCCAGCCGGGATCTGGATACTCAATTCATCTTCGCGCGTGTTGACCTGTTGTCCGGCCAATTCTTCATAACGCCGCACACGCGCAATATTCTTGGCACGACGCCCCGAGGGATTCGTCTTCACCCACGCCAATTCATTTTCGATGAGCTTGCGACGCGACTCAGCCTGCTTGGCTTCACGCATCATCGCATCCTGCTTCTGCTGCAACCAGGCCTCATAATTACCCTTGTACGGATAAGCGCGACCATTGTCCAATTCGAGAATCCACTCCGTCACATTCGTGAGGAAGTAGCGGTCATGCGTCACAACAATAAGCGTGCCTTTGAAATTCTTCAGATACGTTTCGAGCCACGCAACCGATTCTGCGTCCAAATGGTTGGTGGGTTCATCAAGGAGTAGTACATCTGGATTGGAGATCAGCAGACGGCAGAGGGCCACACGGCGGCGTTCACCGCCTGAGAGTGGCGCAACCGGCGCATCCGAAGGAGGCAAGCGCAAGGCTTCCATAGCCAGCTCAATGTGATGATCGAGGCTCCATAGGTCGTTATGGTCAATCGTGTCCTGAAGTTTTCCGAGCTCCGCATTCAGCTTGTCTGATTCCGCATCGCTCAAATCGTTGCCCAGTAATTCGCAAATTTCATCATATCGTGCCATGATGGCCTTTGATCCTGCGACGCCCTCTTCCACGCACTGGATCACGGTCTTCGTCATATCAAGTTCAGGCTCCT
>JBAXCC010000534.1:0-1929 GCA_037141675.1 bacterium | reverse complement strand
ACCGAGGAGTTTATCTATCACGGGACACATGCCGAGGTAAGTCTGGCGTTCAAGAAGCCCTACATCAATTTGCTGATGGCTGAACCGACAGCCAAATTCCTTCAGGTCACGCATGACCAGTATGCGGCGCATCTGGGAAAAAATCTGGGAGAGTATTTTGATGCGACCTTTACGGATGAACCGTCGCTGATGAACGTCTGGATGCGTCCGCAGCCCTATCTGGTGCTGCCGTGGTCGCCCACGCTGCCTGCCGATTATCGGAAGGCCACGGGACGCGATCTGATCAGTGATCTGCCCGCCTTATTGACAGAGACCGGTCGTGACGATGCAGCGATCCGCTTTGGCTTCTGGAAACTAATCAGCCAACTGGTGTCGCAAAACTTCTTCGGACAGATCCAGACGTGGTGTCGTGACCATGGAGTCCCTTCAGGGGGACATCTCCTGGTGGAGGAGAGCATTGAGGCGCATGTGCCTTTTTATGGCGACTTCTTTGCCTGCATCCGCCGTCTGGATGCGCCGAGCATCGACTGCCTGACCAGCCTTCCGCCCAATGTTCCGTGGCAGTCGGCAAAATTACTGTCGAGCGTTGCGGAACTCAATCAGCATCGACTCGTCATGTGCGAAGTGTCGGATCATTGTGAAACCTACCGGCCGGAGGGCGATACGCGTCCGAAAATAGTTGTCACCGAGGAGCAGGTGCGCGGCACCTGTAATCTGTTGCAGTGGGGTGGCATCAACACCTTCACAAGTTACTACCCGTTCCGGCAGTTTGACCATGCGGCCTTGCAGCGGATCAATACGCATATCGGTCGCTGCGGCACCATGCTCAAGGGCGGCTATCAGGTCTCGGATATTGCGGTGGTTTATCCGTCCGACAGCTTGATGACAGCGTATGAGCCGACGGAGCGGTGGAGCAATGGGGATGCGGTCCGCGCAGTTGCAGATTGCTTCCGGCAGGCAGGGAACATGCTTTTTTCTACCCAGCGCGATTTCATGTTCATCGATGCGCAGGCGCTGATGCGTGCAGAGGTCCGCGCGGGTGAATTAAAACATAACGACCTGCGTTGGCGCGTGGTGATCTTGCCCTCCGTCACGACACTCCCGTTGAAGGCGATGCAGAACATCCATGCCTTTTGGAAGCGGGGCGGCGTGGTGATAGCATTGTCGCAGGTGCCCTTGAACAGCGAGCATGCTTTTCCATGTTTGGAAACCACAAAACTTGCCCAGGAGATGTTCCCCAAGTCAGGGCAACTCTCGACAGTATCGTCCTCTGCTGGAGGGCTGAGCATCATTCTGCCGCAGGGCGTGGTCTGCCTGATGCCCAAGCTGCTTGACCGTGTGCTGGGCCGCGATATGCAGGTCAGCGGTCAAAACAGCACAGCGATCAAGATGACCCATCGCAAGGTCGATGGCAGTGATCTCTTCTTTGTGATCAACACGCAGGCTCAAGTGTGGGAGGGGCGCCTGCAGTTTCTCGGCAACGAACCCTTTGAGGTTTGGAATCCAGAGGATGGCAGTGTTGTCAAGCAGGCCACAGGCACGTTTGAGAATATGACGTTGCGCGGGTATGGCGCGCGCATTTTTCGCACGCGCACGGCGCTGCGTCCGGAGCGCCTGAAAGCGGGTGACAAACAGGCGTGCCAGGTGGTGATGCAACCGCTGCCTGCGATCACGCACGCCGCGATCGGGGCGAATCCAACGGTGAAGACAGAGCTGGAGGGTTCTGCTGAGCGCGGGTGGACAACTGCGGGAACCCTTACGAAAGGCAACATCGACACGCATCTTTTCCTCGGGTTCTCCTACGAAAAGCCCTTCTCGTTAAAAGATTCAGATGGAGTGGTGATTGATACTGACGTGCCAGCCATGCAAGAGACCCGTGCGGAGCTGCTTGTCTTTATCGCGACCGAGGGAGGCCATCGCTATCTCGCC
>JBAXCC010000533.1:0-1936 GCA_037141675.1 bacterium | reverse complement strand
TGGATCTCGTCCAACAGTGTACGCCCTAGAGTATCTCTGAAACGGTCCTGAAGGATGCGCCGTGATAATCCGGCGACCGCGACAACATCCCGGACCTGGATGATCCGATTGCTGTTTTCACGAATATATCGTAGAGCTTTGACCAGATTGGCATCATTGATCGCGATTAAGTCAGTGGATTGCCTTGCGATCACCTGGATTGGGCGAGCGAGGATGACCTTGTTGTCGACTCGTCGGCCGGATATGACGCTGTCCAGAAGGGCGGCTGCTTCATAACCCGCGCGTTCGGTGGCGAGTGCCACGCTGGAGAGCGGCGGATGCGCGCGATTGCAGACATGTTCATCGTTATCCACGCCAATGATGCACACATCATCCGGCACTCGGATATCCCGGAGGCGGCAGATCTCTGCGACCATCCGTGCACGGTCATCGTTGCACGCCATCAAGCCGATAGGCTTAGGTAGCGCAGCCAGCCAGTCTCCAAGATACTTTTCTTCGATGTACCACGATTCGCCGGGGCGCGGGGTGAAGGGTTTGTACAGGTTTGTTTTCACTCCTGCTTTCGCGGCGCGTTGAGCAAAGGCTTTTGCGCGGAGCGATGACCATTCCATCCCGTGCAGACCGCAATAGGCCAGATGCTTGAAGCCCAGACTCAAAAAATGATCTGCAGCCATTCGTCCGATCGCCTCATTGTCATTTCGCAACTGGCATGTTTTGGACGAGAGGTGGGTGGTGCTGCACATGATGACCGTGGGCAGCTTCAAATCCTTGACTTCCTCGGCTCTGGATTGGTGCGCGATGACACCATCGGCCTTCCAGGCGCGCATGTGCGCCAGACGCTGTTTGAATTGCGACTCACTGAGGTAGGGGGGCGGTTCCTCATAGAAGATCCAGGGACCGTGGATATGGGCATATTCGATGATTCCGCGCAGTACGCCGCGCTCATATTCACGCCCCGAAGGGATCAGCAATATTACTTTGCGCATCTGTTTCATCTGCTTGGATTCCTATTTAGTGATGGTTGGTTCCGTTTCGACCTTACGCCTAAAATGGTGATAATAAAGCCTAAAGTGGCCTTGTGTCCAGCGTATAATGTGTATTATTATGATCATCAATTACAGGCAGATCAAGGATGTGTCCTGTATGAACTGTAATCAATCTGCGTTTTGTTGTACACCTTGGATGGAGTTATTTATGAAAGAAGCAGTCGTGATTCGGCCGGGAAGCTTGGAATTCAGGGAGGTGGCGGAACCTGTGGCGGGCCCTGGACAGGTGATGATACGTGTGAAGCGCATCGGGGTTTGCGGCTCGGACATTCATGTCTGGCATGGCAAACATCCGTTTGTCACTTACCCGCTGGTGCAGGGTCATGAGTATTCGGGTGTCGTGGAGGCTGTTGGCGCTGGCGTGGACGGCGTAGCCCTTGGCGACAAAGTGACGGCGACTCCTCAGGAAGTCTGCGGAATCTGTCCGCCCTGCAGGCGTGGACAGTACAACGCGTGCGAAGTGTTGAAGGTGAGAGGCTTCCAGGCGCCTGGTTCAGCCAGGGATCTGTTTGTAACCGAAGCCGATAAGATCGTGAAGCTGCCAGCTAACTTTACCTTTGAGCAGGGGGCTTTTGTCGAGCCCATCGCCGTGGCGGCGCATGTGACAGGCCGGATAGGGGATCTTACCGGGAAGAATGTGGTTGTCTCCGGTGCGGGTACTATTGGCAACTTTGTTGCGCAGGCCTGCCTGAGTCGTGGCGCGGCCAAGGTATTGATCACCGACATCAGCCAGTATCGTCTCGAAATCGCACGGAAGGTTGGCATCCAAGCCACCTGCAATGTGCTCACCGATACACTGGCGGATGCGGCCAAACGGGTTTTCGGCGCAGATGGCTTTGACGTGGGGGTTGAGGTGGCTGGAGCTGAGGCGAGTCTGACAACGCTTGTGA
>JBAXCC010000532.1:0-1936 GCA_037141675.1 bacterium | reverse complement strand
CAATACCCTCTGCAATGACTGCCCGCAAGGCCTCCATCGTGCGTTCCGGCACGTCGCCGCCATCCCTGCCTTGCGCAGCCGTCCCGGCCGCGGCAAGCAGAAGCAGACACCCTACCCAATAGACTGAGGCGTGTTTCATCGTGGCTTCCCTCCTGATGTTGCGGTGCAAAGGGTTTCTATTCCTTTATCGACACGTTGTCGCTCTCCGTGATGTCGAAGCGTTTGTCCTTCGCGCCCTGCTTGGACGGATACGCACCGCTCGTCTCAATGCGGTTGCTGCGGATCGTCAACCCATCCACCGAATACACCTGCACAAACGAGCCATGTCCGAAGGTGCGAAACAGATTATCTTCGATCACGACGTTACGGTTGTAGCGGCTGGTCGCCCGGCACGATTTCTCAATGCCTGCTCCGACCTCGATGGTCGCCTTACCCCACACCCCAAAGTTACAATTATCAAACGTGTTCTTCCGAATCACCAGATCGCGCACACCGGCCTGTTCGTACCAGAAGCGTCCGTCGCCCTCCAGCAGGATCGCCGCACCGGGTGTATGAAAAACATTTTCTTCGATCACCATCTTTGCACGGGAGCCAAGCAAGATGCCGCGGGCGCGGTTATTGCGGATCACGCAGTGGTGTATCCATGTTTCAGGATAACCATCGGCGCTTGCAACTGCATCGCCGACGATGCTTTCAGCCGGCAACGGCTGGGTCAGCGTCACGCGCGTAAACTCCTTGTTCACTCGCTCGACTGTTTTCACAACGGCCTCCCCATAGGTGACGAGGCTCGGACCGTGTACGAGTTCGAGTTTCATGCCGGGCACGATGAAATCGAAACCGTGTTGTTGCGGATGGACCAGTTGCACCTCGATCATGTCTGGTGCGAGCAGACGCGCCACGCGGGCGTAGATTCCATGAATATTGGTCGCGTCGTCCTTCTGGTTCTCGAAAAGACAGTTGCTCAAGGTGATTTTTCCAGAGCAGTTAACAAAGTGCGTCGCATCAGCCGTGATGCTGATGATGCGCTCGCTGTTCGGCGCAGGAGTCACCTGAACATGATCAACGGTAATGTCCCGACTGCGTTGAGCAATGATGCCCATGCCACCGCAATGATAGAGGTTCACGTGGTTCACGGTCACAGTCGCACTGTCGCTGATCACGATACCCGGACAGTCGCGGTGACTCGGACCAAAGACCAGGATGTTACCGATTGTCCCGGTCAGTTTATTTAATGTGATGCGGACCTTACGCTGGCCGAGATCCTGCGCTGTCACCCCGCCCTTCACCCAATAATCATGGGCCATATAGGCGGTCTCGCGCTTCTGCACGTCGAATTCCAGCAGACCGCCATAAGGATACGTGAGTTCCGAGCCTTTGACTGTGGTCTGCGGCTCCTGACTCTTTTTTCCGTCCGTGAAAACCAGGATCCCATTACGGACTGCGTAAGGAAATGCTTCGGAGAAACTGACCGTGAGCCCATTGGTATGGACCTCCAGTATCTTGCCCTCGCTATGAAAGGTGCGCGGCCAATCCATCGAGAAGTTTTTCAGCGTGATGTTCTTGGCGTGGTCCAGCGCGAACGGCGTGATCCAGCCTCTGAACATAAACAGAGCCCCCTGCCCGTCGATCTCAAGGTTCTCGCTGTTGTCCAACGGGAAGGCGATACGCTTAAGCCCTTCGTCGTTGTTGCTGACAAACAAGTAGCGCTCCGGCGCGCGGTCCGGATAGAAATCATACTGCCCCGGACCGAACACGAGCCGCGACGGCGCACCATTACACGCCTTCAGCGCAGCCTGCACAGCCGGCGTGTCATCCAGCCCGTCGTTGCTAATCGCGCCGTAATCCGCCGCGCGGACCACCCGCACGTCAGCAGCATACCCGCACAAGAACGGGACACATATTGCTGTGACCGCCCAATATTTTATAACTCTCTTTT
>JBAXCC010000531.1:0-1940 GCA_037141675.1 bacterium | reverse complement strand
GTTTATTCCCGGACCGGGCGGTTGGCTTTTGCTTTTGGCTTGGGAATATTCTTTTGATTGATACCGCCCGGGCCCCAGTCTTCGTTTTTCAAGGATGAACCTGGAAAGACCGGATCAATCATTTGATTATTTTTTTCTTCAAGCATTTTTGAAAGTCGCTCGACGATCTCTGGCTTTGCTTTAGCAATATCCTTTGTCTCCCCAATATCCGCAACAACATCATAGAGTTCCAAGGCACCCTCTTTGGTTCTAACCAGTTTCCAGTTCCCCTCTCGAAGCGCAGCCATTCCCTTCCTGTTTTGCATACGCCAGAAAATGGCGTCATGCGGCGCCCCCTTCTTTTCACCCGATAAGTAAGGAACAACATTTACGCCGTCATAGGGCTTATCCGTTGGCATAGGAACGCCTGCACAACCCAAGGATGTCGCAAACACATCCAAAGACGAAACCGGCTGATCATAACTCGTCCCGGCAGGTAGCTTGGCAGGCCAGCTCACCAAGAAGGGCACACGAATACCGCCTTCGTACACAGATCCCTTTCCAGCACGCAAGACACCGTTCGATGCCGCATTATGAGTCGGGCCTCCGTTATCCGAGAAGAAGAAGACCAGCGTATTGTCCTTCTGTCCGCTTGCAGCCAGTGCGTCCATGACCTTGCCAATCGCATCATCCAGCAAACTGACCTGTGCCAGATAACGCCGACGGTTGGGCTCCTTCACGGACTCGAACTGCTTCTCGCGCTCCAACGTCGGCTGGTGTGGGGTGTGAGGCGCATTGAAGGCCAAGTAGAGAAACCAGGGCTTATCTTTATTGCGCGTAATGAAGGATGCGCTCTCGCGTCCAAGTACCCCTGTCAGATGCTCGTTCTCCACGCCAGGGACTGGCTCGCCGTTACGCGTCAAGGCAAGCATATATTGACGTCCTGTCGGCGTCCAATCCTTATAAGCATGACCGCCACCAATAAAACCAAAACATTCGTCAAAGCCGCGCTTCCAAGGCAAAAACTGAGGGGCAGACCCCAAATGCCACTTACCTACCCATCCTGTTAAATACCCGCCATCCTTCATGAATTGAGGCAACAACCGTTCGGTGATGGGTAAACCCTCTTTTTCGTCCAGCGGGTCATAGACAGGATTGCACTCGTGCCCAAACCGCTGCTGCTGACGACCTGTCAGCAGCCCTGCACGCGAGGGAGAGCAGAACGGATGCGAGATATACCCGCTTGTGCAACGCACACCTGACTTCGCAAGCGCATCCAGATGGGGCGTTGGAACATCTTTGCCCCCCTGAAACCCAGCATCCACATATCCATGATCATCGCTGACCATCACCAAAATATTCGGTTTCTTTTCGGCCAATAGCGATAACGTCAGCATCACACATAGGAACAGCATCCATTGCTTCATGATTCACTCCATTCTTTGCGATTTGAATATCCGGAGCGTATATTAAAGCCTAAGTCTTCAAATCACAAACCTAAAGTTAGACGGACGCAATTCCTAGATGCTTGCAGGAACCTCGCTTTCTCCGATTAACGCACTTCTCCTTGGCTTTGCTTCTCTTGGGTATTCCGGCGGGTACCCGCCTTCGCGAATACGGCTACGGCGGGCAGGCGCATCTGCAACTCGGGTAGTACATGCATCTTACACGTCATTGCTCGCCGCCCAAAAATAGGGCGGCGCTAACGGCGGTGCTGGAGAGCGAGGACGTGACGGTGCGCGGAGTCCGGCTCCGAGGACTGGAGCGATGCCGGGGAGGCGCAGGCGTGGTCCTGGCAGGGATGCTGTATTCGGCGACCGCACCAGGGTCGCGCATCCGCCTCCTTCGGCGCGCTCCAGCTCTCGGAACGGACGGTAGCGGAGGAACGGACTCGCCCGAATGCACTGCCGCCATGTCACCGCGGGCGTTTACGGGGAATCGAGTCCGGTGGGATGCAGGGG
>JBAXCC010000530.1:0-1962 GCA_037141675.1 bacterium | reverse complement strand
CGTGGATGATCTCAAGGGCAAGCCCTCTGAGACACGGTTTTCCGTTTTAAAACGCTCTGACCGCTTTACGCTGGTCGAGCTCTATCCGCAGACGGGCCGTCGCCATCAATTACGCGTTCATCTCTACAGTATCGGACATCCGATTGTCGGAGACACGCGCTACGGCGAAAAAGCGTTACAGCAAGGCTACCCGCGCCTTATGCTGACGTCAACAGGCATCGATCTGACGTTGCCGTCCGGCAAACGGCTGACAATTGAAAAGGTGATCCCAGACGAGTATTCGGCCGTCTTAGCGGATTTGGCCTGAGCCAATGACCACGTACTTGTAGGTCGTGAGTTCTTCCAGACCCATGGGGCCGCGCGCATGGAGCTTGTCCGTGCTGATGCCCATCTCCGCACCCATGCCAAATTCGCCGCCGTCCGTGAAGCGCGTCGAGGCATTGACGTAGACTGCCGCGGAATCCACTTCCTTGAGAAATTTCTTCGTAGCGCGTTTATCTGTCGTGATCATCGCGTCTGAGTGGTGCGATCCAAACGTGTTAATGTGCTTGATGGCGTCTTTGACATCCTTGACGATCTTGACCGACATGTCCAGTGTCAGATATTCGGTTGTCCACGTCTCCTGTGTCGCAGGTACGCAGTTTTGAATCATGGAGCAGGTCTGCTTACATCCATGCAAGGTTACATTTTTACGCGTGGCAAATGCTGCAACCTTGGGGAGGAATGCAGAGGCGATGTCCTGATGGACTAGCAATGTTTCCATGGCGTTACAGACGCTGGGTCGCTGACATTTTGCGTTTTCAATAATCTTCAATGCGCTCTCCTGGTCTGCGCTGGCATCCACAAAGACATGGCAGACGCCCTTGTAATGCTTCAGGACCGGTACGCGTGCATGTTCGACGACTGCGCGGATCAGCGATTCGCCGCCGCGCGGGATGACGACATCCAGACGGTCATCCATCTGGACGAGTTCACGTACAGCTTCGCGGTCCGTAGTCTCAATGAGCTGGATGGAATGTTTGGGAAGTCCGGCCTTCTCACCGCCCTCCTGGAGCGCCTTGGCAATCGCGAGATTGGACCTGATAGCCTCTTTGCCGCCACGCAGGATCACTGCGTTCGAGGTCTTGAAGCAGAGTACGGCTGCATCAGCCGTCACATTGGGACGTGATTCATAGATAATCCCCACAACGCCGAGCGGTACGCGTTTCTTTTCGATAACAAGGCCATTCGGCCGCGTACGCTTCCAGATTTTCTTGCCAACAGGGTCCGGGAGTTCTGCCACCTCACGGATGCCTGCGATCATCGCGTCGATCCGCGCGTCAGTCAACGTCAAGCGGTCAACCATGGCAGGGGCCATGTTGCTGATTTTTGCCTGTTGGACGTCTTCGTCATTGGCAACCTTGATGGCTGTCCTCTGCGTGATTAGCTCATCCGCCATGGCGAGCAGGATGGCATTCTTTTTGGAGGTTGAACAGTTGACCAGCTTACGTGATGCGGCTAAGGCTTGGTCTCCCAGTTTCCGGATTGTGTCGTGTAGTGTCATGAGGAGTTAAAGAATAGCAATTATTGATGGATTTCGGCAAGGCGAAAAGCCTGAATTGCGTGTTGACATACAGAAACGATATCGACTAAACTATCACATTCAAGAAATTTTTGGAAACGTGCCCCTGCTGTTTTGCTACTATATGTGAAACGGCATGGTTTATTTTTAGTTTATGTCATGGAGTCTGTTTTGAGGGGCGATTCATCCAGTCGGATATGCGCTGTTTGAGAGCAGAAAGAGGAGTACGAGATGTTTCAACCGGTATCGAATAAGACTGATTTTCCGCAGATGGAACTGGACATGCTGGCGTTCTGGGATGCGCATGACACCTTCAAGAAGAGCTTAGCGAAGAATCGCGTGAAGCGGGATTATGTTTTTTACGACGGCCCTCCCTTTGCAACAGGCTTGCCCCACTATGG
>JBAXCC010000529.1:0-1965 GCA_037141675.1 bacterium | reverse complement strand
AAGGAGACGGGCAAAAACAAGTATACTCTCACCTGTGAGGATGAAGGTATGCAACGTCTGGAATCATCCTTTGTACTCAATGGGATGCATTCACTTGTTCGCCTTTTGGCTTCTGTTCATTGTTCAAAGCAATGGGGTTAAGGTCAGTACCTGCTGTCCCTTTTTTCTTGATGTCATATTCTGCGACCTTCGAAAACCACAACACCAGACACCAGATGGAAAGAGGATGGAGATAATACATTAGCATCAATAGTACCCAACCTACGGCTAATTGTTCCCTTGTCCTTCCATCAGGCACAAGATCAAGATGGGGCCAAAATAATAAGAGAGGCACCAACGTTTGGACTATGGTTCCCACCGTTTTTAACATTAAATACGCTGTAGCAAACTTTAGTACCCAGGTTCTTCTTCGTGCCAATCCGTATGCCAAGACAAGCAGCGACATGGAAAGCACGAAATAGATAGGACGCAAAATCCTGAACGTCCAATTAAGTCTCGCATCATAATGCGGACGATCAATAAGGGCAGTTGCACCTGACATGAGTTCAAGCGTATGGGGTAAAGATTTGAGCGCCCAACAGGCTGAAAGTATGCAAATCAATATCAGCACGAATTTAAGCGCAGTCTTCATTTACCCTCGTCTCTCCGACGTTAAAGCTCTGGCGTCTGGTTAGACACTTTCGGTATCAGCCATCGCATTCAGCCGATCGCGAACTTCCTTCGCAATCGCACGCAACACATCAATCCCTTCGGCGCTGCAATAGCCATTCTCTTCCTTCTTCGTGGGATAATCATCGTGCACCCGATTGCACCGCATCGCGGCGTCTTCGAGATACGAGTCCTCCTTCGACAGAGAAAGAAAATCGTCCCAGTCCCACCTGCCAGACCGTCCATCAACAAACGCTTCGATGGTCTGCGCGGCTTCTTCGTATGCTTCACGAAGCGGACGCTTCTTGCGACCAAAGATAGCGGATAGAAAGCTCATGCTTTTTTGCCTAACGTTTAATGTTCCACGCGTGTCTTTTGCTGGCAACCTTGCCAGCGATGGGATATTTTGGTTCTTTTTGAGGAGTAACTCAAGGTGAAAATTCATCAAGGCGATCAATTATTTGGTCGAGGTGTGGCTTTTAGTCGGTTTTTCCGTGATTAGGCCAACTGTGTTCCAATACGGAAGACAGCGGTCGAAGAATGCCAGGGGCCGTAGCTAAATCCAACATGTGGTTTGCGGCCACGATTAGCCAGCACCCACATTCTCCCGCTTCGGCGTGATGGCTGATTTTTGAATTATGAAAGTTGTAACTTGAAGGAGGCTGGCAAAAACAAGTATACTCTCACCTGTGAGGATGAAGGTATGCAGCACAGCCCCATACGCAAGCACGACGAAACAGAACGACAGAAAGAAACTCAATGCCTAATGGCAAATTACAGCCCCGTTGCCTCTCTCATCATTACGCCGACGATAAAGTGGGACTAGTCTCAGAGTCGAGAACGGAAAATGTAATTTTGAGGTGCGAGGAAAAGATATGAGAAATATTTGTTTTTCACCTGTTCAGTCAACTGTAAAAACTTGTTTAATATTTATTGTTTTATTAGCACTTGGTCTCTGGGCATTAGAAAGACAATCAGGAATACGTTGGAACTCTTGGGATAATGACAAAAAAGAAGTTTTACAAAAAAACAATAGCGAGATTAAACAAAAATTAAAAACTGTTGCAGAGACTGTTTGTGCTGGTCGGGAAGAGAAGTTGTTTGCTTTATACGTATGGTCTATTCTCTTTTTATATGTTGGGGTTGTTTATTTAAAAGCAGGAAAAGGGAAAACTCGTTTAGGGAGCTCACAAAACAAAATAAGCATCTTATGCTACTTAATGTTTTCATATGTAATAATATCAGGTATAGGTGATATATACGTGTGTTGGTTCAGCGTAAACTGGACAACCGCCAGTTGTCGTTAAGAGACTGGCA
>JBAXCC010000528.1:0-1965 GCA_037141675.1 bacterium | reverse complement strand
TCGCCTTGCGTACGCACCAAGCGCCAGACAAGTTCGCCCTTGAAGAGTTTGGGCGTGTCATTAAAGGCAAAAAGTTCAACCTGCTTCGTCTTGACTGAATAGGATCCAGTCGTCCATAAGGACGCCATCGCTTTACGCATGATATAATGCGCTGCTTTCCAGCGGCCTTCATAATCGACTGTCGCGGCGCTGCACTGCGGCCATGGATCGTTCAGGTGCCAATGAATGAAGGCTCGTGTATCGGGTTCAGTACAACGCACGCGTTCCCATTCACGCTTCAGAAGAGCACCCTGCTGAATCTGGCTCAGCCAAATCAGGTTTTCAAAATTCGACGGGAAGAGGAAATGCTGGGTAAAGCGGGCGGCCATGATCGCAAGGCCCTCTGCATTTTCTGCATGATACACACAGGTCGGATGGGAAAGATTCCGTTCCTCCTCCGGAAGATACTGGGCAACAATGCGTTGCTCCGGCAAAGAGGCTATAGGCGTAAAGTCCTTCCGAACAAACAACTCTCTCGGCAAGATGGCGCGACAAGGATCTTCTGCCTTAATTTTCTTGGCGACGCTTGCATCATCACATCCCCAGATAGCCATGCAGGAATGGTGTCTCAGGCGGCGGATATTCGGCACAAGCTCCTGCTCGATCGCATCATGAAAGACCATCACTCCATACTCATCGCACAAATCGTAGAAAGCATTACACTCGTACGTGTCCATGTCACGCACACGGATCATGTTCATGTTGGCCACGACCGAGGCCTTGACCAGACGCGCATATTCCACACGCGATAAGCGCGCCGGGTAGAGATCAGGTGATATCCACGTCGTCCCTTTGATATAGATCGGATGCCCATTCACAGCCAGAGACACCTCGCCATCCTTAGACTTCTTGACCTGAACATCACGGATGCCAATGCGCTTTGACACATGTTCCAGACAGGAACGTTCAGCAAATACATCGATGGTAATTTCATACAAGGGTTGTTCGCCCATTCCAGCCGGCCACCAGTACTGCGTATTCTTGAGGTTCAAATGCAAAGTCTGGCTGTCTTTCTTCAAAATATCGCGCACCTCATGGAGCGTATTGCCCTTATAGCAAATACGAACCAAGACTTCCATGTGGCGTTCCGCATCAAAGCGCTCTGTACAGACTGTCACATCCAGCCCGACAACGGTCGGAGTCGCTGCACAATCCTGCTGAATGATCACATCGGTTATGCGCACCCCGTTGAAAGACAAGATCGAAACATCTCCGGCTATGCCGAGGGTCGGCAGACTGGGTTCACCCTTCAAAGGTGCTGCATCAACTTTCGCCTTCTTGACCGCAGCGTCAAAGGCAACGGAGAGAATATTTTTGCCAATCTTCACATGCTTTTTAACATCAAACTCGACGAGATGTGAACCCGCTTCCGTCTTGCCAAGTTTGATATTGTTTAAAGAGACAGTTGCAACACCGTCTAAGCCTTCGAAGGCCAGCACAACATGGGAATAGGATGAGAGGTCGTCGCAGTTAAACTGGTTCTCATACGTCCAAGCGTTTTCAGCAACCCAGGCAAGGTCCTGAAGGTTCCGTCCGATAAAGGGATCCTCAATCTCGTGAACCGTCAATAGATCAGCATGAACACATCCTGGGACGATCGCTTTATAAATCTTCTTTGAACTCTCCCTGCGGACAGTCCATTCTCCGGTTAAATCAAGTCTTCTCATGAAAATAAATCCATTAAACCACGTTGTTTCAGTGCCCAATAACTAGCACCGTGAACAACCAAAGAACACCCATTTGGGATATCACTCTGAAACTCACACATCATTCACACAAAAGGAGAAAGATATAAGGGTGCAAAAAAATAGGTTTGTAGAATAACATATCACCCTCTTTTTTGCAAACAGCAAAATAGGTTTTTTTGGTGTCTGCGATGTGCATAATGAAATGCACGCTTTTGGAAAATCATGCCATTTTCCAGAA
>JBAXCC010000527.1:0-1974 GCA_037141675.1 bacterium | reverse complement strand
AAGCAGACCGAACTTTACACCTCGCTTGTGGCCTGCTGATTTTGTTTTGAATATACCCCGCTTGCATCCGGTGAAAACATACGGCCGGGTAATCGTGAACGAATCATACTGAATCAGCTCATCATCAATACGCAGGTATTTCTCGCAGGATGACAGGTCCGACCATTCCGGGTTTTCCTCGACTTCAAGACTGGTGCCCTTTTCATCGACATCGCCGGCAAGCGTGAATATCTTTTTCAGATTCAGGCGTGGATCCGGAACCGGCGTGATGTACGGATCCATGCCAAACGACTTGTTATAGTGATGATGAAGCCCGGGAGTCATGCCGGCCTGCTTGATTTTTTTCACGATCTCCTGCAAGTCAGCCATTCCGTTCGGATAGTTATCACGGAATTCGTAATGCCCCGGCGCTTTTGCAAACGCCAGGTAATAAATCATAAAGGCTTTGAAACCGCCACGCTTCGCGTACTCAATGTGCGTGTCAATGTTCTTCGTGGTTACGTCGCTTACCCAGTAATACGAATAACAATAGTTCTTGCGACGGCGGCTTTCCACACCTCGGGGAAGACCGTAGTCTTGTTCGACTGTCGCGATGCGATCCAGAAGCTTGTTCCCCTCAGTGACAATCAGCGCGGCTCCAAGGCCCTCAAGTTTCACCTCCATTGTGGCCGTTGCAGTGAAGATACGATGCCCGCGCCTTTCCAGTCCGTCAATCATGGGGTATGGATCTGTGGCCAGCAGGTTGACCGCAACGTCCTTGTCCCACATGACGTTGAGCCATTCCCCGAAGTTTGCGCGATCCTTTATCGGAAGCTGAACGAAGCAGGCCTCATCAATCGGAGTTGGTTTCCATTTCCAGGGCGAACACTGGACAGGGACTTCTTTGGCTCTGACTTTTTCAAGCTGGAAACCAATATACGAATCAGTTTCTTTGATCCGGATTTCCATTCGATGGTCGATCAGCTCAAAGTCGACCAGGAGACGGTCACCTTCTCGCCGCACCTCTTTGGCCGGAAATGCCTTGAGTTTACAGGGGTATGCCAGTTGCACTTCATTGTCGTACGGTCGATACTGCGTCAACGTAAACATGGGAATTTGCGCATCCGGTTCAAGGCATTCCTGTCCGGTAGTCTTGTGGATCAGACTGCGAGCACATCCTTTGCCACTGACCAGCAGACGGAACTCCCGATTCTCCAGAACGATATCGCCAGGTTGCCGTGGAACAGGCGCCGCTGTTGCCGGCATCAATGCGGAGAACACCAGAATTGAGCTTGCCAAGGCAGTAATAATTCTGCGGCAGGATAGCATTATGATTTTCATAAACTCCTCTCGATGAACGTTTTCATCACAAGCCCAAAATGCCCACTGTCCATTATGATTTACAATCACGAGTCTCCCATTGGGTACGCCAGAAACATTCTAGCGCCTATAATGGGAACGATTATGACTGGGAGGAGTGTAAACATCAATCCCAAAAAACAGATATTTGTAAAACGCACAGGCGAAGAATTGGGTCGTGCAGGATTTGTCTTCAGCGGCAATATGTTCCAAAATGAACATATGTTTTTCGGTTCCAACTCCGTGTTTATAACTTCATTTTTTAGAAGCACGGAAAAAATGAAAATAATTTCCAATCCGCGTCAATCCGCGCAATCCGTAGCTAAAAGTTCCTCTTTCGTTTATCCCCGCTCAGCGAGTGGAGTGATGCCCCCTAAGCGAATGGTTGCCAACATCTTCGTCGTTCTACTGGAAGAATATGCCGGCGCGGACGGTGTAGCTGCTGCCGAATTGCAATTCCGCGGAGCGGCCGTCAGCCTGCTGTTCAAAATCCTGCAGCAGGCTATAAGCTGCGCCAGCGAATACACCCCACCGGGCGGTGAACTTATACCGGAGGTCGATCCCCGTGTACACCCCGAGCAGGCACTTCCCGTCCGTGCTGCCGCCGCTGGCCAGGTCCCCGTCGCTGTACGAAAA
>JBAXCC010000526.1:0-1983 GCA_037141675.1 bacterium | reverse complement strand
GTCCAGTGCCGTCTGTGTTGATACGCCAGAGGTGCCAGTATTTTTCATCCTGCCGACGATAGGAAAAGAGCAGCATCTTCGCGTCGTACGAAACGTTCATGTCATAGATGCAGCCGGTGGGATCGTCGAAGATGTGTTTCGTCGTCTGGCCATCAAAGATACGGATGCTGCACCCTGGCGCGCGCGGTTGCGCCATCCAGAGGTCTTGGGCCACGGCGAACGGCGCGCTGAGAGGATGGCGCGCGATGAAGGCGATGGGCGGCAGAGGGGTTGTCACCAAAGCTACGGGTTGCGCTGCTACAAATGGAATAGTCTGGAGATGGCCGTTGGTCGTGATCCGAAAATTGCGGAACTGCGCGCGCCGCTGCCACGGACGGAACCCGACCCTGCCCAGCGCGAGGGGATGTTCCCGGTCGTCGTACGTGAGCATTGTTTTGTCGTTGACCTTGACTTCGATGGCTGTGTCTGTCAACCGTACCACGAGAGCGATCCATTGGTCTACTGGCACTGTGCAAGGGACGTCCCGAAGGAGTTCGAAGTTCTGGCGGTGTCGGCCGAGTCGCAGCATCTGCCGGTTGGCGTCGAGAGAGATTTCGTAGCCGTTAAACCGGTCCGCGCCGACACCTGCCTCGCTAACCTTGACGATCAGCCCCGCATTGCCGCCTCCAGCTTCCGGCAATAACATCTCTACGCCAACCTCCCCCGTTGCAAACGCGGGCGTATCCGCTATCAGTTTCGCCCCCGCATCGGCACTGACACTCAGCACGCCGTCCTTGGTCTGCCAACTGCCGCCGTAAGTCGTGAAGCCTATCACTCCCCCGGCGCGCATATTCAGAGTCGCCAAACAAACCATCATCAAAGTGGCGAGGTGTGCTACGATATGTTTCATGACTCCGATCCCCCGTTTTTCATTATAAGCACAAAGACAATCCTCTGTTCCATGCTTCTCATTCTACTTTTATTTGGTCGGTTTGTCCATTGCGGGTGTGATTCATTTTAGTTGAAATGAATCACACCAAGTAGGAAGTAGCAGTGAGGAGGGAGGAGAGGAGAGCCAATAGAAATAAGCCTTTTCACAAGCTTCGAAAGTGTGTCTTCATCCAAGAGACAACAGCGAATAGCGGAGAACAATTTTTTAACCCATTTCAAATCTGGCTGTTACAACTCCTCCCTCCTACTTTCTCTCTACTCCCTCGGGGGTTGATTCAACAAAGTTGAATAGCACCCGTGGCGTGTCAGTTCTGAACGGGGAGGCGGGAAGGTTGAGGTCGTTGAAGAGCGTGGCTACAGGGTCGTTCTTCCACGCATAGCGCGCGGCCTGTGGTTCCGGCACGTTGGGACTGGAAACAGTCACGCTCTCCTTGCCCGTTATCGAGGCTTTTGCTGGAAACCATGTGCCGTCCGCACCGCGAATCTCGAAGCCAGTCAGTTCATTGCGCGCTTTCAAGCCCCCTGCGACGTGCGTGAAATGCAAGGTCAACGCGTTACTCTGACGCTCCAGTTTGGAATACACAGGTCCTGAACACTCCAGCTTCTCGCCATAGACCATGGATCGCGCTACGAGTCCGAGCCGGGTGCCGATGAAATACTTGTTGGCTGGATGGAGATTGGTCGGGTCGCCTTCGTCGAAGGTAACCGCCAGTCCGACGTTGGGCATGCGCTGAGAGGTCAGCAACTGCGCCTCGCGGATGTGCGCCCACGAATTGGTCGGATATTTTTCATATGCAGGAAGCTGTGCGAGCATGACTGGCAGGTCTGCGCCCCACAGCCGTCGCCACTCGCGAACCAGTGCTGGCAGGCTCCGGTAGTACCCCATGTACTTAAACTCGTCATCCGCGTTCGACTCGCCCTGATACCACATCGCACCTCGCAAGGGGAATGGTACAATCGGCGCGATCATGCCGTTGTGCAGGCCTGACGCGAGGCGTCGTCCCGCAACCTTCTGCAACTCGTCACCGGGAAAGACGCGGCGAAGCTCGTCCG
>JBAXCC010000525.1:0-2000 GCA_037141675.1 bacterium | reverse complement strand
ACCAGGGCCGCGCATCCGACTCCTCCGGCGCGCTCCGGCCAACGGAACGGACGGTCGCGGAGGAACGGGCGCTCTCGATTGCGACGACGCCATGTCACCGCGGGCGTTTACGGGGAATCGAGTCCGGTGGGATGCCAGGGCCGTGTCATGACGAAGGACGGGCGAGGGAGGCCAGATAAGTATCTGCCTCCCCTCGACCCGGACGCAGTCAGGGCGCGGCCCTGACATCCTGTTCCGGACTCCCCGTAAACGCCCGCAACACACATTTGAAAGGATCTGTCTCCACAACTCAGAACTGAGACACCCACAACTCGCCGGCTGCTATTTAGCTTTCTTCTTATTCTGAGGCTTCGCCGCCTCTTTCGCCGGATCGCAGTTGGGATTGGGCGACGGCATTTGCGCGCCCATCTGCTGACGCCACGTGTTCAATTTCGTGCGAAGGGCCGTCGCTTTATCAGGATTCGTAAGGGCGAGATTGTTTGTCTCGCCTACATCCTCTTTCAAGTTGTAAAGCTCAATATGGTTGTCCTCAAAGAACTCGACTAAGCGGAAATCGCCTTCGCGTACTGCGCTGTAGGGGGTGGCCCCTCCAGGATGATAGTGCGGATAGTGCCAATAAATCGCCTCACGCTTGAGCTGTCCAGATTGCTTCAGAAGGGGCACAAGGCTCTCGCCATCGACCACGTGCTTGGCAGGGATTGCGACACCCGCCATCTCCAGCAGTGTCGGAAAGTAGTCCGCGCCGATGACAGGAGCGCTGCAGGTGCTCCCGGCTTGTGTGACGCCCGGCCACTTCACGATCAGCGGCACCCGCACGCCACCCTCATACGCGGAACCTTTTCCGACGCGGAGCGGGGCATTGGATGTGACGCCCTTTAGCCCGCCGTTATCAGAGGTGTAGACAATGATGGTGTTGTCGCTCAGTTTCAGCTCCTCAAGGGCTTTCATAAGCCGTCCCATGCTGTCGTCTACGCTCTCGACAAGGCCTGCGTAGGTTGCATTCGTGTGCAGCCCCTTGGGATCTGTTTTGCTTTTATATTTCTCGATAACCTCTTTTTTTGCCATGAGCGGCGTATGAACGGCATAGTGGGGGAAGTAGATGAAGAAGGGTTTGTCTCTGTTCTTCTCCATAAACCCGATGGCTTCCGCGGTGAGCCGATCGCTCAAAAACTCTCCATCAGGCCCCTCCTTCAACGTCGGTATTTTGTACGGCGCAAAATAGCTAGGCGGTTGTCCTCGGTCGTATCCTCCGGCGTTTAAATCAAATCCTTGCCGCTCCGGCCAGTAGTCTGCTCCTCCCAGATGCCACTTTCCGATGCAGGCGGTCGTGTAGCCAGCAGCCTTCAACGTGCTGGCCATATTGCAAATGTTCGTGGAAAGGTACTTAGTCCAATCAGGTATCTTCAATTTTGCATAGGGCCGCTCATGCCCGGCAATCCAGTCTGTAATATGCAAGCGGGCAGGATACTGGCCGGTCATAATACTGGCACGACTGGGCGAGCAGACAGTACATGCGGAGTAGGCCGCAGTAAAACGCATCCCCTGTGAGGCAAGCTTGTCAATATTTGGAGTTTCGTAGTATTGACTCCCGAAGGAACCGAGATCTGTCCAGCCCTGATCATCCGTCAACATAAAGATGATGTTGGGCTGTGCTTTGGCTGATGCAGTCACTGCGAGGCAGGAGAAGAGCAACATGCCCGCCGTGCGCCGAACAGGAATAACGCTCGTTGGAGCGATAGCGGAAACCATTCGGCGAATGCCGAAAGCGAAGCGGTAATAAGGCAATAAGGCAATAAGGCAATTTCTTATAATTAACGTAAGTTTCATAATTCGTGTCTAGTTCGTGGTTGCTACGTTCGCTTTAGTGCCGATCGAAATAGTTCTGGAGTTGATAAACCGCTTGATTGAGCGTTTTCATCTCCACGCCAAGCGGAAGGTAGGGGATAAACTTGTTATTCACCAGACCTTTATTCGCATCGGTATTGGATGGATCAACGCCT
>JBAXCC010000524.1:0-2001 GCA_037141675.1 bacterium | reverse complement strand
ACACGCATGGTCGCCTATTCATCTGACCGTGGAAAGACATGGACCCCGATGGCCTCAGAACCTCAACTCCCCTGCCCCCAATGCCAAGCTGGGCTAATCAGAATGACGCATCCACAAGCGCCTAAGGGCTTGCTTGTGTATTCGGGGCCAGAAGGCAAACCGACAGGCCGGACGCGTGGTATGATCCGAATCAGCGATGATGATGGCAAGACGTGGCGCTTCAATCAGCTTGTTGTCCCCGGCAGTTATGCCTACTCGACACCCGCCGTAATGGCTGATGGCCGCATTGGACTGATCTATGAACATGACCATCAGGAGATGAGGTTTATAGCCCTTGATCTTGGAACCCTCACCAAGGGCGTTTATCCTTCATCACTGCTTGCTAAACAGCAATGAACCCAATCCTCTAAATCCTGTTCATCCTGTCAAAAACTTTGAGCCCCGACACGAAAGGAACTATTATGAGCGGACTATCTAAGGAGCAACTCCTCTCCTTACGTGCGACCTATCGATCCCGCCTATTAGACGATTGTATTCCGTTCTGGATTAATCACGGTGCTGATCGCGAACATGGCGGACTCATAACCTGTTTGGATCGGCAAGGCCATGTCATTGATACCGACAAGGGCGTATGGTTGCAGGGACGTTTCGCCTGGATGCTCGGACATCTCCACAATACGTTGGAGGAAAATAGCGAATGGGCTGTTCACGCTGTACACACCATCCGTTTCCTGCTCAATCATTGCTATGATAGTGATGGACGGATGTTCTTCCACGTGACGCGCGAAGGCAAACCGATTCGCAAACGCCGTTACGCTTTTTCTGAAAGCTTCTCAGCCATTGCACTTGGAGAGTATGCACGTACAACTGGGAAAAGTGAATATGCGCAACGGGCATTGGATACGTATGCAATCTATGCGAACCATGTTCCTGAGCCTAAATGCACCGATGTGAGGCCGATGAAGGCCATGGGGAAACCCATGATTGATATTGTGACCTGCCAATGTCTGCGCGAATCTATTGGCTTTGCAGATGCCAATAACCGCATTGACCTCGCAATCGAGGAGATCCGTCGCGACTTCATGAAGCCGGATATCCGTTGCTGCATGGAAAATGTCTCCCCCTCAGGAGAGATTATTGATCATTTGGACGGACGTATCCTCAATCCAGGCCATGCCATCGAAGGGGCATGGTTTATTATGAAGGAGGGCAAGCTGCGCAAGAATGCTTCTTATATCAAAACGGGGATTGAAATTCTTGACTGGATGTGGGAACGCGGATGGGACAACGAGTTTGGAGGTATTCACTATTTTCGCGATGTTAACAATCACCCTGTCTCCGAATATTGGCAGGACATGAAATTCTGGTGGCCCCAAAACGAAGCATTAATTGCAACGCTCCTGGCCTACCAGTTGACAGGCGATGCGAAATACGCCGACTGGCATCTCAAGCTACACACGTGGTATGAGAAGTTTTTTGTCGACAAAGAATATGGCGAAGCATACGGCTATCTCAGCCGTGACTGCCGCGTCACAACTCCTTTAAAAGGCAACCTCTTCAAAGGATGCTTTCACTATCCTCGCCAACTTCTCGAATGCATGCGCCTCTGCGAAGAGTTGCTCGCGGGAGAGTAAGAGAGATTAAGTAGTCATGACGAACTGGAGGGCCACGCTCTGTCGTGGCCGGACGCGACGGAGCGCGTCCCTCCAAACTTTCTACGACATATGGGATTACAACTAAAACGAATCCTAAAAATCCTGTTCATCCTGTCAAAAATATAAAGTTTCATCTAACATTTCCCTTGATTAGACCATCCCGAACAGCAATAATTAAAGCATCTTAGTTCGTTTCCCAGCAAGAGACAACTGAGGCCCGTTAAATCTTCGCTGCATGAAAAGGAGTAACTATGAGCAATGAGGACATTAAGAACATCGACCTGCTATCCTTGTTTCACTACATCCTCGGCGGAATCACAGCCTTGTTCTCCTGCATACCGTTCAT
>JBAXCC010000523.1:0-2011 GCA_037141675.1 bacterium | reverse complement strand
ATCCCCTACTTAATCTCTTGCTGTTGTCCGCTCTTCGCCGACGCGAGAATGGCATCGCAAATACGCTGCGTCGCCAGCGCTTCACGGAACGTCGGGCTCACAGGCTGCCCCTTTGCCAACCCCTGCAAGAAATCAGCAATTTGATGGACAAACGAATGTTCGTACCCGATCTGCAGTCCCGGCACCCACCAGTTTTTCATGTACGGATGATCGCCATCGCTGACATGGATGGAACGCCAGCCGCGCAGGAAGCCCTCATCACGATAATTAAAATACTGCAACCGATGCAGGTCATGTAAATCCCAGCGGAGCGAACCCAGTTCGCCGTTGATTTCAAACGTGAAGAGCGCTTTGTGTCCACGGGCATACCGCGTCGACTCAAAATTGCCGATCGAGCCGTTGGCGAAGCGACAGAAGAACATACACGCATCATCAATCTTAACCGGCTCTATGTTGCCAGTCTCTACGTTCTTACGGGCCTTGACAAATGTTTCGGTCATGGCCGTCAGATTTTGAATCGGCCCGTTCTGCCAAAGCGCCAGATCAATGCAATGCGCGAGCAGATCTCCCGTGACTCCTGAACCCGCTGCTTTGGCATCCAGCCGCCACGTCGCCATACCGCCTTGCGGCACATCAGCCGAAATCGTCCAGTCTTGCAAGAAATTGGCGCGGTAATGGAAAATCTTTCCCAGTCGCCCTTCATCAATCAACTGTTTAGCCAGCGTCACTGCCGGGACACGACGATAGTTGAAGGAAACTAAATTAGGCACACCGGCGGCTTCCACCGCTTCGGTCATCCGCAAAGCCTCTTCTGAATTTAAGGCCAACGGCTTTTCACAAATCACGATCTTGCCGGCTTGAGCCGCCGCGATCGCGATCTCCGCATGGCAATTGTTGGGCACACAGATTTCGATAATATCAATATCCTTGTCTGCAACAACCTTACGCCAGTCTGTCGTGTAGGACTCATACCCCCATTTTTCAGCAAAAGCCTGAGCCTCGGCCTCGACCAAGCCACACACTGTTTTTAGGACGGGCTGGTACTCCAGATCAAAAAAGTTGCCTACCTTGCGATACGCATTCGAATGCGTCCGCGCCATAAAACCGTATCCGATCATCCCGACATTTAATACTTTTTTTGCTTTCATCGCCTCTCTCTTCCTTTCAGGTTATTCACACCAACCATGCGCCGCACGCACGTTGATCATCGATGCTAATATTTTATTCCACGTCTCTGGCTTCATCATCACCTCATTCGTAAACATACAGCCGTCCCAACAGAGATGACGAATGGCCCGCGTGGGCTTTCCATCCTCGCCGCGTAACCACTGTCCTGCTGCCCAGACGATATCCAACTTGCCATTCGGATCATCCGGCAAACAGTGACGCCCCGTCTTTTCATGCGTGCCCTGCCCTTTGACCGTTGCATCATTCTGCGCCACATGAAAGTCAATCGTCCAGGGACGCAACGCCGTTGCGAGCTTCTTGTAAGCGGCTTGAAACGTCGCCACGTCCTGCCACTCAAACGTTTCGGGAACCAAGCTGTCTTCCAGCGCATTTACACCTAACATATAAAGCAATGTATGCGCCATATCCGCCTGAAACCCGAGTCGCTCTGGACGTCCGACACCTTCCAGCACCTGGAGCATCGTGCGCCACGAATGCATGCCGCCCCAACAAACTTCACCTTCCGCTGCCAGTTTTTCGCCGTATTCCTCTGCGACATCACAGGCACGCGAAAACGTCTCAATAATCCGTTCTGTATAGACGCGTGGATCGCGCGCCCAATCCGCCACCGATCCTGATGAGTCAATACGGATGACACCGGACGGCCGAATGCCCATGTCACGCAACCGCTTGCCGATGTGGCACGCCTTGCGGACTTGCAGGACAAATTGCTGTTGTTCAGTCTCACTACCAAAAGCTGAACCGCCGCCCGCCGGTCCCCAGACAGGCGCGACCAGGGAGCCGATCACCAGCCCCTTGGCGCGTATCCGGTCGGCTAAACTCA
>JBAXCC010000522.1:0-2043 GCA_037141675.1 bacterium | reverse complement strand
CGCGTGCGCTTTCGGCATTGGTCATGGTCTCCTGGGTTGTGAAGGTCTTGGAGGCGACGATGAAGAGGGTCTGGTCAGCCTTGACCTGCTTGAGCGTCTCTGCGAGGTGCGAGGCGTCCACATTGGAGACGAAGAAGCAGGCAATGGAGTTTTTGCTGTAGGGCTTGAGCGCCTGATAAGCCATGGCAGGACCCAGATCCGAGCCGCCGATGCCGATATTGACGACATACTTGATGCGCTTGCCCGTGTGGCCGATCCACTTGCCCTTGCGGACGAGTTCCGAGAATGATCCCATCTTGTCGAGCACGGCGCGCACGTCAGGCATGACATCTTTCCCCTTCACCAGGACGGGCGTATCCGACTGGTTTCGCAACGCGGTATGCAGCACGGCACGGTTTTCCGTTTCATTGATAGCTTCGCCTGCAAACATGGCGTCAATCCAACGCTTGAGATCGCTGGCTTCCGCGAGCGCGAGCAGCTTCTTCATGAGCGCTGGGGTGATGCGGTTCTTGGAATAATCCAGCGTCCATCCTGCTGCATCGATTGTGAAACGTGACGCACGGTCAGGATCTTTTGCAAACAAGTCACGAAGATGGGCTGTACAGGTGGCTTCGACTTCGGACATTACGGCTGTCCAGGCTGCTTGATTCATGGTGACTCCTTAGAGGGTTCAGTTAAAAAAGTGTTTGAATTATACAGAAAAACCCACTTGATCGCAAGCCTAGGAGTATGCGATTCGCCGCCTCGCCACCTCGCGTTGTCTCTAACTTGAGCGTTAAGAGTTCGGCGTTGAGCGTTAAGCGTTCCAAACTTTTAACTCTCAACGTTTAACGTTTAACTCTTAATTTAAGAAGTTACTCCTTCGTTTATTCCCTGAACCCTGACCCCTTTTGCCTACAAGGGTTCAAATAGGATTGTGAAGGTCAGGTTGCTGTTGGAGGGGGCGGTCTGTTCGCAGATGATGAGTTTGCAGCCCTTGTTCGGCGAGTCCCATTCGTTCACTGGTTTACTGGCGTCCTTGACTTGCCATTGCGCAGTGGATGCGTGGAGTGCTGAAAGCTTGAGCTGCTTTTTGCCGTTTGAGAGGATGATGGAGCCTGTGCGTGTTTCGCTCGGGGTTGCCTTGGTCATCATTTGCCACCGCACGCATGCGCCTGGTTTTAATCCCGTGAGGGTGTCGGTCAACGTATAGATGCCGTCAGCTTTCATTTCGCCTGTGCGGGTGACTTGTTTGGCCTGCGGAAAGACGGGAGAGAGGTCAATCGTGACTTTAGACGCTTTGCCATTGTCTTTGAAATCGATGACCTTTGCAAAGCCACTGGCTTTGTGCAGTTCATTGTCAATCGTCAGGCTGTTGTGGCTGAAGCTGCTGAGTCTATAAATTTTCCAGCGGTCTGATTTCTGTTCCGGGCTCCAGAGGTTCATGCCTCGTTTCTCAATGCCATTGTATCCCTCCATGCCAAGGTCATGTGCCCAGCGCACACCCAGCGCATCATACACAAAGGAGCCAGCGTCCATGTGTCCGTGAGGACCTGTTCCTGCTCCAGCCTTGAGCCCGACAAATACAGCCTCGTCGTTGTTCCAGCTCGTCCGTTGGATGGTGATGGGAATTGGGCCATCGGACGACCAATTGAGCGGCGTCATTTTCTCGGCCTTACTATTGGAGGTTACATTCCACAATAGCGAGAAAGCGAATAGACGGTCACCGCTTGAGTTAGCGGATACTTTTGAGCGTTGTGAGCAATAACGCCTGAATGCGGCATCTTCGGAATAGTCGAGGAGATCTGGACGGTTCAGGCGCTTTGCAAACCACCAGGTTGCGCAGCTTGACCCTCTGCCTCCTGCGCCGCAGTCAGCATAGTTAAAGGGCATGTTGCTGGGACCCGTGACCAAGTCCGGATATTCGGCTGTTGCGATGAAGCCCGGGAGCTTGAGCAATCCATGATCAGTCTTTTCTGCATGTTCCAGCATGGCGATCGCCAATGTATTGAACTCGATGCCGTAGGCCCAGTAGCCAGGACCTTCAGGATAAGAGCCCTTGGG
>JBAXCC010000521.1:0-2051 GCA_037141675.1 bacterium | reverse complement strand
AAACGATTTTGGCAAAATACGCGCCCTCCATGAAACAGGAAGGGTCATCCATTTCCATTGAGACGCCGGCGAAAATCAACCTCACGCTTGAAGTGTTAGGCAAGCGGGCGGATGGGTATCACGCGCTCAGAAGCGTCGTGATGCCGGTATCTTTGACCGACGCCGTGACCGTGACTACCACGAACAACGAGATCTCGCTCACGGTGACGGCCGAGCCTTGGGTTGATCTGTCGCTGATCGGCCCTCCTGAAAAAAACCTGTGCATCCGCGTCACCAAAATGATGCAGGCCCGCTACAGAATTGCCGCCGGCGCCAAAATCCATATTCACAAGCGCATACCGATCGGCGGGGGCATGGGAGGCGGCAGCGCAGACGCCGCAGCCGTCATCCGGGGGCTCAACGAGCTCTGGGAACTGGACCTTCCGCGCGGCGAAATGATGGAGCTGGGCGCCGAGCTGGGAAGCGATATCCCGGCTCTTGTGCATGGCGGGGCCGTGCTCATGGAAGGCCGGGGCGAGTTTATCACCGGCCTCTTCCAAGGGCTCTCCGAGGAAACATGCCGCGGTTTTTGGCTGGTCGTGGCCAATCCGGGCATCCCCTGCTCAACAGCGGAAGTTTTCAAAAACTGGAAAGCGGGCTTGACTCCCCCCCCCCACTTCCTTCATAATATGATCTCTTTTGTCCGAACAGGTCAAGTGACCGCAGCGGCGGACGTGTTGTATAACGGATTGGAAGAGGGGGTTTTTGAACGTTATCCCCTTGTAGCGCAAACAGCTTCGCAACTCAAAGTTGCGGGTTGCTTTGGCGTTTTGCTTTCTGGAAGCGGCTCGTCTGTCTTTGGTCTGGTGAGAGACGAAGCACATGGACAAGAGGTTTGTAAGAGACTCGATGTGAGTCTATGGCGTATGTTAGTTCGCACTTGCCCGGTGGTGTAATGGCAGCACAAGAGACTTTGACTCTTTCAGAGGTGGTTCGAATCCACCCCGGGCAACCATTTTTAGGAGAAAGGATAAAGGATAAAGGATAAAGGGGGAAAATTGCGTTGCTCGTCGCTTTTCACTTTTAGCTTTTAACTTTTAACTTAATCATGATCGTATTTTCTGGGACAGCAAACCTGCCACTGGCAGAGAAGATGATGCATTATCTCGGTGCTAAGCTGGGCAACGCGAAGATCCGCCGTTTTCCGGATGGCGAAACGCATGTCAAGATTGAAGACAACATCCGAGGCATGGATGTCTTTATTGTACAGCCCATCTGCACGCAGCCCAACGAGATGCTGATGGAGCTCCTGATCATGATTGACGCCTGCCGTCGTGGCTCTGCGAAACGCATCACGGCTGTACTCCCTTATTACGGCTATGCGCGCCAGGATCGCAAGGATCAGCCGCGCGTACCGATTACCGCAAAGCTCGTCGCCAATCTGCTGGTGGCGGCCGGAGCTGACCGCATCCTCGCGATGGATTTACATGCCCAGCAGATACAAGGATTTTTTGATATTCCCGTTGACCACCTGCACGCCGCGCCAGTAATGGTGAAGTACTTGCGCGAGATGAAGCTGAAGAAGCCGCTGGTTGTGTCGCCCGATACCGGAGGGGCGAAGACAGCGTATAGCTACTCGCAATTGCTGGGCACAGGCCTGGCGATCGTGGCGAAGCAGAGATTGGGAGACGCGGAGGTGGATGCGTTCAGCGTCGTAGGTGACGTTGAAGGCTGTGACGTGATCCTGGTCGATGACATGACCACAACCTGCGGCACGCTGTGTGCGGCAGCTAAAATCGTTAGAGCGAAAGGCGCGGCGTCCGTAAGGGCTGCTGTGACACACTTTCCTCTGACGGAGAAGGGCGTTGAGCGCCTGAAGACCGAATCTGGCTTAAATGAGCTGGTGGTCACAGATACCGTTCCGTTGCGGAGCGATCTGGACCTCAGCCAATTGCCATTGAAGGTGACCGTGCTCTCCGTCGCTGAGCTGCTGGGCGAAGCTGTTAGCAGGATCCACAACGACCAGTCGATAAGCTCGCTGTTCAGACACGAAGAAGGCGAAAACTAGACAC
>JBAXCC010000520.1:0-2053 GCA_037141675.1 bacterium | reverse complement strand
TTCCTCTGTTGCACAGGTGCCGTGGCCGAGGTACCCAAGGGAACTATCACCAAGCACAGTTTCACCAACAGTGTGATTTTCCCAGGCACCACACGCGACTACTCGCTCTATGTGCCGGCTCAGTACGATTCCGGCAAGCCAGCCTGCCTCCATGTCAACCAAGACGGCATCCAGTTCAACGCCCCGGCCGTCTTTGACCAGCTCATTGCCGCTAAGGAAATGCCTGTGACCATCGGCATCTTCGTCACTCCCGGGAAGGTCAAGGCGCTCTCCACCAATGCCCTTGACCGGTTCAACCGCAGCTACGAATACGATTCCGCCAACGACACCTACGTCCGCTTCCTCTTGGACGAACTCCTGCCGTATATCATCCGCGAACACAAACTCAACCTCTCGACACACGGCAACGACCGCAGCATCGGTGGCTCCAGCAGCGGCGCCATCTGCGCATTCACAGCCGCATGGGAACGGCCTGACGCCTTCAGCCGCGTCTTCAGCGCCATCGGCACCTATGTCGGCTTGCGGGGCGGCGATCGTTATCCGACGCTCATCCGGAAGACCGAACCTAAACCGCTCCGCGTCTTCATCCAGGACGGCAGTGCCGACCTCAATATCTATTGTGGTGACTGGTGGATGGCCAACCAGACCATGGAGCGTGCGCTCACCTTTGCCGGATACGAGGTCAACCATGTCTGGGGCGAAGGTGGCCACAGCGGCAAGCACGCAACAGAGATTTTTGCCGACGCCATGCGTTGGCTCTGGAAGGACTGGCCCGCACCGATTAAGACGGGGCTCGGCTCCAAACAGCTCCAGGATATTCTCATCCCCGGCGAACGCTGGGAAGGTGTGACGGGGAATTTCCACTTTCCTGAAGATCCCGCTGCAGCATTCAGGACGAAACTTGTTGAAGCTGGATTAAAAACCGCCAGTGGCATCACCCGCTCACCCGATCAATCACTACTCTACGCTGCTGACCGTTCGTCCCACTGGGTGTACAGTTATCAAATCCAACCGGACAACACCCTTGCCTTTGGTCAGAAGTACTATCATCTCCACTCCCTCGATACTGCCGACAATGCTGATGCTGGTGGGATGTGTGTAGATCGCGACGGACGGCTTTACGTGGCCACAGCGATGGGCGTACAGGTCTGTGACCAAGCTGGCCGCGTCAATTGCATTCTTCCGACACCCGGTGCCTGCCGAAATCTTTGTTTCAGCGGCGAGAATTTCGATAGGCTCTTCGTCCTGTGTGACGGAAAGGTCTACACGCGAAAGTTAAAGGTCAAAGGTGCTAACCCCTTCCAGCCACCCATCAAACCTGCTGCTCCAAAGCTATAAACACACACTATCGGGCGAGCCTACACTAGCTTCCGAATCACGCTACAGACCACGCCTTCTATGGCGAGGGTGCGTTTCGGACGGATCGTCGTATATTTTATATTGGCAGGCTCCAGACGAATACCGCTTTTGTCTTTGTAAAAGTGCTTCATGGTCCACTCTCCGTCAACACAGGCGATTACGGTATCACCGTTGCGCGCGGTCCTTCCGCGTTCCACCAGGACCGTGTCGCCGGGCAAGATGCCGGCATCGATCATGGAGTCGCCCTCGACCTTGAGCATGAAGGTGGACTCCGGATGCGCAATCAGATACTCATCCAGCGTCAGCGTGTCCAACAAGGCCTCTTCCGCAGGCGACGGGAAACCCGCTGCCACGGACCCGAGAATGCGCAAGGGTGTCGCCCGAGCCTGGGGCGGAACAGCCAACCGTCCCGTCCCTGTACGCGCCAGTGTGCCTGCTTCTACAAACTTGCCCGCAATGATGGAGGCCGTATTCTTGGAACGGACCTTGAACAAGGACCTGATTTCGTCGAGCGTCGGCGCCCGGCCTGTCTTATGAATAAAGTCTTCCAGTACGGGAAGACGTTCTGCAAATTTTGATTTGGCTGCCATGGGGAATGATTATAGAACTTTTGTTCTGTATTCGGCAAGTCCAATCTGCTACTGTTTTTTCATGGATTACAAAGATTGCACCCTCCTTCATGTCGATGCTGACG
>JBAXCC010000519.1:0-2055 GCA_037141675.1 bacterium | reverse complement strand
ACTTTAATTTGCGCAACGTACCGATTCTGTTTGTCACCTCCAGCAGCCAGGAGACCGTGGGCTGGGGCGCCTTCCCACTGGCGTATGGCACCTATATGAGCAGTTATCGGCGCGGCGATCGCGACGACAATCCGGGCACCACCTATGAACCGCATGCCGAGCTCTTCAGTTCGTGCTGGGAGATGACGAGCGGCCACTTTGACATGTCGCCACGCAACTACACCTTCGTCGCGGACTGGCTCGATGCGATTGCCACAGCGCGTCTACCTGAGAAAGTCGGCGAGCCCCTGAAGAATCTCACCCTGCGCGATGGCTGGCTGATGGATCCCAAGATCCCGGCAGCAGGTGAATTGCCGAAGGATGCTGCACTGCCCGCGCCCTACTCCGAGTACAAAGGCCGTCGCAACCAGGCGCTCTGGTTCCCGACAGAGAAACTGGCGCGCACACAATTTGAACTGGGCCTCTCCGAGCCCCGCAAAAAGATCGAGCTGTTCACCCTGCTTGATCCAACAGGAAAACCGATCAGCCTCGCGCACGGCCGGATGGCGACAATGCCTGAGCCGCAGGCGTTGCTGCACGGGGACGGACTCTTCACGCTGACCACCTATCGTTTCATTGCACCACCTGACATTTGTACGGCGAAAAACAAAGATCACGCGAAGCATCCAGAGGAAGCGCATGCCTTCACTAACCTGCTGTTTTCCGGCAAGACCGATCTGCCGGTGAGCGAGCTGCCGCTGTGCTTCAACGCGCACGGCGGAGCCTTCGATCTTGTGCGTAGCGAACAGATGAAAGACGAACGCGGCGTGACAGAGACGCGTTTCACGCTACGCCTGAAGCGCCATCGAATAGGTCCGGGCGCGGGATTCAGCATGTCCTTCGTCCGCATCTTCCATGAGGGCGATAAGGCATTTGCCGCCGCAGGTCGCACCTGCCAGATTTCACTGGCTTCGACGACCGTCATGAAGAACGCAGCCGCGCAAACCCTGGACTTTCCCATTGTCGCGGATGCGCCCGCGAAAACGGCACGCATTGAGCTCAAGGCGAAGAGCTCGGCAGGCCTGCCCGTGGACTATTTTGTTGTCAAAGGCCCTGGCATCATTCAAGGCAACGCGTTCGTTCCCACGGAGGTCCCTGTCGGCGCGACCCGTCCGATTGAGGTCACTGTCGGCGCCTACCAGGTCGGCCTCTTCAAAGAAACAGGCGGCATCCAACCCGTCGAAACGGTTTATCAAACCTTCCATCTCACACCATCACAGACAATCCCGCCGCTCACAAAACAGAAATAAACGAAGGATCAACTGAAAAGGAATAATGGAATGTTGGAATACTGGAAGAAGTCCCCACTGGAGGGACGCGCTCTGCCAGGCCACCGTAGCTTTCCAGTCCGCCGTAGCTTTAGCGGAGGCGGAAGCGAAGGAGGGCCGCGTCCGCGGCCACGACAGAGCGTGGCCCTCCATAGCCGCAATTCGCTTTTCCCCCATCATTCCAACATTCCCATATTCCAACATTCCAGTGAAGTTATAAGCACGTACAATCAAAGGCACTCATGAATATACTATTCTTCTTACTCGTGTGCTGTGTTGCCTCGATCACCGCGAGGGCATCGGACGCGCCGTTCAGCTTTGCCGCACCCGCAGGACCGCAGTTCACAGACGCACAAAAACAAACCCAACGCGATGCAGGCAAGACTATCCTGCCGCAGGTGCTCGCAGCCTTCAGCAACAATCTGGAGTCGGTGCGCATTCCGCCCGGCGATTACCGCTTTGGCAAGGAGAGCTGGGGACGTGACGGCGTGCAGTTCGCACTGGAATTTAAAGGGCTGAAGCGCAATGCCGCGCATCCCTTCACAATCGATGCCACAGGCGCGACCTTCTGGTTCGACCTGCCTGACGATCAAGCACCGCACGCCCACTTCGCTCTTGGCTTCAAGGAGTGCAGCTACATCATCTTCAAGGGCGCGACACTCGACCGCGGCACGCGCGGCCATGTCGAGGGTCGCATCACGCAGCTTGACTTTCCCAACAACCGAGTTGAGATTGAACTCTCGCCCGG
>JBAXCC010000518.1:0-2068 GCA_037141675.1 bacterium | reverse complement strand
TAATTTCCAGCAATTTTTAAATTACGATTGACTTATCTGTTGAGCCCTCTATAATCATAATCGTTTTTGATATTTAGCTTGATGTTTTTTCTTATATGCATTTTCTCGCAGAACCAAAAGGAATTATTATGAGACAACTCCACGTTGCATTGAATACGTTTCTCTTTGTTATTCTGTTTTGTACGCTCCTTGTCGGATGCTCATCGACTGATGTGCGGTTGGTATCCGCTCCGCCTGAGAAGCCAATTAAGCTGGGCCCTGCGCAAGGAACAGCAAGCGGTGTGCTTTTTCTCGGCGTTATTCCGATCGGCATTAATTCACGTACGGAACGCGCGTATGCGGATGCGCTAAAGAGCGTTCCGGGATCCACAACGCTTATAAATGTCACTCTTGACGAACTCTGGCTTTATTTCGGGATTATGCTTTTTCAACAAGTCACTATTACGGGAGAGGCAGTAAAATGAAGAAAATTAATCTCTTATCTTTCGTCATCCTGTTGAGCGTTATACAATACGGCTGTGTCAGCGACCAAGTCAAATTCGCAAACACCTCATTAAAGACACTCGATTTGACCAGTGAAAAGAGGATTTCTGGAAAAGCGGGGGGGTTGCTCCTGTTTGGCATTCTGCCAATGTACATCAACGGCCGCCAGAAATGCGCATACGAGGATATGATGGTGAAGGTCGGAAGTGGCTACCACGTAGTAGATATCAACGTCCAAGACCAATGGAAATGGGCTTTCATCGGAACCAGGTGCAATACCTTAATGACTGCTCTGGCCTATCCGGTCAGACAAGAAAAGACAGCTGCGCCAGTAATCGCCTCCCCAGCGCCAATGCTCGATCCGACAGCCCAAAAGCTCGAAGAACTCAAACGCCTGTATAAGGCAGGTCATCTGACAGATACCGAATACGAATCTGCCCGCAGAAAAGCCCTAGGGTTATAAAAGACAGGCTATTGGATTGGCGCAAGCGCAAGCCGGAACCCAATAAAATTATTCTTGGATGTCGGCGGTTCATTACTGCGATTGGCAGACCAGCAACTTCCCGGACCACTAAAACATCCACCCCCTCGGCACACACGGCTGATCCCCGTCTTACAGAGCGGATCCGTGATGCCTTCGACGTAGGTATCGGTCACGACACCCCCTTTGTTCAAGCAGTAATCACGGCACCACTCCCATACATTCCCATGCATATCATACAGTCCAAATGCATTAGCCTTCTTTCCTCCAACAGGCCGAGGCGCTCCCTGACTGTTCTCGCTATACCAGCCAACTTCGTCCATAAGCGGACATGAACCGTCTCGTGTCGAGGGGGTTTTCCCACTATTGAGAGGGGTTGCCGTTCCGGCGCGACAGGCATATTCCCACTGCGCCTCCGTCGGCAGGGCATACACATATCCATCAGGCAGACGGCCGGCCTCTTTTTCGACTTGAGTCATTTTCTCGCAAAAACGCATGGCATCATCCCAACTGATTTGCTCAACAGGCGCACTCTTCCCTGCGTTCTTAAAGTTTGAAGGATTCGTCCCCATTAAAGCTTCCCATTGTCCTTGCGTGACTTCATACTTGCCGATCCAGTATCCTTTTGTCAACGTGACACGATGCAATGCCTCGTCATCCTGCCGGTCGAGTTCCTCTTTGGGACTCCCCATGACAAAGGTTCCAGGCTTGATCCAAATCAAGTCCAGAGGGATATTACCGGAGAGCATCAGCACGTAGTTCTTCTCTTGCTGGGCCATTCTTACTTCTTCCAATGCGATGCTCCGTTCTTTCTCGCCCTTCCAGTCGACAGTAAATGAAACCTTTGCAGCATATTTACGCGCCCCATTCACAAAGGACAGGGAACCGTTATAGGTGGCCGCATCTTTCAGCGTGAGCACCACAGGTGTCGAATATGTCTTGTCAAAAATCGCATCTGCCTTCACGTCCTGTCCGTCCACAGTCGCAACCAATTTCAGTTTCGGGATCAGCGCCTTTTCCTCAATGGCTTTCCGCGCAATGGCTTCCTCTCTGGCCTTCCGTGCAATGGCTTCGTCACTGGCCTTCCGCGCAATGGCTTCGTCA
>JBAXCC010000517.1:0-2078 GCA_037141675.1 bacterium | reverse complement strand
CCAAGTTGCCAGACAACGCAGGCGAAGACAGCTTCAGTTTCCTGCCCCTCCTGAAAGGCGAAGACAAACCTATCCGCGACGCCGTCATCCACCACAGCATCGGCGGATTATTTTCGCTTCGCAGTCGCGAATGGAAACTCGAAATCTGTGCGGGAAGCGGCGGCTGGAGTTCCCCTAAGGATGGAGAGGCTCTTAAAGCCGGTCTGCCTCCGATCCAGCTTTATAACATGATCTCCGATTACAAGGAGACCAAAAATGTCATGGCTGATAACAAGGCCCTTGTCGATTCCATGACCCAACAACTGGAAGCCCTTGTCGAGAACGGCCGCAGCACGCCGGGTGCAAAACAGACCAATGACGTACCCATTAACATCCGAAAAGAAGCAAAAGCGGGCAAAAAGGGAAAGAAGTAAGAGAATGATACGACGTTTGTTAGTGATGGCCGTGCTCCTTTGCGCGGGGAACCTGTTTGCCCAGCCTGTATTGCGAATTGCCTATTTTATCCCCAATGACCGGCAGCCCTGCGCTGATTTTACCAACCGTCTGGATGCTGTCGTCAAGGAGGTTCAAGAATTTTACCGTAAGGGCATGGTAGCGAATGGTCACGGACCCATCAGCTTCACACCGGACCGTAATGCCGATGGCATCTTAAACATTTTGCTCGTCCACGGCAAGTACCCGATGCAACAGTATGGGCGGAACGATTCGGGAAAGGTCCGAACCGAAGTGAAGGCGGAATTCATGAAAGCCGGGATTAACATGGACAATGAAACCGTCCTGCTCTTCCAGGTCCTGCTTGAATGGCAAGGCGACAAAGCAACTGAGGTCGGCCCCTACTGCGGCGGCGGCGACCATCGGCATGGCACGGCATGGGTCTATGACGATGATCGGCTAGACGCTCGCCGTTTAGGTGACCTTGCAAAAGGCGGCTACTATCACGGCTATTGTTCCATCGGCAAATTCAACTCCCACTATGTCGGTGGGGTTGCACATGAACTGGGTCATGCTTTAGGTCTGCCCCATGAACGCGAGGCCAAGAACGACCCACATGGAAAATCACTGATGGGGGGCGGCAACCATACCTACGGACAGGAAAAACGAAAAGAAGGACGCGGCTCGTTTCTCAGCGCAGCCTCTGCCCTACCCCTATCAAGCCATCCGCTGTTCACCGGCAACCGGAGCAATAGCGAGGACGCCTGCTCCAGTAAACTCATTGATCTCCAAACCAGCTTTCAAGACAACACGTTCATTCTGTCCGGCCGTTTGACAGCGAAGCCGCCTGCGCGCGGCATTGCCGCCTACAACGACTGGGAAACGATCAAGGACGATTATGATGCGCTTGGATTGACCAGTGCCATTGACAAAGACGGCGCGTTTCGTTTTGCCATTAACGAGTTGCAACCCGGACGCTGGGCCCTGCGTCTTCGCGTCTGTCACGAGAATGGCGGCCGCAGTTCGTTCGCCTTTAACTACACGGTCGATGCACAGGGTAAGCCGGACCTCGCCCCGCTTCGCGAGCGCTGGCAACTGAGCGAAGCTTCGCGGGCGCGCGCAGCAGGAGATCTCCGTGCAGTCGAGGCGATCGCCTCAGCACTCGCAGCGTCAGCCCCCTCCAACAGCATCACAGCTCGCAAAGTTGCGCACCTTCGCCATCTACTGAAACCCGTCTCCCCCCTAAAGCTTTCGGATGTCCCCTCCTCAACACAGCGCGTTTTCATTTCTGACCTTGTCTTCACCTCGGCAGCAACAGGATGGGGCGCCCCATTGAGAAATGAAGTCCTTCCAGAAGAGGGAAAGAGCTGTTTGCTGGAAGTCGACGGCCAATTCTTTGAAAAGGGGCTCTACGCACATGCTCCGGCCTGCCATACGTTTGACCTCGCAAAAGCATGGAAACGCTTACAAAGCTGCTTCGGGGTGCAGGATGGCCATCCTGGCTCGGTAGTGTTTGTCGTGAAGGGAGACGGCAAGGAACTCTTCCGTTCATCTCTCATCAAAGAGCGCACCGTGCAGAGCCTTGACGTGGATGTCACAGGAATATCTAAACTCGAACTATTGACCGAGAATGGTAACGACGGTGC
>JBAXCC010000516.1:0-2080 GCA_037141675.1 bacterium | reverse complement strand
ACAGAGGGGTCTCTCGTATTTCGACATTGGACATTGACATCCCTTCTTCCGTTCAGATTCCTTGCACCCCTTACGCATGTTTGGTTTTAGGGAAGTATTCGGACGTCTGCCATTGCTCCGCTTTCTCTTGCAGCCCTAGGGAAACGGTCAGGCTTTTGAACCCTTCTTGGTGCCTCAGTTCAATGCTCTTTTAGAATAACATTTTTCAGTTGCTCAATAATAACAAATATGTTATACCTATACACATGTCGAACCGCAAACCAATGATCATTCTTTCTGACGAAATAAAGACGCCCCCCTTCAGTGTTGAAGCACGCATCGAAGCAGGAACGTTATTGGGACTCCTTCAAGAAGGAGGAACGCCGTCTATGCCACATGCAAGGCCGATGCCCGACATCGGCACGCGTTGTTTGGAGTTGCGTATTAAAGACAAGTCAGCGGCATGGCGTATTTTTTGCCGTGTAGACGCTGATGCTATATTGATGATTCATGTATTGAAAAAGAAAACGGAAAAAACACCCAAGTCCATCATCGACTTGTGTATTGAACGATTGAAGACCTATGACCGCATTACAAAGGGTTAATATTATGGACACAAAGAAGAGAAAAAAGATTGAAGCAGCGGGATATCAAGTTGTTGATTCAGCCGATTGGCTCGGGTTGACGGACCAGGAACAGGCTATTGTCAACATGCGCGTTAATTTTGCGCTTGAGATTGAACGTGTGCGGAAAACAAAGAATCTCTCTCAGCAAGCACTCGCTGAACGGATCGGCACCAAGCAGTCAGGCGTGGCACGGATGCTCAACAATCCCGCATCCGCAACGATTGACAGCCTGATTAAGACGCTGCTGGCACTGGGCACTTCCCCACGCCGAATCGCCGCCTTGATCTAGCCATACAGAAGACGGGGGAGAGAAAACAAGGCAATCTGGCGATGCCTTGCGTTAAACACCCAACTCTTAACGCTCAAGTTATCGGCAATCTACATGGAGGGACGCGCTCTGTCGCGTCCGCGGCCACGACGAAGCGTGGCCCTCCAGAGCCGCTATTCGCCTTTCCCCATCATTCCAATATTCCCATATTCCAACATTCCAGTTGAAGTTATTGGAAGGCAATTCAGCAAATTGTCGCCCGGCATCCTATTCGTAATGTGTCCACATTCGGATGACTTTCACAGTTTTTGTATCTGAGAGAACTTGATAGACAAGTCGGTGCTGAATGTTAATACGCCGTGAAAAAGCCCCTGAAAGATCTCCTAGAAGTTTTTCGTAAGGCGGTGGATTTTTAAAAGGATTGTCGGCGATGATGGCGAGCAGCCGCTCAACATTGTCGCGTAGACCAGAGGAGGAGATTTTCTTGGCATCCTTCTGAGCCTGCTTTGTAAAAAGGATTGTCCACTTCACCATTTCAGTTCCTTTGAACATTCACGAACAGGTGTGGTTAATCCTTTCTGGATGGACTTTTTCATGCCGGGAATGCTTGAAAGGTAAAGCGTCTCCTGAATGGCACTCCAGTCGGAGGAGGAAATAAGCACGGCAGTGTTCCGTTTCCCTGTGATCGAAACAGGGTAATGGGTCTCTGCCACATCGTCAACAAGTCCATAGAGGGATTTGCGCGCTTCGGATACGGTCATAGTCGTCATTGTGAAAATCCTTTCGTACGTCATACGGTACGCTTTTGACGTGACAAAGTCAATACGGTTTTATACAGCGCAACATTTAATGCGCCACAGGTGTCTTTTACCGTGAAGGGATTGTCTGTCCCCCTATCATTCGGGAGTAACTTCTTAGATTAAGAGTTAAAAGCACTAGCATCCCATAGGGTTTGAAAAGTGCTGGCTTCTTGTCCGTCTAGCCTGTAGCCTACAGGCTCATGAAAAATCAAAAAAAACGGCACGTCATCCACCGTAACCAACGGAAGACAACCAAGAAGCCAACGAGGACAGTTTACTCCACGGCGAGGCAGCTTGTCCAGTGGATTCCCGAGGGTCTGATCGGCAAACTCGCCCATCAGTTCAAGTTGGATATTCGCAAGTTCTCAGCCGTCAGCCATGTCGTGGCGTTGCTCATCGGCCAGCTC
>JBAXCC010000515.1:0-2099 GCA_037141675.1 bacterium | reverse complement strand
GACCGTGACGGACTTTCACCGTCTTCCAATACGCTTCGTTGCGGGTTACTATAATGAACCCCCCTGTACTTGTCAAGGGAGGATTTGCGGTCTATTCAGTTTGTAATTGAGAGTTAAACGTTAAAAGTTGAGAGTTTTCAAACGCTTAACGCGGAACGCCCAACGCTTAACTCTCAACTGTGTCCCTGACCCTAATGCCTGAGGCTATGTGGACGCTCAAGACCGTGGGCGAGCATGAGTGCTTCGTCGTTCAGAAGCTCCCGCGCTGGCCCATCGGCCACGACTCTGCCGCCGTCAAGCACAATGACACGCGAACAGACCTCGACGACCATTTCCAGATCGTGCGTGGCGATGATCCGGGTATGTTCAAACGAGAGCAGAAGTTCGATCAAGCGGCGGCGGGCGCGTGGATCGAGATTGGCAGAGGGTTCATCCATGACCAGGATGTCCGGGGACATGGCAAGTACCGTCGCAATCGCCACAGCCCGCTTCTCGCCCGCCGAAAGGCGGTAGGGGGGACGCTCCCGTACATGCTTCATTCCCACGCGATCCAGTGCGACCGCGACCCGGCGCTCGACCTGTTCCGGCGGCAGTCCGGCATTCAAGGGGCCGAACGCGACATCCTCAGCCACGGTCGGCATGAAAAGCTGGTCGTCTGGATCTTGGAAGACTAGCCCGACTGCACGACGGGCCAGCACGGCGGTCTCGCGCGTCACAACCGTGTCCCCGATGGTGACTTCGCCTCGTGTCGTCGGCAGATACCCGTTAAGATGCAGAAGAAGCGTTGATTTACCCGCTCCGTTCGCACCAACAAGGGCTACCGCGCTGCCATGCTCAATGCGAAAGGAGACGCCCCTCAGCGCTTCCGTACCGTCTGGATACGCGTACATCAAATCCCGTACTTCAACAATGTGATGACTCATAATGGGATCCTATAATTTCAAAATTGCCTTATTGCCTTATTGCGTTATTACCGCTTCGCTTTCGGCATTCGCCGAATGGTTTCCGCTTCGCTCCAACGAGCCTAATTGAAAATTGGACGTTCGATGTTCGACGTTGAATGTTCGACCTGTCCGCCGTAGCCTTGGCGGAGGTGGATGTTTTTCTCATATTCGTGTGTTTCGGATCATTCGGATGCTAAAAACATTGGTCACTGCCAGCTGCCACTGCCGACTGCTACTGCGGTGTACCGGACAAGGCAGTCGTCAGTAGAAGGCCTAACACGTCCGCGAGGTTCCACGCGCGCGCGGCGATAAAATAAGCCAGCCAGCCGCCAATAAAAACAGAGTCTGTCCAGCGGAATGAGGATCGCCTCAGCATGCGAATCTCGCCGTCAAATCCGCGGGCGACCATGGCTCGGTACACGCGCTCAGCACGGTCCATAGACTTCAGGAGCAGGGTACCGATCAGCGAACCATACGTGCGTAGACTCAATGGACGCGCCCGTTCCGAGCGGAGTTCGACGCTCCTGAACATGTTGCTGCCTTCGTCCGCCACAACGAACAGGTAGCGATAGAGAAACAGCAGTTGGACAACGAACACGCGGGGGACCCCAAGCCGCCCCAGCCCCGCGCCGAGGCGGTTCATGCCTGTGCAGGCGACCAGCGCCAGTGCGGCCCCGACCGTCAGCACAAAACGCAGCATGATCGAAGTGAATGACATCCAGCCGCCTGTCACGGTGAACGGTCCGATAGCAGCGAACGGCTGGCGGTCCATAAACGGATTGAACATGCCGACGACCAACGCGAAGGGAGCGGCAATGAGGATCTTGCTCAAAATATGTCGTGCCGGGATACGGCCCAGCGCGACAAGAGCAACGGGAAAGAGCAGGAAGGGGGTCAGCGCGGAAACCTCATGGACAGGGAAGGACATCACGACAGCTATGAAGGTGAAGGTGACGACAGCCTTTGCCCGGGCATCAACCCGATGCACGGGCGTATCCATGCGGCCCAGTTCGTCCATACGCCCGATTTCAATCCAATTCGCAATCCCCATGACGCTCCTGTTTTAACTCGCGTTTCGGCGCGACCCCGCCCTGAGAAAAAAACCTGCCAGACAGGCTAACGCCAAGGTCATCAATCCGCCTACGATCCCCGATA
>JBAXCC010000514.1:0-2113 GCA_037141675.1 bacterium | reverse complement strand
GCGGCACCGGCATCCTGTTCCGGACGCCCCGTAAACGCCCGCAGCAACATCAGACGGCAACCAACAGACCGAGTAAAAGTGGCTGTTAGAAAAACGAATACATTAACATACTTCTCCCTGGCTTCTTTCTCGGAGCTGGGCTATTCTGCTGAATAGGTGGAGGTGTAGGTCCTGCCACAGAATGCGTGTTTGCAAACAACTCTGAACTTCGCATGAACTGCGCCCCGCACAATTGACACACGTGTTCCATTGGGGTATCATCATGCCTCATGAAAGTTATCCTGTCAGCCAATATTCAAGGGATTTATATTGGCGCTCGATCACTCGGAGGACACTATGAAAAAATATGGATGGATGTTTTGTTTGCTTCTGCCACTTGCTCTTCACATCTCTGCAGAGGAGCCGCAGTCACTAGTCTTAAATGATCCCTCACCGCAGCGCTACCAACTGCGCGCACGGGCGAGCCAGATTGATCCGCGTGCCGCACCCCACCCCGAAATCAATTTTATTTTCGAGAAGGACGGCAAGCCCACCGACTACGAAGATGCGTCGGTCGACACGCGTGTGAAACCCCAGGGCAAGCTGGTGATCTGGCTGATGGGACTGAACACCACCCTCTTCGAACACATCAACAGCTATGGCTTGCACGCCATCCGCGTCCACTATGCCAACGGCTGGTTCGCCCAGTTCGGCAAGGAACCGCCGCCAGCGGACGAACTATTCCTCGGTAAGATCCGGCTCGAAGCCGCGACGGGCGAAGACTTCAGTGACGTCGTGACCATTCCCAAACCTGACGGCATGATGGAGCGTGCGCTTCAATTTGTGAAATGGCTCGCCAAGGAGAATCCGCAAGGGGGCTGGGCCTTCTTCCTAACCGAGGATCAGAAGGCATTACGCTGGGACAGAGTCATCATTTCAGGCGCGTCCCACGGCGCGACAACCGCCACACGCTTCGCCAAGCATCAGCGCGTCGACCGCGTGGTGATGTTCTGCGGTCCGCGTGACCAGTACGAGAAATGGCAAGCTCTCCCCTCTGCTACGCCCTTGAATCGCTACTTCGGCTTTAGCCATGTGCTGGACGGCGGCTGGACAGGCCACCACTACGACCGCTCGTGGGAGCTGATGGGCTTGAACCAGTTAGGCCCCGTAGTCGATGTCGATCAGGTTAAAGCGCCTTACAACAACACGCGCCGGCTGATCACGGCCGCAGATGTCAAGGGCAGCGCCCAACGGGCGCACGGCGCCGTCACCCCCGGCGGCTCAGCCGTGAAGGACGCAGCTGGCCTCTATATCCACGAGCCGGTCTGGCGCTATTTGTTCAACCATCCTGTAGATCAGGTCGGAGAACCTGTGCCCCCAGATCCGACTATCCCGAAAGATTTGCGCACAAAAGCCGCTCAACCCAAGGAGAATACAAAATGAAAAACTGTCTTCTTTTCACTCTGTTCGCGGCATGCGCGCTGCAGGCAGCAGGAGCGCAAGCAACGCCGAACATCGTCTTCGTGCTCACTGACGACCATAGCTACCCGTATCTAGGCTGTTATGGCGAACCCTTGATCAAGACGCCGCACCTGGATCGCTTCGCCAACGAGGGGATCAAGTTCCACCGCATGTTCACATCTGCGCCCCAATGCGTGCCGTCCCGCGCAGCGATCATGACAGGCCGTTCGCCTGTCGCGTGCCGCATTACCCGTTTCAGTTCACCCTTGCCCCGTGACGAGGTGACATTCCCTGAACTGCTCCGAAAGGAGGCCGGCTACTTCGTCGGCGTGCTGGGTCGCACCTACCATCTCGACGGTTCAGGCCGCGATCCTGAGGTGAACGCACGCGTGTTTGACGAAAAGAAATTGAAGACGTTTCCCGAGCGTTTCGACTTTGTGGATGTCTCCTCTCAGGAACTTGCCCCTGCTCGCATGAAGACCTTCTTCGATCTAAGGCCGAAAGAGAAGCCCTACTTTCTCTGGGTGAATTTTAACGATCCGCATCACGCATGGAACACCGGCACAAACCCGCCTGATCCCGCCAAGCTGCGCGTGCCAGGATTCCTGCCAGATCTGCCTGGGGTGCGCAGCGACCTTTCGCGCTACATGGGCGAGATCGAACATGCGGACAC
>JBAXCC010000513.1:0-2119 GCA_037141675.1 bacterium | reverse complement strand
AAGCGCGCCAAACTTGAGGCGATTCGCAAGCAGATTGTCAGTGGCTCCTCTTTTGAAGATCTCGCACGGACCGTTTCGGAGTGTACAAGCGCGAAGAAAGGTGGAGACATAGGCGAGTTTAGCCGCGGGAAAATGGATAAAGCGTTTGAAGAGGTTGCCTTTAGATTGAAAGTCGGCGAAATAAGCCAAGTCTTTGAAACTAAGTATGGGTATCATATTATGAAGGTGGTTGCTCACAACAAGGAACAGCCTGCCAAGAATGCTGTGCCGGCCGTCCCGGAAACAGTTCGTGCTTTGCATATTCTGCTTCGCCGTCTCTCGGATGACCGTACGAAGATCGCGACGGTCTTGTATAAGGCGCACTACCAGAACGGATGCAAGCAGATGTTTGAAGAGCTAAAGGCGCAGGCAAAGATAGAATGCCAACTCTTTCCGGGGATGAAGTTCACCGGAAACGATAAATAATGCCATGCATGTCGGCATCGAAAATTTAAAATCGACATCCTTCCGATTACTCAAAAATAGTCGGGTTGGATTATTAAGCCACCAGGCGGCCGTGATGAAAAACGGCGCAACATCCGCTCAATGTTTACGCCATGCAAGAGGCGTGAATCTAGTCGCCCTCTATGGCCCTGAACATGGGTTCTTTGGTCAGGCGTTAGCCGGTGAACATACGGCCTCGCGCAACCACTCGGACTGGAACATCCCCGTCTATTCACTGTATGGCGAATTTCGGAAACCCACGCAAGAGATGTTGAAGGGTGTAGATGTCATAGTCTGCGATTTGCAAGATATCGGTGTGCGCTGTTATACCTATCTTGCGACGCTTCGCAATATGCTGGAAGCATGCGCAGAAGCGGCTGTTGACGTTATAATAACAGATCGCCCGATCCCCTTGCCAAAGGTTGTCGATGGTCCCCTGTTGGATGAGCGGTATACCAGCTTTGTTGCGCCGTGTCCCTTACCCATGGTCTATGGCATGACGCCTGCGGAAGTCGCCCAGTGGATGGTGAAGAAACTTTCGTTGGACGTCAAGCTGACGGTTATTCCCATGGAGGGGTGGACCCGTGCGGATGCAGGGTGGGAGGGAACGCGCCCGGATTGGGTGCCCCCTTCGCCAGGCATCAAGACATGGGAAACCGCAATGACCTATTCGGCAACCGTCTTTTCTGAGGCGTTGCCCGGTATTGACTGCGGCCGCGGAACTAATCTTGCTTTCCGTGTGCTGGGCGCGCCGTGGATTTGTGCAGAGGAATGTTGTCAGGCATTGATGCAACAGAAGATTGCGGGCGTCACTTTTAATCCCTACCGGTATATTGCAGGCGTTGCTCCGTATCTTGGAACGGAACTAGATGGCATTCGTTTGTGTGTGACGGACCCTGCTGCCTTTCGGCCGGTGAAAACATCCGTTTTGATTTTGGAGACACTTGCATCCCTTTACGGCATGAAACGCGTGTGGAAACATGAAGGCGCACGTCTTGAATGGTTTGATCAGTTGTATGGCACGGATGCGACGCGACAAGCACTTAAGGCGGGTGATGGTGCCAAACTGTCACGCCAATGGGCAACAGCCAATAAGGCATTCTTAAAGGAACGGCAAGAGGCCTTGCTCTATAACTAAGATGGCTATGAACAAAGAAGCGCTTTCAATACCTGGAATTATTGATTTGGCGAGTGCCTACTATGGATCGTCCGTACTTTTTGCTGCGTTGGATGTTGATCTGTTTACGGTTGTACAGTCCCTGGGCGCCTCTGCCACGGCATGTCAGGTTGCAACACACATAAATGCGGATCAGCGAGGGGTGCGTCTGCTACTGAATGCCTGTGTCGCGGTTGGCTTGATGGGGAAAGAGGATGTCGTTTATTCCAACATGCAGGCGACGAAGCTGACCCTCGTATCGGGCGCGCCCAATGATTTAACACGTGCGATCCGCTACAATCGCGATGTCTATTCGGCTTGGGGTCGTGCCTCAGAATTTGTTCGCACGGGTAAACCTGTGGAATCTCCGGAAATTCATTTGGGTGAAGACAAGGCGCGTACAAGACGTTTTGTGATGTCGATGCATGGCAGGGCTATGGGTATTGGTCGTGAAGTGATCCCGATGCTGGCCTTAAAAGA
>JBAXCC010000512.1:0-2133 GCA_037141675.1 bacterium | reverse complement strand
CTAACACCCATGGCCATGTTCGACTGGCCTGAACCGAGCCAAACCTCGCCGACAAGCACATCGTGGATGACGATACCCCCTACTTTTAACTCGCGAGGCTCGGCGCTGGCTTTGAGCGGATCCATTTTTACCGTCCATTTGCCGTTTGTATCCGCAATAGCTTTTTGGGTTTGTCCGGCAAACTCGACTGTTACCGTCTCCCCCGCAGGCGCCCAGCCCCAGATCGGAACGGGCTTGTCACACTGGAGAACCATGTGATCGGAAAATAGTGCGGTGAGTTTCAGTTCAGCCGCCTGTGTGGCCAGCGGCGCCAGCAGCAGTGCAACAAGAAAGGTGAGGATAGATTTCATGGTCGGTTTTTCCTTAAACAAGTTTTAATAGCCGATATTCTTTACTGCTGCTTCGCCCAGGCGCTCTCTTAACTGCGCGAGATACAGGCTGGCGGGATTCACGGGTTTATTGGGGGATAAGAACGCTTCCTGGCTGAATGTCTTGTGTGGCTCGCCTGTGCATCCGATCGCAAGATTCAAAGCTCCAGGCGGCATTTGAACTTGAAGATATTTCACGGTGCAGTTCCACGCAATGCCCCAGCCGATGGCCCAGCCGTGACCCGAGCCGGAGCTGTGACGGTTGATGAGGTCGATCCGGCCATCAGGGATATGACACGAGTCGATCAGCAGACCAGTAGACCAATGCATATGTGGCTGGATACTGCCCTCACCCTCGAACGTGCAATTGTACACCACGTTCAACATGGCTCCGGCATTCAGGGTGGCCACATAGAATCCTCCAAGACCGTGGGAGGTGCAACGGTCCACAAGCACCTGCGAGCCGCGGATGGAAATATCCGCTGGATAGCCCGCTCCCTTTTCCACCGTCGAGTCATGATACGAGTGTGCTTGCGTGATGGTGATGCGTCGGCCGCCCAACACTTGGATGTTGTTGAGCGTCTCGCGCATGACAATGTCCTTGACCCAGCAGTCCTCGCAATCGCCCTTAAGCACCACAGCGACGTTTTTTCCAGCAGTCAGCGTTCCTTTGTGCGGGGGCGAAATAATTTGCAGCGATTCGATTCCGCACTGGCTCAGGCGTTTGACCAATGGTGTTTTGATCACCACAGCCGGTTCTGGGTCCAGGAACTGACCGTCGATCGTGTCGGTGAGCGGCACATCCAGCGTGAGGCGATTGCCTTCGATGGAGCGGATGCCGCGATGAATCGTCATTGTCGAACCTTCCTTCATCCACGTCTGCGGACTGTCTTGTTGGCCTTTCCTCACCCTCGCGAGCTTGTCCATGCCCATAAACTGAATCCACTTGGCCGTCCTCGGCCAACGGATGCGAATGGTGTCGCCCGCCGCCAGCCCCGTAGCATCCTTCACCGATAAACTCAGCGTGCCAGCCGGCACATACGAATCCGCGATCTGAAAGGTGTTCGCAGGAGTCTCTTTGGGGAACGACACATCCGGCGCCTCGATCATCAAAGCGGTATGCGGTTCACCCGCCATTTCAATCAATGTTCCATCCTTGCCCGAACCCGAGCCGCGTAACACGACTCCGTCCTGTTCAATAGTGATCGGTTTGGCACAATGGAAGATTCCCGGCTTCAGCAACACCGCCCCGCGAAAGCCCTGCACGAGGGGCAATGCCGAGACCTCGCGAATGGCGGCTTGAATCGCAGCCGTGTCATCACCAGCCGAGGGAGCCACTTCTCTCTTCACAGGCAGCATGGGGATTGCGACACCACCGCCCATGTATCCTGCGTGTGAAAAGTCGACAATGCGGTCGCCCTTGGGTGTCGTCTTGTATTCCAGCTTTCCCGTCCCGCCCAAGGCGACCCACTGGCGGTCAAGCACCTCAGAGCGTGAATTGCCTGCGGAATACACAATCAGGGGAGCCAACAGCAAGGCTAGGAGGAGCGTAATGGCGTGTTTCATTGTGCTCGATTTTACTACGTTTATTATTGTTTCAGGCCAGTCAGGTCCGACTCCGCCTTGATCGTGCCGGGGCCGGGGATCACCGATGCAGAAAATTTTTCGGAACGTTCGACACTGGCCGAAGTTTTCACTGTGATGACTTTATTGGAAACCGTGTTCACGACCAGTTCCATCTTTCCTGGCTGGTTGAACACGCAAC
>JBAXCC010000511.1:0-2139 GCA_037141675.1 bacterium | reverse complement strand
GTTTACAACGCATCTCCATAAGAAGATATTATTTTAACCGAGCCCTTACTGAACGACGGCTCCAGCAGGCTGATTTCCTTTTCCGAAACACCGCTTTTTCCCGGAAACTGTGTTTGCGCACCCGTTCCGGCTGATTTTTCCTTTCAAGGAAGATTCCGGCCTTGTCCTCTTCGGGAGCCGCCACTTTGGAAAGCTGCTTTTCCTCTGATCAATTTTTGAAGGGATTCCTAAATTTTACCGCGACAATGAATTAAATGCATAGAGTGGCACCGAGTTCCCTTGCGATAAAAATTTATACATAGTCTGGAACTCGTTTGACTCTGTGGAAGCGGCGTGTTATAATAAAGCTAATTAGAACACCCAAATGGTATTAAAACACAAATTAGTTGCTTAATATGAATACACCTCTACCATTGCCAGTTGACAGGGCTATCAAGAAGCTTGGGGCGGATTTGTCATTGGCGCGACGCCGTCGCAAGATGACCCAGGCCATGCTGGCCGAGCGGCTTGGCACGTCAATCATGACTGTACGCCGGATGGAGGGCGGGCATCCTGGGACTGCACTGCAGTACCTGGCACGCGCCCTGCAAGTGTTTGGGGCGTTGGAAAAGCTCAACGCCCTGCTGGACTCTTCGCAAGACACCGTGGGTCTCATCATGATGGATGAGCGGGTGCCGGTGCGGGTGCGCAAACCCAAGCAAGGCAAAGGAGTATTGTGATAGCCGCCAGAAAAAAAGAAGGAAATGCACAGAAGACTCAGCTCGCCGTTTGCATCGGCAAAGAAGGTCTGCCTGTGGGTGATCTCGCCTATGTCAAAGACGGCACCCGCGAATACTCGGTTTTTGCTTACAGCCAAGACTGGCTACGTCATCCGGCCCGGTTCGAGGTATCGCCTGACCTGCCTCTCACTCTCGGCTACCATGTGCGTAAGTCGCCAACTAAAGATGATTCGCAATTTTTCTTGGCTCTTGCCGATACAGAGCCAGATGCCTGGGGGCGGCGAGTCATTGCACGTGCACACGCGCAAGAGCGCAAAAAAGACCCTGCGCTCAAGGCGTTGACAGAGTTGGACTACTTGTGCGGCGTGGATGATTTCAGCCGTATCGGTGCATTGCGGTTGCGCAACGACAAGGGAGATTTCCTGCGTACGGTTGAGCAAGGTATGCGTGCTGCTACACCCTTGCTGGAGCTTGAGCACATGTTCCAGGCCAGTCGTGCCGTGGAACGCAATCAGGAGTCCGCACAGGATCTGCGCTATCTCCTGGGCAAAGGAACCTCGCTGGGCGGAATGCGACCCAAATGTACAGTCTTAGATGATGACGGAACGCTCGCCCTGGGTAAGTTTCCAAGCGTGAAAGACGAGCGCAGCATCACCCGAGGCGAAGTGCTCGCGCTACTTCTTGCCCGCCAGGCGGGCATCGAGGCCGCGAACGCGCGTATTGTGATAGTCAAAGGCGTTCCCATCGCGGTTATCAGCCGATTCGACCGCACCATTGACCATGGCAGGATTCCTTACCTCTCTGCGGCCTCGCTGTTACAGGCAAGCCGCAATGAAGAGCACGCCTACACCGAAGTGGTCGATGCCATGAGAACGGTGTGTGCCGAGGCGAAAGCGGATGTCCAACAACTGTGGCGACGACTGGTGTTCAACCATCTGATCACCAATGTTGACGACCATTTGCAGAACATGGGCTTCCTGTACGTGGGAAATGGTCTGTGGCGCTTGGCGCCCGCTTTCGACCTCAACCCGTTTCCAGACAAGGATCGGGAGTCAAAGACCTGGCTCAGCGAGGATAGCGGCCCCATCACATCCATTGAGACCTTGCTTGAAAAGGCCGCCTGCTTTTACTTGGCAGAGCCTGAGGCTCTTGCAGTTTTGGCAGAGGTCTATGGGGCTGTTATCGGATGGCGTTCTTTATCGCTGAGTGCCAAAGTGGGGGTAACCGCTGCTGAAGTCGAGGAATTTGCGCCCGCGTTCGAGCATTCCGAAATGGATAGGGCCAAAGCACTGCTATAACAAATCCCCGAAAAATATAAATTAGAGATTACATATAGAGATAAGGAATGAAGCAAATGAGTAAATTATTGGTCACGTCCCTACTTGGAGACCTGACTATTTGAGTTCATTTTATCCGTCAT
>JBAXCC010000510.1:0-2151 GCA_037141675.1 bacterium | reverse complement strand
AGAGATGAATCACAATGTTGTGATGGGGGTTCAGAGTGCGGTTGCGTTGAATGCCTCGGCTATGGCGGTTATGGTCGGCATCGGCGATAAGACGTGCGAAGCCGAAACAGTTGCAAACCTCTACCGGACGGTGGATGCTGCACAGCCGTATGGCATGCCTGTCATGGGCGTCACTGCCGTCGGCAAGGACATGGCGCGCGATGCGCGCTATTTCGGTCTCGCAGCTCGTGTGTGCTCAGAGAACGGAGCAAACGTTGTCAAAACGTATTATACCGAAGGCTTTGAGAAGGTCGTGGCATGCTGCTCGGTCCCCATCGTGATCGCTGGTGGAAAGAAGCTGCCTGAATTGGAAGCCCTTGAGTTGGCCTACATGGCCATCCAGAGTGGCGCGTCTGGCGTGGACATGGGACGCAATGTGTTCCAGTCCGATGATCCTGCTGCAATCATCCAGGCCATCGGAGCGGTTGTTCATAAGGGCATGAAGCCTGCTGAAGCGTTCCAGATGTTCAATGACCTGAAGAAGAAGTAGGGGACGTTCGTTAGTTAATTAGTGCATTATGTAAGCAAAAAAAACCGCCCACAGGCGGTTTTTTTGCTTAAGTATTTTTCGTCTTAACTGACGCACTAATAAACTAGGCTTGCTTGAGAGCCTCTTGGATGATCTTTTCCATTTCTTCGGATTGTTCTTCCATGCTGGTCACCATCTTCTGTTGCATGCGACAACGGTCAAGATTTTGACCCGGTCGCGACGTGCGAAAATAGGTGTCGCCGGAAAGATAATCCGTCAGGAATCGTATCGCAATAGTCATGGTGATTAGACGGGCTGAGAATGCGAGTTCCGCCTGTTCAGTCTTGGTGAGAAACTTCGCTGCTGAGCAATAGCCATTGGCAATGGCCTTGAACATGTCAATGCGACTCTTGACATTTGATAAATCGCGTTCATCTTCTGGTGTTGCTGCAGTTCCAGACCGGCACATATCGCCGAAATCGTAGTGAGCAAGTCCAGGCATGACGGTGTCAAGGTCGATTACGCAGATGCCCTGTCCGGTTGCATCGTCTAACATCACGTTGTTGAGCTTGGTGTCGTTATGTGTGATGCGCTCAGGGATTAAACCCTTGGCTTGGAGGTCAAGCAGTCGGGAGCATTGCGCCGCGCGCTTTTCGAGAAATTCGATCTCCGGCTTCACATCCTTGGCGCGGTTAAAGGCGTCAGCCTGCAAGGCAGCCTGAAAGGCCTCAAATCGCTTGACGGTATTGTGAAAGTAAGGGATCGTCTCGTTCAGTCGGGGGGTGGGCAGATCTGCCAGTTGATTCTGAAAATCTGCAAATGCTTTGCCAACAAGAAATGCTTGCTCAGCATTCTTGATGATATCGTACGTCTGTGCTTTTGTGATGAACAGGTAAATGCGCCACCAGTTGCCATCCGGATCATGATAAACAGGCTTGTTGTCCAGTGTTGGAACGAGTGTCAGCGTCTTCCGGCTTGCATCCGTATCGTTGATATCTAGCTTAGATGCAACATGCCGCGTGACGCGCAGGATATTATCCTGCACGTCAGCGGGATTCTTAAATACGTTATGGTTAATGCGTTGCAATAAATACAGGATCGGTTGTCCAGACATATTAACGGTCACTTTGTAGGTCTCGTTAATATGCCCAGAGCCATAACGCTCGCTGGAGATAAAGTCGCCAAAAATCTGAAATTGCTTAATAATGTGCTTCATGAGTCTCAATATTATAAGTTATACAGTGACAATGCCCAGGGGTTCGGCGGTCTTCCATGCGCCGCGTGTGAAGTCTGGAATGTCCATTGTCGCGCCGCGCTTCAGCGTTGAACGCTCGGTGAGTTCGAGGAGGCAACTCCACGCTGCTGCGTCGTAGACGTCCATGTCCAGCGGAAGGCCGTTCTGCAGGCAATAGCACAGGCGAAGGTCCATCAGGAAGTCCATGCCGCCATGACCGCCGACCTTCTTTGCAAAGTCGCCGCTCTTCTTCCACAGCGGATGAGTGTATTTTTCCTTAACCTCAGCCAGTTGCTTGTCGTCCATCCAGCCGTGGGCTTTGGGTGCAAGTGCGATCCGCAACGGATAATCAGCAAGAATGCCCTTTGTCCCTGAAATCGTATTGATGCGGCTGTAGGGGCGAGGACTG
>JBAXCC010000509.1:0-2193 GCA_037141675.1 bacterium | reverse complement strand
GGGCGGATCTATCGTTCCCAACAAGAAGCCGAAGGCCTCCAACGGATAGACGTTCCAGCCGTGTCGCATGAGTTTGCGTACAGCATCTTTGGAGACCCGTATCATACGGCTCCATACGGATAATCAATCATGGCGTGGCGGGAATGATCGGCGAGGAGGATGCGGTCGGCGTCGGTGAGGCCGAAGAGTCGGGTTACGCGGTCGTCGATGTCGGTTTCGATGGCGATCAGGCGGGCGGTGAGGTCGGCGTGTTGGCGTTGCCAGCCGGTAAGGGCGGTTTCCCAGTCCGTCCGCTCTTTGACCGGGATCTCTGCCTTGAAGGCCTTGCGCAGTTCGGCTCGGAAGGCGGCGAAATCGAGTGTCCACCATTCGGTCAGCCGGTTGTTCAGTGCGAGGGCCGGTGAGCCGAAGTCTGTGAGGAGACGATGACGAACCCTATCATGCAGGGTGTAGCATTCGCGCGCCAATGCCGTGGCCGCAAGCGCCGCGCTGGAAAGTGCCGCGCGCTCATCGTCAGTCATGTCGGGTATGCGCAGGCGCTCGATGAACTGCTTCTTGCATCTGGATTGCCAAAGCCCTCCGCGCAGTCGCAATGGCGTGGAGAGTTGACTTATGCAGAACCAGAGTAAGCGCGACTGCAATATTGCGAGAATTGAAGGATCGCCGACGAGAAAGAAGCCTGTGTCGTTGACGTAAGCACCGTCAGTATCCCACGAGAACCTGGGCAATTTGGCGATGTCAGGCCAGAAGATCTTGGGTTGATCAAAGGCTGGATAGTAATCGCAGGAACGGAGTTCCCACCAGAACTCGCCTTGATCGCTGCGCTTGCGTGCGGGTTGTTCGAACTGAGCCAAGTGAGTAGAGAGAGCGGGGTAGTGCGCGGATAGCCAGGCCCATGCTGGGGTTTCATCTTTGAGTCCTGAGGATGCCCGTGTGAAGCCGGAGGGCATGACGACCAGCCAGTTGCCTTCATCCTGCTGATGCCACGGCCGCAAATCTTCACCGGATAGCATTTTTCGCAGGAGTGGAGCGCAGGCGTGATCGGCTGCGACCAGACGATCACGTGTGGCCTGGTCGATGATGAAGGCCTCGTTGAGTCCGGTCTTGATGCCGTAAAAGATGCGGCCTTCGACAACTTTATCGAGCGAGCGGCCACAGGCCATGATACGGTCGAAGAGTTCGGTGACGGCTGCGGGCTGGAAACGCCACTCGGGCCGCGCCAATACACTTCCATCACAATCGATACCATCGACATCCACGGCCTCGGCGATTGAGTCTGGGATGGCGCCGCGCATGAAGTAGGCGCGAAAGGTGGGAGTGCCTGACGTGGCAATCGGACGCTTCTCGAGAATGGAGATGGATGGGAAGACCATCTCGGCGTCGGCAAAGGGCTGATTTTCGCCGAAATTGACCGTGCGGAGGAAACGGGCGGTGGTCGGCAGCCATGCGCGGAAGGGCGCGGCGAAGTTGGCGTTGCTGAAGGTGCCCGAGGTGATGAAGCCGAGGCGTCCGCCGGGGCTGAGGACATTGACACCGCGCTCGATGAAGTAGAGATAGGCGTCGGCGGTGCCGGCATAGCAGCGGAACTCGCGTTCAAAGGCGGCTTTGCAGGGGCCCAGCCACTCCTGGCGAATGTAAGGCGGGTTGCCGACCACGCAGTCGAAGCCGCCGGCCTCAAAGACGTGCGGGAAGGCGGCGCGCCAATCAAAGGCATTAACGGCAATATCAGGCAACAAATCAGGGGCGGGAGAGACGAGGGAATTGCCTCGGCGCAGGTTGGCGTCGAGGTCGTTCAATGGACGGTTGGTGCGGGCGGTCTTGAGCCACAGCGCGAGTTTGGCGATTTCCACGGACTCGGGACTGATGTCCACGCCGAAGAGGTTGTGGGTGAGAATGTGGCGGTCGAGGTCGAAGAGTTCGGATTGCCCGCCGCGCAAGGACGCGAGCTGATTGTTGGCGCGGGTGTATTCCGCCTGCAGGTAGTCGAAGGAGGCAACGAGGAAGGCGCCCGAGCCGCAGGCTGGGTCGAGCACTTTGATGTGGCGCAAGACATCCTGGTAGGCTTCCCAGAGCGCCAGGCGGGCCTCGCGCCGGCGGGTGTCGGTGCGCTGGGCTTCGGGGGTGAAGCGGGCCTCCAGGTCATCGAAGCGGGTCTTGAGCCAACCACCGATGGTCTCAGCGACAATGTACTGC
>JBAXCC010000508.1:0-2194 GCA_037141675.1 bacterium | reverse complement strand
GCCGTTTCCGGCAAAAGAGAAGTGGGATGGATGGGGGTTTGAATATAAATCCGAGACCTCTATTGCCGGGTGGCCATTGGTTCACGTCTCATTCAAATACAAACCCTCGAGGATGCCTGTACCTGCGAGAGGCATCATCGCCATTGGCCAGTTCGCCTGCGGCGTCATTACGATCTCGCAATTTGGCATCGGCGTGGTCAGTATCAGCCAGTTCACCATCGCAGGATTTGCTCTTGCGCAGTTTGCTGTTGCGTACTCATTGATTGCGCAGATGGGTGTCTATGTTCAAGAAGGGCATGGCCAGATCGTCCGAAGCATTACACAATTGCTTGCGATGTTCTAGACGCTGCTCCGGCACCTCTAACGTAAGAAAGCAGGGCATTCACATATGCACAAGATGTGTTTTCGAACGATCATGCTATTTGCTGGGTTCCTCCTGTTGCCTGCCCTTGCGCAATCTCAGGATGCCACGGGGACTTCCCTTCAGAAGCGTTGGCTCTTTGTTTGGCGAGAGATGAGTGACGCCAAGGAAGTCGACCGGGTGATCGCCCGCCTGCCGCGGGCGAAAGCCGCAGGCTATAACGGCATTGTGCTCTCTCCGAACATGCCTCCTGCGAAAGCGGTTGAATTTCGAGAAGCCGCCCGGGTGAACGGCCTTGATATTGTGGCCATTGTCATGGGTAATTCAAAGGACCGCAATTACATGGAGGGCCTGCCTGTTCAGGATTCACTCTTTGTTGTCCGTGACGGCGTGGCGCGTCATCAGGCAGAGGATGCGCCCTGTGTGATGAATGGCGACTTCGAGGCGTTCACGGGAAATCATTTCAGCCGCTGGAAGTTCCAAGACGACGAGGGCGTAACGACCTTTGTTGATACCGCCGAGAAGCATGGTGGCAAGGCGTCATTGCGCATGGAGTCGATCCACAAGAACCAGCACCGCCACTGCCGCATCATGCAACCGATCAAGCTTCAGCCTTATCGGCAGTATCACATCTCCGTCTGGATTAAGACTGAAGGCATGCAGCCCGCCGACCCCGAGATCAAACTTCTGAAGATGAAGGGCGCAGGAGGCATCAGCTTCCAGACCTTTAGAACCGCGCATACCCAGGACTGGAAGCGCGTGGATATTGTTTTCAACAGCATGGACAACGCGGAGGGCAACCTCTATCTCGGGTCATGGAATGGCAAAGACGGCAAGGTGTGGTGGGATGATCTGGTCATCGAGGAGATCGGACTGGTTAATGTTTTGCGCCGTCCTGGATGCCCAGTCAGCGTCCGCGCGGAGAAAGGCACCCTCTACGAAGAGGGAAAGGATTTCCGCGGCGTAGTCGACCCCAAGCTCCATCCCTGGCGTGCTTTCCACGAGGAACCAGTGATCAAACTCACAGCCGACACGCGCATCCGTGAGGGCGAACGTTTGCGCGTCAGTTACTATCATTCCATTATCATTTATGAGGACCGGTTGACAAGCTGTGTCACAGAACCTAAGATCTTCGAGGAATGGCGCGACCAGGTCAAGCAGGCCAATGCCCTGTTGCACCCGGCAGCCTTTCTGATGTCGCATGATGAGATGCGGGTGATGAACCACTGTGCCCTCTGCCGAAGCAAGAACATGACGCCAGGTGAATTACTTATGGAGAACGTGCGACAGGCGGCCCAGATCATCCGTGATGTGCGTCCGGACGCGGGCATCTGGGTGTGGAACGACATGTTCGATCCCTTGCACAACGCGGTTGATCACTTCTATGCGGTGAACGGAACGCTCAAAGGCTCATGGAAAGGGCTTGCCAAGGATGTCGGCATTGTCAATTGGCATGGAGGACTGCAAGGCAAGAACTGTCAATTCTTTGCCGATTTGGGACTCCAGCAGATCCTTTCCGGCTACTACGACAGCGATGAGAACGGCGATGCCATCGCCAACTGGCAGAGCAAGACGAAGGACGTGCCGGGAATCGTGGGGGCGATGTATACGACATGGGAAGACCGCTACGACGCCATGGATGTCTGGGCTAAGCGAGCGTGGGGAAGATGAGCGATAGGGGGCTTCCGGATAACAGAAAAGAAAAAACCTTGTACAACATGGGTTGCTATCCACATTGACAAGGTCATGAAAATGGTCGGAGCGGAGGGAATTGAACCCTCGACCTTTTGGTCCCGAACCAAACGCGCTACCAGGCTGCGCTACGCTCCGATG
>JBAXCC010000507.1:0-2196 GCA_037141675.1 bacterium | reverse complement strand
ATTGCCTTATTGCCTTATTGAAAATTGGATATTGAATGTCCGATGTTCTATTTTTATCTATTCTCCCATTCGTGTGGTTCGCGCCATTCGGATGCTAAAAAAATTACCTCTTCGTTTATTCCATCTCGGCTGGTATCGAGCCGCCTTATTCGGTGGTAGCTTGGGGCGCCCCGCCTGTCAGCACAGTGCGAAGCTCTTGGGCGAACTTGCTGAAATCGGGGTGGCTGGTGTTCAGCCGCAGAATGCCGATCATCGTCGTGATTCCTTCGGACTCTTTGCCGAGCAAAACCTGGTCGGCGGCGCGCTGCCAGTTCAGCTTGGACAAGGTCTGCTGAATGTTCTGATTCGCACCGTTGTTCAGCCCCATTCGCTTGGCGCGGGCAGTCTCCAAGGCGATCCGCTTGTCCCACAGCGCGATCAGGGTTGGATTTTTGTTTTTCCGCAGGAACGGGAGGATGGTCTTGTCCAGCATGCCGTCGGCGTTCGCCGGGTTCCACTCCCACGTCTTGTCCTGATCCTTTGGCTTCTCGCCCTCTAGCGGCCCGCCCAGCTTCGCCCCCAGACGGAAATACTTGGCCAGCAAGCCCTGCGTAATGGGACGATCCAGAAGTTCGGAGGCTATCTTCTGGTGGGCGCCGTGCCTGTTGTCGAAGGCCCACGCTTTGACCACATGCTGCATCAACGCATCGTTCAGTTTCTCTGCTTTCTCCCCATGGGCGCGGAGATACGTGAGGTGGAGGTAGCTCGTGTGCAGCTCGAGCGCAGACAGAAAATCCTCGGATTTCAGCGCATCATCCTGGGCGTTCTTCCACTTTTTGAATTCGACGCTATCCTTTTTCGTGCCCTCGAACCGCGTGGCGAAAATAGCGTCTTCGTAGAGGCTCAGCAGGTTTTTTTTGCTGGTGAGGGCCTTAATCAGGCTGTCCCCCACGGATCTCATTTCGGTCACGGCCTTCTCCTGGTTGGACTGCTCCAGCTTGTCCAGCTCCCTGAGGATAGCGGCTTTGTCAATTACCGCCGACTGCCCGGTTTTCTGGGCGATGGCAATACCTGCGAGCAACACCGTCAGCACGCCCACGACGGCTCTGTTCATTGCTTTACTCATATTCTTTTCCCCTTTGACACACACGCGTTAGAGATCGTCTCACTCAACCTTTGTGCCGCTAAGGTTACCCAAAATGAACATGAATTGTCAAGACTGGGAGCACAGGCATCTTGCCTGTTCATTGGATTGCACAGGCAAGATGCCTGTGCTCCCAGTGGAGGCTAGATTGTCTGTCCCTCTGTTCGCTCAGCAAGGAGTAGCTTCTTAAATTAAGAGTTAAACGTTGAGAGTTAAAAGTTTGACCTGTCCGCCGGTTTATCCTCCGTAGCTTTAGCGTAGGAGGAAGTCGTATTCTCGGAACGCTTAACGCTCAACGCCTAACTCTTAACGCTCAACTGAACCCCGAACCCTGAACCCTATTTTTCCTGGACATCGATGCACAGGACAGCGGCGAGCGGACTAGCCGGCTTTTCGGGTAACGTCACCGAGACCCGGCCGCCATCCTGTTTGAAGGGAAGAGGCTTGCGGTCGGTGAGCAGATAAGCGCCCGTCACCTTGCCTGCGATGGCAGGTGTCTCAAAGGTCGCGCCGGGCCACTTGAAGAAGTGTAAATAGAGTTTGCCGGGCTGGGTCGTGCAGCGCCAGTCCGTCTTGGCGTTGAAGACCGCGCGTCCTTTGCGGTCTTTCTTTGCCGGGTCAGGATCGTAACTCCCCAGTTCGTCGCCAAACGGCGTGCGGCCTGCGCCGTAGATGGCTTCGCCGTTTGTCTTCAGCCACACACCAACGGTGCGCAGGTTATCCTGGCTGGGCTTCGGAATGGCGCCGTCGCCGTCGGGGCCGACGTTGAGCAAATAGTTGCCGCCCTTGCTGACAATATCCACAAGTTTAAAGCAGATGTCTTCGGGTGTTTTCCAATTGTGGTCGTCCTTCTTGAAACCCCATGTGTCGTTGATCGTGGCGGCGGTTTCCCAAGCACCAGGTGTGACCGCGTGCGGGATCTCGTTGTCGCCGCGCGATTGGTAATCCTGTAGATTGCCGGGCCCTAGGCGACTGTTAATAAGCGTGTTGGGCTGGAGGGATCGAACTACATCAACCAGTTGCTGACAGCGCTCCGGCTTCATCAGCGTGGGCACGTCAAACCAGATCAGGCC
>JBAXCC010000506.1:0-2211 GCA_037141675.1 bacterium | reverse complement strand
CATCAAGGCTGGCAAGGATTTTGAGTTGGTGGTAATCCCCGGTGGTGGACACGGTTCCGGGGAAGTGCCCTGGGCAGCAAAGAAACGCGCCGAATTCTTTGTGTGGCACTTACAAAAATAATAGGACGAGCAAGATATGCGCTTATTCAGGACACTAGCAAGTTTAGTGATCACAACAGGCATCGCATCTGCGGCGACAGAAGCCGGACGTGGCTATTTCGCGGTTTTGCCGCAGAAGATTTTGCTCTCGGGGAAAACGGATGGGGTGGAGGCCAGGTGGGCGATGGTGAATGGGCCTGCCGGAGTAGTTATTGAAAAAGCCGATGCGCCTGTTACCTGGGCCAAGGTGACACAGCCCGGCAAATACATGTTTTCATTTAGTGCGAACGTGAAGGGGAAGGTCGAAACCGCCACAACATGGGCGAATGTTTACGCAGAGGGAACTGGTTTTGAAAATCCTATATTGCCGGGGATGTTTCCTGACCCGCATATTCTTTTTGATCAGGGAGTCTTTTACATCTATGCGACCTCTATGGAGACAGACTCCGGCAAGTATGGCCGTGCCTCGGTATGGTCCTCGCGTGATTTTGTGAATTGGCAGATGGAACTCACGAACTATCCTGAATATGGAAAGTTCGGAGGGGATATTTGGGCCCCTGACATTATCAAGAAGGGGGAGAAATTTTATCAGTTTATTACGCGCTCTGGCGGATACGACACCTGGGTGGCAATAGCGGATACGCCGAAGGGTCCTTGGAAGAACCTTCGTGAGGACAACACACCGATCGTCAGTGGCGGTGGCAAGGCCGGACGCATTGTGCCGGCTTACAACATGGATTCGCAGCCCTTTATCGATGACGACGGGCAAGCTTACATGTATTGGGGATGGTCTGACTCCATGGCAGCAAAGCTCACCCCGGATTTAAAAGAGATTGATGGCAAGGTGATCTTTTTAAAGGGCACCAAATGGGTTGCAGCGGGGGGGCAATTGCCTCAATGGCTGACCATTGATTTAGGGGATACCAATCGAATTACGAAAACGGTCATGAATCCGGAGTACCGTCATGTCGCTTATCAGTATGTCATTGAAGTTTCGAATGACAAGCAAAACTGGACGCTTTTTGTTTCCCGCGAACAGAATAAGGATGTTGCAGGACAGGGCTACCGTGATCAAGGGGATGCGCAGGGACGTTATGTACGCATCACCTTTAAACAGTGTGGAGGGCATTGGGCAAGCATGTTTAATTTTGAGGTGTATGGAGCGAAAGGCAGTTTGCTTTCAAAGGATAAGCTGGCTGAAGCTTCAAGTTCGCGTGGCGGTCCTTTTACGGCAGCAGCGGCGACAGATGACTCTGTTGGCCCGAACATGGAAGACTTTGTTGAGGGGTCCTACATGATTAAGCGAAAGGACACCTACTATTTACTCTATTCATCAGGGGCCTTACATGATGGCTCGTATTCCGTTCACTATGCTACGAGCAAGCACCCGCTTGGCCCCTTTTCGACTCCGCCAAACAATGTGATTTTGAAGCAGAACGAGGAACAGACGACACGTGGCCCCGGACATAATTCCGTTTTGAAGTTTGGGGACCGTTGGTTTATTGTCTATCATCAGCATAATCAGCCCCATGAAGATGGTGCGCTTGTCTACCGCCAAACCTGCGCCGACGAACTTTTCTTCAATGAGGATGGTACGATTAAGCCTGTTGTTCCCTCTCAAACAGGGGTAGGGGCATTGCAGCGGCTGGATGCAACACAGGGTACGGATGTTGCATACGGCAAAACTGCGACGGCAACGAGTGTGCGCTCTGTCAATTATGCACCGGAATATGCGTTGGACCATCATTTTGCTAGTAAGTGGAAATCGGCAACCAATGACCTTCCCCAGGTCTTTACCGTTGACCTTAAAGGGGTGTTTGACATTGAACGGGTAGAGACCTGCTTTGAATTCCCGACGTTGTCCTACAAATATATCCTTGAAACCTCCCTTGACGGGAAGACGTGGGCGATGTATGCTGACAAACATGCTGATTTCCATAAGGCGGTTTGTCCCATGGTTGATTCGAAGCCAGCACGGGCAATGTTTGTACGCATGACCATTACTGAATGCCAACGCCCAGAGAATGGAGCAGGCATTTATACATTCAAAGTATTTTCAAAATGACAGGAACAATATTTGACATTAAGCGCTTTTCCATTCATGACGGACCG
>JBAXCC010000505.1:0-2221 GCA_037141675.1 bacterium | reverse complement strand
CGGCGGCCCGTGGGCGCTGGATGCTGAAGCGACCCGAGGTTCTTACCTGTTCGCGGATCTTTACTACCCATCGACTGATGACTGGATCGAGATTGCCCGTCGCGGTGGCTTTTCCACGCTTCATCTGCACGGCTGGTGGCGCACACTCGGTCACTACGATGTCAGCACGAACCTCTTCCCGCGCGGGCTTGCGGACATGCAGGACAGCGTGAAAAAAATCCACACGGCGGGTCTCCGAGCCGGAATCCACACCCTCACGGCCTGCATTGATCCAAACGATTCGTGGATTACGCCCGAGGCCAGTCCTGACCTCATACCCTTTGACACCTACACCCTGGCTCGTGCATTCTCGCCGACGGACACCGTACTTTACGTGAATGAGCCACCCTCATCCCGCCATGATGTGGTATTCACCTATTCGGGCAACGGCAACGCGATCCGCATCGGTTCAGAAATCATTCAGTATGCAGAGATTTCACGCGAGCCGCCCTATGCTTTCTCCAATTGCCTCCGTGGCACATTGAAAACGCCCCCTTCCGCTCATGCTGCAGGCGAGCGAGCCGATTATCTGCAACAGCGTTACATCTCCTTCTATCCGCAGCCCGACTCTCCTTTGGCAGATGAACTTGCAGGATGTATCGCCAAGGTTTATAACACCTGCAAACTCGACCAGCTCTATTTTGACGGCTCCGAAGGCATGATGAGCCGCTATGGCATTGATGCCATGCGACACAAGATCATGAAACGACTGGATGGCGATCCGCTCATCGAAGCGAGCTGTTACGGCGAACATAACTGGTGGTTCCACTCGCGTCTCGGCACATGGGATCATCCGGTCTGGGCTTCGAAGCGCTTCCATGACGGACATGTCATCGCCTGCGCCCATACGCGCGACGCAGACCTGCTCGGGCCGCAGATGGGGTGGTGGGCTCCGCGGTATCCATCCCCTCAAGCCCGAGGACACTTTCTCGACGAGATGGAGTATTTTGCCTGTAAAAATCTCGGCCTCGATGCTGCCATGTCGATCCAGGGCGTGAATGTTTCTTACGCGCCGCTCCCCTTCCACATTGAAAAGCAGTTCACGCTACTCGGCTGGTATGAGCATCTGCGTCTCGCCCGTTATTTTGACACACAGACCGTGGCCCGTATCGCTGTCCCTGGCGACGAATTCCGCCTGCGTCAGGACCGCGACGGACTCTGGCGTTTCACGCCTATCACGATGCTCTCGCACCGCATCAGCGCGCTGGGCAACGGTTCGGAAGCATGGACGGTTCACAATCCCGTGGCGGACCAGCCAGTCAGTGCCCGCATCGAAGCTCTCTACTCGGTTGCGGCGTTCGACAGTCCCACTCGCAAGACGCTCGTCCGCCCCGAAGATTTTTCCGCTCTCCAAATCTCGACGGCCTCTCCCTGCATTAAGCTTAGCGTTGCCGAAGAGCGTGGTGATGTCAAAGGAGGGGATCGCAATTTACGGTTAAGTGCCGAAAACAAAGGGCTGTCGAGCACAGGCGCGTGGGCGCGGGCAGTCGTCACCTTCCCTGCGCCGTACAGAAATATCGCAGGGGCTGGCGCGTTCGGCGTATGGGTCAAAGGCGATGGCAAGGGTGCGTTGCTGAATATTCAGCTTGCTACACCGCGTGAGTACATGGATGCACTCTCGGATCACTATGTCTCTCTCGACTTCACGGGCTGGCGTTATGTGGAACTTCTCGCGCGTGAACGGGATGTGGAGCGTATGCATGACTATATCTGGCCCTATGGAGGCATTGGCTCACACGCCATCTACCGTACTCCGCTCGACATGGCGCATATCTCGCAGGTGACCTTTTATCTCAACAACCTGCCGGCTGACAAGAGTGTCGAGGTGTCCCTCAGTCCTGTGATGGCACTGCCGACGCAATCCGCTGTGCTCAAGAATCCGACGCTCACGCTGAATGGGCAGACGCTGGCGTTGCCGCTGACTCTTGCCTCTGGCGACTTCGCGGAGATCGAGCCGGACGGTTATTGCACGCACTACAATGACAGGGGTGATCCCCTCGCACGTGTGCGACCGGCGACCCTGCCGCTCCTGCGTGCTGGCGACAATGCGATTTGCTTCGACTGCCAACGGCCGCAAGGGGTGAGCGCCCGTGCAGAGGTCACGATCAACGCCTTTGGTACGCCCTTCGGTACGCCGAATCCGCGACGCAAGATCGACTGGAAACATCTGGAACGCGAGTAT
>JBAXCC010000504.1:0-2222 GCA_037141675.1 bacterium | reverse complement strand
TACTCTGCTCTTTGAAACAGGGCAACCACCAGGCACCATCGGGATAGAAGGCCACAGCATTATTGTAGGCATTGACCAAAATGGGGATCGTGCCCAAATCTTTTAATGCCCCGACGATCACCGTACCCAATGAGCGCGCAGCATGCAAACGTTCCTCCTCGGTCATTAAGAAATTCCAGAGATCGTGCGAGGCCGGCGAAAGATGGAACTCCAGATGGAGCAATCGCTTGTCACCGCCTTGCGCATGACGCAGCAAGGCGCCTTGACTAGCCTTGGGCAAGCAGGAGTCCTTGGGTGTCAACGCATCTAATGCAGCCAGCGGCCCCTTCATACGCCCTCCTGTCTGCGCGCCCGCAACACTTCACAAAACGCTTCCAAGCGCGTGGTGCTTGATCCATCAGGGAAAGACTGCCCATGACTCTGACTGTCCATCACCCATTCTAGCACCGGCACCTTCACAACCTCATGCAATCGCACAGAGGCGAGCCGCCACACATCGCACCACGTGGTGCGAACAACAAGGATGCCATCTAAGTGGCGCTCCGCAATCACGGATTGTACCTGTTCGTAGAAGAGCGCATTGGGTCGCTGAAAAACATCTCCCACCCTCTCACCATTCTCGCATCCCCACAGGGAGATACGAATGCCCCGTTTCTCAAAGAACCGAACAACGCTCTGTTGATCCCCGCAGAAGTGGCCGCCAATAACCCCAATTGAAAGCGTCTCTTTTCCGCCTTTAATACTTGCGTCCTGAGGTCCTGATGTCCTTGCGTCGATTTCTTCGGCACAGTACCTCTTTGGTCTGTTGCTCGTTTGCGGCAGCTGAGCGACCCACTTCAATAAGCGTTCTTTTTCAGCTTCGAGCAAACGTTCCTGATGGAGAGTCGAGGGGAAGTTGAACAAGAATACACGGGCGTCATCAGCTAGCCATTCGGCTGCCCGGCGCATCTGGTCGCAGGAGGTTGTAAGCACCATGCCATCGACCTCCGCGAGCAGAGCTGGCAGAAATGCTAAGGTGCCGCATACGCCTGCCCGCAAGGGAACAGGCGCATGACGTGCGCATTCAGCGTCACGCACCAATGCAACCTCCAGACCCTCAAACCAGTCGTCAGGAATGGCATGGGATAAAACGGCAATGGTTTTCACATTATTTCACAGCCGTGAAATAGGCCTGCACGAGCTTTTTGGATTTCGCCAATCCGATGGCAAAGCCCAGTTCGTCCAGAACGGCCTTGTATACGTCCTTATTGAATCCAAGGAGACGCAACACATCATATGCATGTTGGCGGATATACATCGCAGCATACAGATCCATTGAGGGCACAAAGTAGGGCGAGACCTTTGCCTTGATTTTCGTGAACCCGGTCTTCTCCAGTTGCACCTTGTAATCCGCGACAGTCATAAAGGTCGGAAACTTCATGAAGGTGGAAAAGCGCTTGGCCTCTTCAGCGGTCATCTTGGCTGTCGCAACCCAGTCCGAAAAGACAACTTTACCCCCTGGCTTCAATGCGCGATGAGCCTGCTTCAGCAAGCCGGGCTTGTCATTCACATAACACCAGGCATCTTCGCCCCAGACGAAATCAAACGCCGCTGCCTCTACCTGTGGCGTCGCAACATCCCCCAAATGAAAACAATACTGCTTTGACGAAATGCCAGCGGCCTTCATGCGCTTCTTTCCCAAATCAATCTGGGCCTTCGTGAAATCGACCCCCTCCATCGACGCAACGTCGCAGATCTTCAGCAGAAAACGCATGCCTGCTCCGGAACAACAGCAGAAATCAACGCCCTTTGTTCCTTTTTTAATTCCACCAAAATGCGCAAGATCCGTTGATGACGCGAAGCCGCCAATATGAATCTGTTCACCCATCAGTAATTCCCATAACTGGCCTTCAACACCAGAATAGATCGCCTGGACTTCCTTCGTGTAATTACTCGATACCTTAAACATAACCCCTCCTTTTCTTTTCTTAACTTCAGCGTTAAGAGTTGGGCGTTGAGCGTTCAAACTTATACCTGTCCGCCGTTTTATCCGCCGTAGCTTTAGCGTAGGAGGAAGCCGTATTCGCGGAGGTGGAACTCTCAACGTTTAACTTTTAACTCTCAATTTAAGAAGTTACTCCTTGTTTACACATGTGTACCACCGGATTTCAGAGCTTCCATCGCAAGTAAGGCAGCACCATACGCGCCTGTATATTGCGGATGTTTTGGAATAACTACTTTGT
>JBAXCC010000503.1:0-2236 GCA_037141675.1 bacterium | reverse complement strand
AAAATGAGTGCCCAGAACCAGACATATCCAAAATGCCACTTGGTTTCAGGCAGGAACTCGAAATTCATCCCGTAGACCCCTGCTATAAAGGTGACTGGCATAAAAATGACGGAGATCACGGTGAGGAGGCGCATGGTTTCATTCATGCGGTTGTTGATGGAGGTCATGTGGCATTCCAGTGCCGCATTCAGTAAGTCACGGGTAAAGTCGAGCGAGTCAGCCAGCTTGATGGTGTGGTCATACGCATTGCGGATGAACGGCTCGGTTTCTGCCCTGATGGAAGGGGAACGTTCCAGCGCAAGCACGGCCTCGCGAAGCGGCCACAGGCTCTTACGGGCGATCAGCAGGTCACTCCGAATCTTATGAAGCCGGGTCATGATCGTGTTGCCTGGATGTTTACTCAGAATCTCATCCTGGACAACCTCTATTTCGTCTTCGAGCTCGGCCAAAATAACAAAGTAGCCGTCAATGATGGTGTCGAGCAGACTGTAGGTAAGGTAGTCGGAACCCATATTGCGGATGCGTCCGCGACTGTTGCGCAGACGTGCCCGGACCGGATCAAAGATCCCCAATTCGACTTCACGGAAGGTGACGAGTTCATTCGGCGTGATAATAAAAGAAATCTGGTGGCTTTGAAGTTCCTCATGCTTTGCAGGACGATACAGTCGTCGCAGAAAGACAATGGTATAGTTGTCAGTGTCTTCCACCTTGGGATGCTGGTCAATATGGACCAAGTCTTCAATGTGGAGCGGATGAATCTTCATACGCTCGCAAAGGGCGCTCAGCAGGGGAATGTTTTTCAGGCCGACCCAATCAATCCAGGTTAACGCTTCAGAATCGAGGAAGGGTTCAATTTCCTCAAAAACCTGACATTGTTTCTCTACTAAATCGCCTGTTTCAAAATCAAAGACACGGACAACAGTATCAACTGGTTCGCGTTCACCGATGTAAACGAGATCAGGTGGTAGAGCGTAAGGAGCGTCTGCGGGACTCTTGAGATTGACTTCCTTGCTCATCATTCACCTCGTTGTTTAGTGGACGTAACCACTGATTCTAGTGTAGCGCGGAGACGACCAAGTCGCCAACCTGGGTTGTTGTATAGCCCATCTGGTTGGCGAGTTGCGTCTTCATTTTCGGTGTTGTTGCGGCAATGGCTGCTTCGATTGCTGCGCCTGCTTCTGCTTCACCAAGGGCTGTCAGCATCATGGCTCCAGCGCCAATTGCGGCGATGGGATTGATGGCGTTCTTGCCGGTCCACATGGGTGCTGTGCCGCCGATCGGTTCAAACATGCTGACACCAAAGGGGTTAATGTTTCCGCCGGCAGCGACTCCGAGTCCGCCCTGTGTGATCGCGGCGAGATCCGTGATAATATCACCGAACATATTTTCTGTGACGATCACGTCAAACATTTCCGGACTTGAAACCATGTAAAGGCAGGTTGCGTCAACGTGATAATATTCACGTTTCACATCCGGATATTCCGCGCCTATTTCATCAAAAACTCGATTCCAGAGTTCGTACATAAAGGTCAGCACGTTTGATTTTCCGACGAGCGCCAAGGTGTTGTGAGGTCCGATACCACGCGCTTTCTTGCCGTTTTTACGTGTATAATCAAAGGCGTAACGCAGGCAACGAGCCACCTGGTCGTAGGTGTACATCATCTGCTGGACAACCACTTCGTCCTTTGTGCCCTTACGGGAACTGCCACCAATACCCGTGTAAAGGCCACCACTGTTTTCACGGATTACGCAGTAGTCGATCTCCATAGAGCCTTTATTCCTAATGGGGCTCTCTACGCCAGGATAGAGTTTAACAGGACGCAAATTGATGTACTGGTCGAGTTCAAAACGCAACTTCAAGAGAACACCCTTTTCAAGGATGCCGGGCTTGATGTCCGTATGGCCAATCGCGCCGAGATAGATCGCCTGGAATCCGCGCAGTTCCTCAAGCGTCGCATCGGAGACAGTCTCGCCAGTCCGCAGGTAACGTGCGCCCCCTAAATCGTAATTTACTTTTTCGAGCTTAAAGCCAAATTTTTGAGCGGCTACATCGAGAACTTTGCACCCTTCTCCAATGACTTCAGGACCTGTGCCGTCACCTGGAACAACAGCAATTTTGTACGTCTTCATTCAGTCTTTCTTTTTTTACTGGCTTTTTATGAAAAAACGAGCGGATACATTACGCCACGGTTTAAGGGGCGTCAATGGCGTTTTTAGTTCAGGCAAATGTTTTAGC
>JBAXCC010000502.1:0-2243 GCA_037141675.1 bacterium | reverse complement strand
TGGTTGCGACAGGTGCCACTTTTGCAAGCATGGCCACATCAATGCCACGGGTGTCTTGGCAGTCGCGATGGAGGATGACAGGCAACTCATAGTTCTGCTCTTTTTTTAGTGTTGCCACTAGATCGTTTAGGACCAACCTGTTTTCAACCTCCATCAGGCACAGAATGTCGGGCTTCATGGTTGCAATGACTTTGGCTAGATTGGAGAGTTTGCGTGTATATCGGAAGGTTGACCAGTGTGTCCACCCATCAGGCGTATAGCCGTCATCGTTCGGATTGGCAGGGTCATCAATCGTATCAAACAAATTCTCAACGTTCCAGGATGCTATAACCAGTGTGTTGCTGTCAGCAAAGGTCAAGACAGGGACCAGTAGCAGAAGAAATACGAAAAGAGATTTTATGTTCATAAAAAAGGGTATTTGAAAGTTTTGTTTAACTTACCAAATCTCGGCGGTGTTGACGATTCTAATGTGATTTGAACATTCTTAAATTGAGAGTTAAAAGTTAAACGTTCCCCCTTCGCTAAAGCTACGGCGGACAGGTGAGAGTTCCACCTCCGCGAATACGGCTACGGCGGTCAGGTAAAAGTTTGAACTCTTAACGCTCAAGTTACAGGCAACACGGCGCGGCGCTCTGCAACCTTGAAACATTCGTATCGGCTCAAAAAAGTCCTTGTTTTGAGCCGATCAAAGGGGTATGATTGGCTCATGCTTTATAACTGGCAACAGAAAAACTGGCCTGCGTTCACGTATCGCCTTTCAGAAATCGAAGAGGTGAGCAGAGGCTTCAATATTCAGGTGGAGCGTGTGAAGGCGGTCCTTTCGGCATTTGATGTAACGACCGAGGCAGGCAAAAGTCTTGAAGCCATGGTCGCTGAGGCGGTCAGCACATCCGCGATCGAGGGAGAGGTGGTGAGTCCACAGGATGTCATGTCGTCCATGAAGAATCGCTTAGGAAAGAATGCCAAGCCGATTTCGGTTCGGGATTATCGTGCATCGGGGGTGGCTGCATTATTACTTACGGTGCGGCAAGCGTTTGCAGAGCCTTTGACGGCAACGATGTTGCGGGACTGGCATCAGAAACTGTTTGATGGATATCCGGCGCGTGAGTCCCCTGAGATCATCGGCGAATACCGCAAGGATTCCATCTTTGTGAAAGCTGCTGATCTGGATGAAGCATCCATACGCTTTGAGGCACCGCCGAGTCGAGTTGTTCCCAAGGAGATGACACGCTTTCTGAAGTGGTTCAATGAATCGGGACAGACTGGCATGCCTTCAGTCGTCCGGGCGGCCATCGCACATCTCTATTTCGAAAGTATTCATCCTTTCTGTGACGGCAACGGACGTTTAGGACGTGCGCTCGTCAGTAAGATCGTGTCCCAGCATTCTCGGACCTTTATCATGATCCCCTTCTCCGTAGGGCTTTTTGAGCAGCGCAAGGCTTATTATGATGCCTTACATCAGGCATCCTTCACGTTGGATGTGACCGAGTGGATTCGGACATTTGCTGGACTGTTGAACGCTTCCATTCAGAACTATGAGGCGGAACTACGGTTTCAGATCAGGGTTTTATGTTTGCTTTCAACCGCAAAGCCCCAACTCAATGAACGCCAGCTCAAGGTTTTTGAACGCATGACCCGGGAGGGCTCCAAGGGATTTGTTGGAGGCATGAGCGCAGGCAAATATCAGAAGATTGCACACACCTCCAAGGCGACTGCGACGCGTGACTTGACCGAGATAGTCGGGCTGGGCGTTCTGGTCCGCTTGGGCGAAGGTGCAGGCGTCCGCTACGAGATTGCATAAACGAGTCCTTGAAAATGAAAACGGACCGTCAATAAAGGTTGGAGAGAACAGAATGACTATAACGATCGGCATAGCCATACGGATTATCATAGGAGTCTGCTTAGGAATGGCACAATTTGTTCTTGTTGCAGCGGGATGTTATCACTTAGCTGAAGCTTTTGGCGCCTCATGCCCGGCATTCAATCTTCTTCGCCAGTATGCTCCAATTATCTCGTTTCTGATGCTGATTTGGCCAGCCTATATCCTTGTGGGAATTGAGAAGCCAGTAGGGGTAACGCCGTATAGAAAACTTTCACACGGTGGTGAAAATGAATCAAACACAATTCGAAACAGTGGCGACACTGAACGGTAGTGATCAAGCCCGGCCGTCATCTATCCATCTGGAGGGCCACGCCCGCCGAGAGAGAATATACTGAGGGGTAACTTGTAGCTAAGGATTTCG
>JBAXCC010000501.1:0-2248 GCA_037141675.1 bacterium | reverse complement strand
GAACAAGGTAATGAAGAAAACAGTGACAACTTTAAATCAGGACTGGACAGATTTGTCCTCCGCTATTCGCTATTGTCTCTTGGATGAAGACATGCTTTCGAGGCTTGTGTAAACGGATATTCTTGTTGAAAAAGCCTATTTTTATTGATTTTTTTCTCCTCCCTCCTCCTTCCTACTTGGTATGATTCATTTCAACTAAAATGAATCATACCCGGCCTTGTCATATACCTTTTCGGGTGCTATACTAAAAAATCCATCTTTTTATTTTGAAAGTGTGATCATGCGTATTGACTGGGTACAGACATGGGTAAATACTGTGGCGGGGCACACGCCGTTCGCAGACAGGCTTATGGACGGGGTGAGATATGCAGCCGTCTTTATGGGTGCATTGGTGATTTCTCTGATTTTGACACCGCTGTGCCGCGAGTTCGTCCGCAAGCTGGGCATGATTGACCAGCCGGATGCACGGCGTGTCCATAAAAGGCCCATTCCGCGAGGGGGCGGACTCTCCGTCTTTTTTGCCTACCAGTTGGTTCTTGGGAGCTACGTATGGTTCTTAGAGGCGCCCATTGGTGTGGCGTTCTCCTACTCCTTCCAAGGAACTTTTTTAGCTGCTTCGGCCGCATTGCTGGTAATTGGGTTCGCCGATGACAAGTGGGGTATGCATCCGGCGACGAAGCTGATCGGGCAAATGGCTGTGGCGACCTTTCTTTTTTTCATGGGCGTCCGGGTCGGCGGCATATTTGTCCAGTTTCCGATGTGGCTGGATTATGCGGTGACAGTCTTTTGGATTGTGGGCGCAATCAATGCGTTTAACTTGATTGACGGATTGGACGGCCTCGCCTCAGGGCTTGCCATGATCGCCTCCGGAGGTATAGCCGGGTCGCTCTTTTTTGCCGGAGAGTTCACAAGTGCAATTCCCTATTTAGCGCTCTGCGGCGCGTGTCTGGGGTTCCTTCGCTACAACTTCCATCCCGCAACCGTTTTTCTGGGGGATACGGGAAGCATGTTCCTCGGCCTTTGCATGGCGGTCCTTCCCTTGGAAAGCGGTTCCCGTATGGAATTGCTTCCCGCCATCGTTGTTCCGTTATTGGCCATGGGTGTTCCCCTCTTTGACACCCTGTTGGCGATATGGCGGCGAACGATACGTGCATTATTGCAAAAACCCGCCGTCGGACAACAGAGTGAAAAACGTATTCGCGTGATGCAGCCCGACAAGGAGCATGTTCACCATCGCATCTTACAGAACACCCTGAATCAGCGGACCGCCGCCTGGGTGCTGTATGGAATTAGCGGAGTCCTTGTCGGTGTCGCGTGGTTGGGCGTCATCCTTGAAAAGCGAGGCCCTGGGGTCTTTTTTCTTGCCTTTATCGTTGCCGTGATCGTGATTGTGCGCCATTTGGCGCGTGTCGAACTATGGGACACCGGAAAGCTGCTCTCCAACCAGCATGTCACGATCCGCAGGGGGTTGATTACGCCCTTGTTCGTGATCTTCGATCTGGTGGCGCTGTCGCTCGCGAGTGTCTTGGCCTATTGGATCATCTATTTGCAGGTGTCCCGCGAGGTTGTGCTGACCAAGTTGCCGTTTTTTGTGGTTTCTGTCTTCGTGATGCTGGTGTTCGCCAAGACGTATCGCCGTATCTGGAGCCGGACGCATTTCGCTGACTTTTCGTATCTCATGGGCGCCGTGTTCCTGGGGACGCTGTTTGGAAGCGCGTTTCTGTGGCTTCTGTATGGACGCGAACATATCTTCCGGTTTGTCATCGTCTTTGTTGCGCTGGCGACAATCCCCATTGTCGGAATTCGACTGGCAGGGGAGACGCTTCGAGGAGCCATGACCCTCATGAGACGACGCGCCATGCTGTATAAAGAAAATACAGAGCGGATTCTTGCCTATGGCGCCGGGATGCGGTTTCGTAACTACTTGCGCATACGCGAGGCAAAGGGCGCATCAGAGGAAAGCGTGATCGTGGGCATCATCGATGACCATATTGAATTTGCGGATCGCGTCATTTACGGGTATGATGTGCTGGGCAACATCAACGACCTGTCGTCCATCTGTAAAGAGAAGAAGGTCAATCATATTGTTCTGGCCTGCAGCCTGTCCGATGAAAAGCGGGCCCTGTTGTTGCGGTTGGCCCAAGAGAACCATGTCAAGGTGACGATTTGGTCGTATAGCGAGCAGGAATTGGCGGGTGTTGAAGCAACACCCGAGATAGAAGGGAGGAAGTAGGAAGGAGGAGTTATA
>JBAXCC010000500.1:0-2256 GCA_037141675.1 bacterium | reverse complement strand
CAACTTACTTTGATTTGATGTCACAGCCTCTGCCTGCAGATCGTGACAAGATTCTTTCCCGCCTATCAGATGACAGCCTGATCGTAGCAAACCAGGCCGGAACTTGGGATATCACGAATCTCGGAGCTATTCTTTTTGCCAAGGATCTAGAGTCCTTCAAGGTCTTAAAAAGAAAAGGCATCCGCGTAATTGTATATGAGGGTAAGGGGCGACTTAAAACGATACGCGAGCAAGACGGTCGCAAAGGTTACGCATCCGGCTTCGAAGGGTTAATCGATTTTGTTAATGCTCTGCTGCCTCGCAACGAGGTTGTTGGGAAAGCGCTTCGAAAGGATGTTCCGATGTATCCGGAACCGGCTATCCGCGAGTTGATTGCAAACGCGCTTATCCATCAGGATTTCTCCGTCACAGGCAGTGGGCCCATGGTCGAGATTTTTGCCGACCGGATGGAGATCACCAACCCAGGTCTTCCTTTAGTGAAGACGGAACGATTTCTTGACACGCCTCCTCGTTCCCGGAATGAAGCTTTGGCATCAATGATGCGACGCGCAGGTATATGTGAGGAGCGCGGCAGCGGAGTTGACAAAGTTGTTTTTCAAACCGAATACTATCAGTTGCCCGCCCCAATTTTCGAGACACCGGAAGGATCTACTCGGGCAGTTCTCTTTGCACATAAGGTGCTCAATGCGATGGATCGAAACGACCGGGTACGGGCCTGCTACCTGCATGCCTGTCTTCGCTATGTGGAACGCGATCCAATGACAAACTCTAGCCTTCGTGAACGTTTTGGAATTGAAGAGCAGAACAGTGCGATAGCATCCCGAATCATCCGTGATTCTATCGAAGATGAACAGATTAAACCCTATGACCCCGCACAAGGCAAGAAATATGCGAAGTACCTGCCATTCTGGGCGTAATATGTCATGAAATTCTTATTTGATGGTTATTTGATGGCAAGCAGTCAGAGCCGGATCATTTGTTCGGTCTGTCTCGACTCGTTCATTGATTTCCAACAACTTATGTATAGAAAACACACACTTTCTTATTTGATAGGTATTTGATTTTATGAAAACAACCAACGAAAATGCCTTTGAAACGTATGTGGAAGAAATCCTGCTGAAGCATGGCGGCTGGACTTCTGGAAGTAACGCGGAATGGGACAAGGATCGGGCGCTCTTTCCGGCGCAGGTTTTTGCCTTCATCGAGGCCACACAACCCAAGCTCTGGACAGAGATGCGTAGTCTGCATGGTACAGGGCTTGAGTCGATGCTATTAGCAACGCTCGTCAAGGAGCTGGACACAAAAGGCTCGTTGCATGTGTTGCGTCATGGGTTCAAGTTTTACGGGAAGACGTTCCGACTCGCCTATTTCAAGCCCGCCCACAGTGCTAACTACGAGGTGGCTAAACTCTTTGAGGAGAACCGGCTTACAGTGACGCGCCAAGTGCCATGCCATCCGAGCGATAACCGAACATTGGATATGGTACTGGCGGTGAATGGATTGCCTGTGGTCACCATCGAGTTGAAGAATCCTGGGACGGGTCAAAGTTGGAAGAACGCTATACGCCAATACAAAGAAGACCGTGACCCGCGTATGCCGTTGTTCGATTTTAAGAAACGCGCGCTGGTGCATTTCGCCGCTGATTCGGAAGAGGTTCACATGACCACGCGGTTGGCCGGGGAGAAGACCTATTTTCTGCCCTTCAACCGTGGCAGTGATCCGGGCAAAATCATCTGCGGCGCGGGCAATCCGCAACATGCTTCTGGCTATCGCACGGGTTATTTTTGGGAAGAGGTTCTCTCGTTTGCGAGCTTCCTTGATATTCTGGGACATTTCATGTTCATCGAGAAAAAGGACGAGAAGGTAGACGATGGACGAGGGGGACATCGCGTGGTCTCAAAGGAGACGATGATCTTCCCTCGGTACCATCAACTTGACTCGGTTCGAAGGTTGGTTGCAACTGCTGGTTCCGAAGGTCTCGGGCGCAACTACCTGATCCAGCACTCCGCAGGCAGCGGGAAGACGAACAGCATCTCGTGGCTTTCCCATCGCCTTGCCAGCTTGCATGACGCTTCGGATGTGAAGATATTCGACTGCGTGGTGGTCATCACGGATCGTCAGGTTCTTGACCGTCAGTTGCAGGATGCAATCTACCAAATCGAGCACGCGCAGGGCGTCGTGAAGGCGATTGACCAAGATTCAAAACAACTCGCCGCCGCCCTTATCGATGGCACGAAGATCGTCGTGACCACGTTA
>JBAXCC010000499.1:0-2257 GCA_037141675.1 bacterium | reverse complement strand
CACGACCTCTCACCTACTAATCTAGTTTAAAAGCGAGTGTTTACACCGCTTCTTATTACAGTGAGAAATAATAAACGATCACGAGCCTCGTGTCAAAAGCTATCGCAATGGCTGGGCATCGAACACCAGAACCTCAAACGGATCTAAGGTTACGGAGCGTGGCTCTTTGGCTTTAAGATTCAGCGACTGGATGCACTGGTCTTTGTAGGGTGAACTCAAGGCATAATTCCGTGGCGCGGTTGCTGGCAGTTCAAAGACCACTTCCGCATCGAGTGTCATGGTCTGAGGTTTCTCATCAGGATTGCGGAGCATCAGCGTGCCCGTGCGCACATTCCATGCGGCGTAGCCATACGCCTGATCCTTTAACGGATCGCCGCCGATCCAGTGCGCGTCCACGAGCACGTCCGCGTTTGCATGTCCCCACTTCGCAGCCTCGGCGACCTGATCCCATGCCGCGGAGGTCATGAGCGAGGGTGTCAGATAAAGCTCCTGCAACGAGGCGCCGTTTGCAAAGTAGGAACGTGCTTCATTCTTCAAGTCCGGCGGATTCGCCTTGCCGATGGAGCCACCCTGAAAATGAATGCCATGCACAATGCCGTGATGCATGACCGAGTTGAGCGGGTAGAGGGGTGATGCCTCGACGAATAAACGGTGACAGTAGCCGTCGCGGAAGGTCAGCCACTTTTCGCGATCGAATTTATTGTCGGGATCGCGGCCCTTGCCTGACCAGCTGACATCGCCGCTGCCGTCGCGCCAGGTGCAGTCCACATGGTTGAGCCAGAAGGGCGACGGCCACGTGCCGACCGTGACGTTGATGAAGACGTCCGGATTCTGTTTGCGCAAATTCCGAGCGATATCGAGCAGTGCCATGAAGTGCGGGTTCACGCCATTACCTGCTTTGTCCCACTTGAATGCGTTGACGCCCGATTCGCGCATGAGTTGCAGGCATCGATCCTGAAACCATTTCTTGTAGGCGGGTAGAGCGAGATCGAGTGCGGTGCCATGAGGGATGAGGCCCATTTTGCTGGCCCATTCGGTTCGCTCCTTTGCTCCGCCGTATCCGCCGAGGGGTGATATCCAGACCGAGAGATGTGCGTTGATCTGTTTCATTTTCTCATTCAAACCCGTGAAGCCGTGCGGAAAGCTGTTTGTATTTTCGATCCACAACCCTTTGCCTGGATTGTCCCAGCCGTCATCGACAAGGTAGGACAGTACCGGCACGCCGCGCTTCTTGACCAGTTCGTCATTGAATGCTTTTGCGACATCCAGCACCTTCGCTTCGGTGGGGCCATACCCGAGATCATACCAGCAGTTGTAATGGAGGAAGGGCTTTGATGGCCGCGCGCGTTCTCTCTCCACGTAGTACAGGAAGGAGCGGCGAAGCTGTCCAGCGGCAGCGACGCCCGCAACCGAGCCGAAGGAGTAGGATTGCGACGGCGACACCTCGAGCGTGCAGGCAAAGCCGATCTTCGCACCTGATCCATTCAGCATATTTTGCGCGCCAGGCATTTCAACGCCGAAGAACGCATTGCCTGCGACCACGGGACAGCCAGGCACAGTTCCGATGCTCTTGGCGTTGGGCATGCGGATGTCTGTAAACTGAACGCCTTTAACGGAAATGGATTTGCCTGACGATGAAAGTTCAAGGTTGTTGTGGATGTAGTTGGAGTCATCGCGCAACTCCGCACGCCAGCGCGCGCGAACCCCGTTTGTCGAAATCAAGTCAGCTTCGATGGCTGTGCCACTGATTTTCTCTGAGAGGCGGACACCGTGTTCATCGGCCTGCAAACGGATGATTCGTGGCGTGGACGCGAGCCGGAAAGATGATGACGGCAGGTCAAACAGGGGAGTGTTCTCAAGCTTTACATGTTTAGTCTTCTCGCCTGTTGCGGTTGTGATATTGAACAGCATGTTTTTATCGCGGACACCGAGGAGCAAAAAGGTTTTACCATCCTCCCATATCAGCGCGAGTGCCGGAGCCCAGGACATTCCCTGATCCGTGCCTTTGTCGATTTTGCAGGAAACGGTTTGGGTGCCAGATGGAAATGCGTATTCGGCTACTGCCGTCTGATTCGCACCTGTCTTGATTTCAAAGCGATTGGACGGGATCGTTTTGGGGGCGGGCGAGAGATCGGAGATCGTGCATTCGCCGGGTTGGCCCTTGTCGTAATGATCTTTCGCCTGCGCCTTCAAATTCATCTTGCCGATGCGCACCAGCTTGGGTTCACCAGCGAATTCTGTTCGGGGAAAACTGGCA
>JBAXCC010000498.1:0-2263 GCA_037141675.1 bacterium | reverse complement strand
TCCAACACCAGCGCAACGAAGATCCACGTCACCAGGTTACTGATGATGACGATTTCATTCGCTATAGAAAAACTACCACTCATGCATTTGCCTTGTTAGTTGAGGAGTCCCATCGTCTTATAAATCGCCTTCACATCCAAGCTGGCGCGCACAACGTCGGCAAGCCGGTCCAATGCCGGCTCGACATTAAAGACAGCTTGAGCACTCTTGAGCCCAGGCCACCCGCGCTGTTTTCGGAGATCGTCAATGAACCACCGGCGGAAGGCATCAGCATCAAAATATCCATGGAGGTATGTGCCCATGATACGTCCATCCGCAGAGGCGTACCCGATCGGTTCGCCATCATCGCGCACGACAGCAACTTCATTGCCGTACGCGAGTACCGCCCCTCGACATTCAACAGTCGCACCATGATGAATTTCGTACCCGCGTAAAGGCAGTCCTGATTTTACGTGCCGCGCATGGACAGCCTTCAATGTCTTGTCCGGAAGCAGCACGGTTTCAACAGGCAATAGGCCAAGCCCCGAAAGCATGCGATTTGAGGACTCAATACCTGTAGGATCTTCAATCGTCTTTCCCAGCATCTGAAAGCCACCGCACAGTCCCACGATCCGCGTACGTCCCTCCTGAGCAAGCTTCAGTATGGCCTCAGACAAGCCACGCTCCTTCAATGCCTGGAGATCGCTAATCACATTTTTGCTGCCCGGAAGAATGACTGCGTCCGGGGACCCCAGCAATTCAGGTTTACGCACAATACGCACCTCAACATCAGGCTCAATCCGCAGCGCATCAATGTCAGTGAAGTTCGAAATATGGGGCAAGTCAATGACTGCAATATCAAGCTTGCCTTCACGTCTTCCTGCCTTTGCCTCTGCCATTTCCTTAAAGCTGACAGAATCCTCTTCAGGCAAGCCCAAGTCTCGCAAATAAGGAACAACGCCAAAGGTGGGCAGTCCTGTATGATTCATCACGTATGTCAGGGCGTCCGCCAACAAATCCTGCCGGCCTCTAAAGCGATTCACAACGAACCCGGCGACCCTTGCGCGCTCTTTCTCGGAAAGCACATCCAACGTCCCAATAAACGAAGCGAAAACGCCACCACGGTCAATGTCACCCACGATCAGAACAGGTGCCTGCGCATATTCCGCCATGGCCATATTCACGATATCGTGCCGCTTGAGGTTGACCTCGCCCGGACTCCCTGCGCCTTCCAGGACCATCACATCCACTTCGCTGGCCAGCGAATCGTAGGCACGCTGAGCAACCTCGAAGGCCTGCGGCTTGTAACGGATATAGGCTTCGACATCCATATTGCCGACGGGCTTGCCGCAAAGGATCACTTGCGAACCTGTCTCTGAATTGGGCTTCAGCAGGATGGGATTCATGCGCACGTCTGGATCAAGCTTACACGCCTGCGCCTGCATCACCTGTGCGCGGCCCATCTCGCCACCGTCACGCGTGACATACGAATTAAGAGACATGTTCTGCGACTTGAAGGGCGCCACTCGATAACCATCCTGTAAAAGAATGCGACAAAAAGCCGCTGTCAATACACTCTTGCCAGCATTTGATGAGGTCCCTTGAAACATGACGGCTGGAACAGGCTTGCTTGTACCTCGATATTTTTTGACAGGATTTTCCGACAGCTTCGCTTCGGCGTGGAGATATCCAGGATTTTGAGGATTGTTTTCTTGCTCTGTGCGCTCTGCGGGCTCTGCGAGAAGCACCTTCGTCAGGGCCTCCACGAGTCTCGTATTTTCTTCATCCGTCCGAACAGCGACGCGAAAATAGCGCGCACCGAGTCCTGCATAATTGGCACAGACGCGAATCGGGATGCGATAGTTCTTTAACAGATTGTCAGCAAGCATCTGCGCATCGAGACCCTCTTTCTCGATGCGCACAAGGAGATAATTGGCGGCGGACGGGAAGACGCGAAAAAGGTCAAACGCTTCAAGCTGCTTCAGCAAGCTTTCACGCGACTGTGCAACCGCTTGGCGCGTCCGCAACGCATAATCCGTATCATTCAATACTGCAACACCAACAGCCTGGGCCAAGCTACCCACAGACCAGGGAGGCAGGAAGTCACGCAGCTTCTGAGCGACAGACTCCTCCGCGATCAAATAGCCCAAACGAATGCCGGGCATCGCATAAAACTTCGTCATGGAGCGCAGCACAAGCACATTGGGGATGCCAAGTCGCGACATGCTTTCATAGCCTTCCACAAAATCCGCAAAGGCTTCATCAATCAAGAAGAATGTTTTGG
>JBAXCC010000497.1:0-2277 GCA_037141675.1 bacterium | reverse complement strand
ATGGGGAGTGGCCACGGCTGGGCAGGCAATTGTCAGGTTCTGTGGAACTGCGAAGGGACCTCGATCGTCTGCCAGAAACCTGAAATTCCCAGCGCTCAGAATTGGTCCATTGGCTGTGTAGGGAATAAAGGAAAGCCCGCCTTGCCGAATCGTCTTGAGGGCTGCTGGCAGAGCTTCGGTCAGCATGTTGAGCCGCGTAGTCTCTACTTGCGTCAACTCCAGGAGCGTCTGGGCATTGACGCTGTGCGTGCGGTGGCTACTCCGGAACAACTCAGCGGCTCTATTTTCGAACAGTTACGCCGTCGTTATGGACGGGAACAGTAAGCTTAGTTGCTTTTTGCGCGTTCAACAGCAAGCGTTAACGCCTGTTTCATCGAGGTTTCTTCGCAGCGTGCAAGTAACTTTGATAAATCCGGCACAAGCGACTTATCTGCTAGGAGACCTAGTGCGGTTGCAGCGGCATGTCGCGTATCAACAGCGTTCGAGGGGTTCGATACGGTTTTTAACAAAGCAGGAATCGCTCGCTTATCCCCAATCTCCCCCAGTGCAAACGCTGTTGCTGCACGCCAGCAGGGGGTCATGTCATTGTGAAGGAAGAGCACGCCTGCATCGATCGGGTCAGGTGATCCATACGTGAACTCAGGAGCGGATGCCAAGCCTGTCAGCAAGGCAGGAACAACTCCGTTGTCCTTTAGGTTTGCCAAAGCACGTGCGAGATAGAAACAGTTCCAGTGGCGCACGGGGAGATTTTTAATCACAGGATGTTCCCCGAAGAATGCGCGCGGAAGCGGATTCGTGATGGCCATGTAACGGAGATAGGCTTCCTGAATGCGCGGAGCAAACGCTTTATTGTCGCAGACAAGGGAGATGATATGAGAGGAACGTAGCTCCGGGGTAGGCGTTCCGGCCCACGCTTGATGAACCGTACGAAGTGCTACGTCTATTTCAGGAGAAGGTTTCGCTGTTGCATCGCCAAGCGTTTTCAGGCAGGTTTCGATGACCGTTGCTTCAGCACCCTGGTTCCGAATGACGCGGCCAATGAGCTGCTCGGCTGTGTCATTGCGCAGGAATAATGCACGGTCGAAATCAGTGGGAACGCAGATAATGAGATGCGGCACCAATTCCGGATGGCCCTTGGTTCCGATGCGGTCGAGCGCTTCGACAATGCGGATATGCACAGGGGAAGCGTGGCAGGCCATGAGCGCGCTGTGGTCGCCGTACCAGTGGGTGTATTTGATATATGGTTTTAAGGACGTAAATGTTGAAATCAACGCGGCTTCAGCCTCTGGCGTCCCAATTTTGCCAAGCGCATCAGCAGCGGCCTCAGCCACAAAAAGATTGCCCGTGTCGACATCCGCATGTTTCTTAAGCGTCTCGCTGAGCAGGGGGACAGCTTCAAGATCCTTGAGATCACCCAATGCTCGGATGACTTCTTGTACGCAACGCGGATTTGCTGGATGATCAGCTAGAAACTTTGCGCCATCTCCTTTGTTTCGGTATTGGAGGTAGCCAGGATCGTCACGAAGCGCGAGGACAGCTTTCCGAAGAGCGGCTTTTGTTTCTGCGCGTGAACCGATGTGTCGCAAGGCGACTGCCGCGCGGCGGACGATGTCGCGATTCGGACTTTCGAGTTTGGCGATGAGCTTGAGTTCAATGGCCTCGAGATTGATATCGTACTGGGCTCCCTTGCCGGACATTAGATTTGCCGTTGATGCAAGGGATTCATCAAGGAGGTTTTCAAGTGCAATCGCGGCAGAGAGCCGGACGTGGAGATTCGGATCCGACGTTTGCGAGAGCAAAGCAGGAATGGTCTGACGTGTGCCGCAGGCTGCAAGCGCCAGTGCACAGGCAGAACGGACTTCCGCGCGATCGTCGATCTTCATTTGCTGGACAAGTGAGGGAGCTGCTTGCTCGTCACGCAAGAGGGCGAGATGATTCGCTGCTGCGACACGTTCGGGCCAGTCCTTTGATGAGAGTCTCTTTTCGATTGTTTCGCGTGACACCTCCACGCGATTAATGCTGGCAACCTCTCGGAAGCGGTCAAACTGTAGCTCTGTTAAGCCTGTGACCGCTGGATTGTTGCCGCGGAAGCGGGTGGCATTGCGTGCATCAGTCAAATGAAGAGGCGGAAGTGTCGCGGCAGTGATAAAACGATTGGTCTGGACGAGTGCAGCGCTTTGACGTATCGCGTGACAACCGACACACCCGCGTGTTTCACCTGGGCGTACAAAAATCCATGACATTTCATTCAACTCTGACCGGCCTTCGCCATCGACT
>JBAXCC010000496.1:0-2296 GCA_037141675.1 bacterium | reverse complement strand
TTGACCTTCAGGAGGATCGAATGTCCGATGTCCAAATACGGTCCCTATGCCTCTATGCTGCATATGACCAACCTGCCTGTAACCAGAGTTCGTCGTGTCACTCGATAAGAAGAATTCGCCCAACTCGGACTTGTGGTGCAAGTAGTGCAAGCGAGTGGTGTCGTTCAGGTCGAACGGTTTCCCGTCGGGGAGGGGTTTGCTCCACAGTATCTTATGGTAACTGCGGAGTGTTGGACTGAGTGCATCCGGGTCTCTGTCTTCCGGTGTGTCTGTCCGGAAATCGAAAGTAATGTCAATCGGTCTATTCATTTTGTTTTGCTCAACGTCAACCTTCAACGGTATGGTGCAAGGTCTTGTTGGCCCATTCGCCATTTTCGATAAGACACAATAAACAAGGTTCCTGATAATACGAAGAACATAAGGCAAAGGTGGTAGTCGAGTTGAATGTAACAGACCAACCAAGTCATAGTTCCCAAAGTGTGGCCGTTGAGTAAGGCGAGCGACAGAATTTCGGCAAAGAGACTGGGAACAGATAGGATTAGCATACAGAAGACAGCAATCCATAAAAGGCAGATGCCGACGAAACACGAAGGACCATGTCTTAATGCCCATGCGAACAAGGGAAAAGATTCGGTCACATCCTGTCGGTTACCTTGCCAGTATGAACTTGGTTGTCCCGAGAGCGTGAGACTTGCATCACAAAGAAAAACCAGAATAAACGGCAAACATAACCACAATCTGGATTTATTGAATTTCATTTTGTTTGGCCAACGGTGTTATTGAGCCTCGCAGGAAGGCCATTTCCCATGAGAGTGATAAGAAGGATATAGGATGGGGGCAAATCAGTCAAGACTACCAGGTTGCCAAAACTATGAGGGATAAGGCATCTGCTGGAGTGAAGGCGGCAGCCCCTTCACCTTTGCCAGCCATAGGCGCAACGTCCGAGGCTTGGTTCGGCGATTTCATTTGCCTCATATTTCGTGTGTTACCGGGAGTCCGTGAAGCTTTACCGCACAGCGATTTCTGATTGTGACAGGCTCCTCGGATTCCCATCGCGGTGCAAGCATCATTCCCTTGTCGGGCACGTCGCGGAGGGGAGCGCGTTGCCGATAGAGACGATTCATGATGGCGGCCTCAAGCCTTTCGAGCAGGCGCGGACGGTCAGGAACCTGTGCAACGAAGATGCGGAAGCCGCTGAGTTGTATCCGGGCAGCTTCCAGAATTGCTTCCTGTCTTTTCTCAAATCGCCTTCGCTTTTCTTCCGTCCATCCCCACCCATGCCAAATCTCTTTTCGGATGCCCTGCTGAAGAGCGGCGATATCCAGAACTGTGTAGTCGCCGCTCATGTATTTGCGGGTGTGCTCCCGAAACCTCTTCGCGATTGGGCGACGGGAGAGGCCGGCAGCATAGAGCACGTACCCGTCTCGATATTGGGCCGTCATCAAGTAAATCCCCGGATGCTTCGGGATGAACGGCAGGTTGTTTTGCGCTTCGTACCCGGGCCATGAGTAAGGGCCGGTCCACTCGATTTCGACTGGTAATTCATCTATATGCATCGTCATCTTCCGCCGGCGAACGCAGTTTATACGGCCTGTCCGCATCTGTTCAGACGTTCGCGAGTAACATTTCTTTACTTAGGAAAAGGCGCTTATCACTGCACAAATTATTGCAACTATTACGATAGCCCAGAATACCACCCACCCCGCATAGATACCCATGCCTATCCCTTCCCCAACGGTACCTCCAAGGATCCCTCCAATGACCAAACATAAAATAAAAAAGGCACTGATTATCCAAGTCCATTTTTTATTGTTTCTGCGATCTTCCTCGGCCTTCTTGTCTTCCTTTATGCGGGCCTCTATGCGGGCCTCTTCGCACTGCGACACGTACTCAGGAGAGGCCAAACTGAAATTCGAAACGTCACTGTAGGCCGCGAATTGAGTGTTGCTTCGACAATTGACGAGATGAAGTGAGACAAACTGTGATTCGATCGTGTAGTAAGATTCGTGTTCCGTATTTGGGTGCTCCATGGTGACATCATGAGTGTCTGTGTTATCGTAGAATGTGGCTCGTTCCCAGGAAAACAAACGCAGACCGAGAATAAGCTTCAGTTCGGTTGCTTGCTCTCGCGCCAATTCACGCGCCATCGGCACCGAAATGGCAAAGCGCTTAAGGGTGTAACCAGGTTCTTCCTTCCACAATGGGGTGAAATGAGCCAGTCCGCCATCGAGTTTCATTCGGTAATTTATCGTTCTCTTTTCCTCGACTGAAAAAGTGGCTCCGAACCGATTCTGGG
>JBAXCC010000495.1:0-2300 GCA_037141675.1 bacterium | reverse complement strand
TCATGTTCTCGCTCATCTTGTCGCGCAGCCGAACCATAGCCCGGTCACGATCTTCGCCTACATGAAAACGGATGGTTACACGTGCGCCGTCACGTGCACTTGCCGAATAAACATGCTCGACGCCATCGAGCTGCCACAGGATCCGTTCAAGCGGACGCGTCACCAACTCCTCGGTCTCGCTGGGAGAATGGCCGGGAAACGCGACCTCCACATCCGCCATGGGGACGACAATCTGGGGGTCCTCTTCGCGAGGCGTATAGATCATCGCTAAAACGCCCATTATCATCGCTGTTACGATGAGCATCGCAGAAAAAGGTCCTTTCAAAAAGAACTGCACTATTTTCATTACCATAAGTTTAAATCTCCCCTTGTCGCTTTTCGTTTTCCCGTGATCGAAACAGACCCGGGAGTAATAAGATCAACAGAAGAAAAGACGAAGCCCACTGCCAGACCGGCATTCCGGAGTCATGCTGATGCAAATGCGGCAGAGCGGGTACAACGACCCTAAAGAGAAGGTCTAAAACAAAGCCCGAAACAAGGGCTACCCCACTGATTGTCAGCAGGTAGGCGAGCGTCGCACGACGTCCGATTTGGTTCCAGAGCGCGAAGATAGCCGCCGTATTCGTGGCTGGACCGGCAATCAGGAAGACCATCGCGGCCCCTGGCGAGACCCCTGCATGAATCATCATCGCTGCAATGGGCACTGCGGAGGCGGAGCAGACATACATCGGGATTCCGATTGAAAGAGCCAGAAAGTAACTCAGCGGGCCAGGCGCAAGGTAATTTGCGAGATACCCTTGCGGCACCAGCGCTGTCACCAACCCCGAGACCAAGACCCCTAATAACAAGGGTCGGGCCATATCGCGCGGCAATGTCAGAAAGCCGTTCCGAAGGGCTCGAAGAAGGCGCGCTTGACTGTTTTCTTCTTCAGGTCTGGAGACCTGTTCACCCTTCTCGCAACAACACGAGGTGCAAGGCTCTTCAACGCGTGTCGCATCTGTTTCATGGCGGCAGAGCAGATCCGTCAGCCAGCCGGAGAGGAGGCCTGAGAAGAAGGCGACCCCCAGCAGCAGGAAGGCCATGACAGGACCCAGTAACGAGTAGGTCAGCATGAAGCAGTCGGCACCTGTCTGGGGCGTCGAGACCAGGAAACTGACCGTCGCTCCCTTGCTCGCCCCGGACTTGCGCAGGGAGAAGGCCAAGGGCAGGACACCACAGGAGCAGAGCGGCAGGGGGACGCCAATCAGCGAGGCCTTCACCACTTGCAGAAGCCCGGGCCGGCCCAGATGGCGCGTGACCCAGGCCGGTGTGAAAAAGAAGGAGAGGAGCGCCGCAAAGGCAAAGCCCAACAGCAGATAGGGTGCCATCATCAGGATGACACCTACAATCGCTCCACCGATCTCTATGAGTTTATCAAGCATATAGGACTCTTTTACGCTGACTTCAACCTAATGACTTGGGACTTGAGACCTGGGACTTGCAGCACTCTGATTCCTGTTGCCTCTTCCGTCCTTACGTCCTTACGTCACTCCCCAAGTCCCACGTCCCAAGTCGCACGTCCCGCATTCCTCAGATGAACAGCGTCGTACCACCCTTGGCCATTTCGACAAAGCTGGCAACACCCGCGACATCATCGATTTCGACAAGTTCTTCACGCGTGAGCCCCATCACATTCATGGCCATCTCGCACGCTATGAACTTAACGCCTAAACCTTTTGCCTGTACTAGGAGTTCTTCTAGTTTGGGCACATTCTGCTGGCGCATCACATATTTCATCATTTCCGTGCCCATGCCCGCCATGTGCATTTTAGAGAGCGCCAGTTTCTGTGCTCCCTTGGGAAGCATGAACCCGAACATCGTGGACAGGAGAGTCTTCTTGACCGATGGAGCAGGGCGCTTACGAAGTACACTCAACCCCCAGAAGGTGAAGAAGATGCCAACCTTCTGTCCACCGGCGGCCATGCCACACGCAATAATCAACGCAGCTAAGGCCTTGTCGAGGTCATTACTGAACAGGATGATGGCCCCCTTATCGGATTTGGCTTGCTGAGTGGCAAACGCCTGCCCCGTCTGCTTCCGAATCAATGCGACCAGGTCATGATTTTTCATCTCCTGCGACACCAATTCATGCCCGCTCGCAACGATCCAACTATTCAAGTCCGACGCAAAGGAGGTCGCCGCCGTCAATTGCAAGGTCTCTCCATTCTCCAAACCGTCAATCTCCTGTTTCAACCGTACCACAGGCCCTGGACACGCCAAGGCACGGACATCCAACATCTTCTTCGGTGTCATCGACAATC
>JBAXCC010000494.1:0-2314 GCA_037141675.1 bacterium | reverse complement strand
CTCGGCAAACGCCCAGTGCTCCCCGACGCGCTCCTGCTGGAACGTGTCTGACGGCCAGTGGGCATGGGTGAACTGGACCGGATGCGTTTCTGGAATATCAAAGACCTCCACCAGCCGGTTCTCCTTCTGGACCAGGCGCGGCACGATACCGTTGCCATACCAGAAACCGGGCCGCGACATGGTCAGGTCAAAGCTGGCACCGGGATGATTGACGAAGACATGGCATGTTTTACCCAGCGTGGCATACCAGAGATGTTGCTGGTAACCGTTATCGCCGGGTTTCAGTCCGCTGCCGAATGAGGCCGGGATCTGTAGCGATGTCAGAAGGTAGCAGCGCGTCTTGTCCAAGGCGATCTCGACTTCGCCGTGGCGGTAGGTTTTGCGGGCGGGCATGTCCATCAGCGCCTGCACATCGGTCGGCGGACGGTAGGTTGGCGAGGACGCCTCAAACATGAGCCAGCCCGTGTAAGACGCTTCGGCAGCAGGGTTGGCAAAGTAGATCATCGCCTGCGAAGTGGTGCGCTGCGGGTAGAGCACAGCGCGGTAAACGCGACCTTGCGGAGCCACGTTCACACCGTCAAAGCTCTGAAGCGCCAAATCGCGATAAATCCGGTCCACCAGTTTCACCGCCCGGACGGAAAGTTCCGGATCGCCCGAAAAGTCAGCCACATTCATCAACGCCGCCGCAGTCAACGGGATGTAGGTGCTGCTCAGGAATTCCTGGAACCCGTCCCGCTTCTCGGTCTGATCGATCCATTTCCTGCAACGCTCCGCGCCGAGCTTCGCCACATCTGTGCCAGTCCGCCCAGAGTTGCCAAATGTCTCATTTGGAAACAGCCGGCCCGCGATCAACTGGCAACCGTGGAACAGCAGCGCGTGGTTCTCGCTGCCAAAACACATCCCGTCCGTGCCCGGCTCATCCGACCAGTAGCGGAATTTGAGCGCCGTTTCCTTGACCCGCGCCATCTGCGGCTGGGTCAACATCTTCAATTCGTACATCCGCAACGCGGCAGCGAGTTGGAAATCCGCGCAGTCGTTGCGGTCATCGATGAATTTTATCGACTTCTCAAACACCGCCTCATCGAGCTTTGCATCTGGCTGGCCGGCCAGATATCGGGAGATGATTGATGTCAGGTCGGATTTCTGTTTGGCAACCTGCAGAATGTAATCGCGCCGGTGCTGATCCGCCGAATCACTGATACGCGGCTCAGGGGGTTGGTTGGCTGGAATTTCCAGTTCGCGCACCAATGTGTCGGCATTGATCTTGGCTTGGACCTTCAGATTAAACCCAGTGGCCGAGTCAAACGTGAAAGGGGTTCCTTGGACGGGCCACGGCTGCGATTTGCCCGCCACGCTCACTGAAACCGGCACAGGCGGCGGTCCAGCCGAGATCAACGTCTGGCGGTCTGTAGCTTTTACACTGCGGAGCCACGCATCCGTGGCCACCACTTTTGAAACGTCTTCGGGTGGTCCGGGCAGGCAGACCGCTACAGCCCCGGCATCCTTCAACACCTGCAAGCCTGCCAGGAACCGGGTGTCTCGCGCCGCGAGAGTCTGAAGCCTGATCGCGATGCGGTTCAGTCCAGCCTCCAACGGCAGTTCCACCGGCACGAATGTCGGGTTTTGCTTCAAGTTTGTGGCACGGGTCACGGCTCGTCCATTCACCCATAGATCAGCCGTGCCTTTCAGCCAGAAGTTGGCGGGCAGTGATCGCTTGGTGGGAACACGTAGTTCGGTGACTGCATAGAGGTTCAAGACCGTCAGTTTGTGGTAGAAGCCGCTCTGTTCGACAAAAACGTTTTCGCCAGGGAAGTAGAAGCGCCATTTCGAATCGAACGGTCCGGGCTGACCCAGCGCAGCGTCCGAGGGCGGCACGATGGCCGGATCGATCACCCGTTTGCGCAGATCGCTCTCTCGCCCCTTCAGGTCAGTTACCGGTTTTTTGTCCAAGGCCGAAATCAGCCAGTGGCGGACATAGCCCTGCTCGTCACACTGAAAGGCAGGGACCTGGCCGGAAGCTGCAGGTGCGGCAACGGCGGCAGGATAACTCAGCAGCCCGATAGCGAGGATTGCCGTGACCATGGCTATTCTGGATGTTTCGATCGCACGTGCGGATATGTTTTTCATGATACACTTCCTTTGATTTGCGTATATTATGAGTAGGGGGGCAAAATAGTCAATCCCTAATGTCATGGGACAAAACAACCGGGTATAATTCAGCTTCAGTTGAAATGAATCACGCCAAGCTGGGATAAGCGATTGAGTAACTTTTTAGCATCCGAAATACACGAAACACACTGCGGCTCACCGAGAC
>JBAXCC010000493.1:0-2320 GCA_037141675.1 bacterium | reverse complement strand
CGGATGCCCCTTCCCAATCCCTGACGTGATGTTCTGCAGCACAGGGGCGATCTGTGACGATTTCAAAGCTATTGCGCAACGCCTTGTTGAACGCGGACATCCGATTCATTTCTGGGAAATGCCGCACGTGCGCGCTGCGCAACCAGACGAGCCATCGATTGAATTATCGAGTGGACTATGCGTGCCGATACTGGCTCGCGATATTGTACAAGATGAATTGAGACATATATCAACAATACTTGATCAGCTAACAGGGGAAGCTATCAGTGAAGGGGAACTTCATGCGGCGATTGTCCGTTCGAATCGCGTGAGGGCCTTGCTTGCCCGTATCCGATCAAGCGCACTACCGAGTCTGGAACGGCTCATCTGTGAGATGATGGCGCTTCATTACTGTTCGGATTATGCGTGCTGCGAAGCCGTGTTGGCCCGTGTTGCAGATGAAGCAGAAACCTTGCTAGCCGATGGGCATTTGAAGCCTGTCTATTGGATCAATCCTGTGGCGGATGTGCGAGCCATGAATCTGCTTGAAGAGGCCGGCGGACGGCTGTGCGGAACGGATTTCATGTTTACGCACGCCTTGACGCCTCTGGATGAAGGGCTCTCACCGTTTGACACCCTTGCGCGTATGGCGCTTGCTGATCCGATGGCGGGTACGATTCGTGCGCGGATGAAGGCGTGCCTGGTCGACGCGAAGCAAAGTGGCGCCAAAGGCATCATTGTCTCGCGTATCCCAGGAGCGAGCCACTGCGCCTTCGAAGCCGCCATGCTCTCCACGATTTCTGATCTGCCTGTCCTTGAAATTGAGATTCCGTCGATGACCGATCTCTTTGCGCCTTCGCTGATGACCCGCTTGCAAGGATTTGTTGAAAGCGTCTAATCTCATGGACAAGCTGCTGTGTTGTAGGGTATACTTAAAGCATTATTATTGGGCTGGGTTGATAGAAAAGGAGCACACACATGGAAGTCATCTTATTCTTGATCTTATTTGTTATTTTCATTTTGATGATTGTCACGCTCGGTTCGTTGTCCGATATTAAATCAAGGGTTGAGAAGCTGGATGCTAAAGTTTCCGGACAATTTTGTGCGCTTCGAGAAGAACTTGCACGATCCCGTAAAGGAGTGGAACAGCCGAAGATTGCCATACTTGTTCCCGAGCCAGTCATTCCTTTTGCTGTTCCGCCTTGTGTGGTTGCACCACCAAAGAAGATGGAGGAACCGATCATCGAGACTAAAGATCTCTTCGAGGAGGATTCGCTCGCTGTTCAACCGCCAGATTTTGCGGCGGAGGTGCTCTGTGCTTCGACCGAATCAGTTCCACGCTCTGTAGAGACGCCAAAGGCCGAGATTCAACCTAAGCCGCCTGTGCTGCAACAGCCGCCTGTTGATTCCACCGTGGGTCGTATCATGAGCAAGATTTGGAATTGGATCGTCGTGGGCGAAGAATTCAGAAACCCGGGCGTACCTGCTGAGTTTGCGATTGCGACAGCCTGGTTGGTCCGTGTAGGCGTCATTGTCGTGGTCATGGCTGTAGGCTTCGGTTTACAGCTTTCCATTAAACGCGGCATCTTAGGGCCCTCAGGACGCGTCGCTTGCTCCTTGATATGCGGTTCAATCTTTGTCGTCCTTGGCCTGCGGTGCATGACCAGGCAGCTTCAGATGTTGGGACAAGGATTTATCGGTGGCGGTTTGGCGATGTTTTATTTCTCGTTCTATGCCGCATCCATGATGTTCAAGTTGATGCCTCCCCATTTAGCTTTTTTGAGTATGGCCTTGGTGACTGCTGCAGCAGTTGTTATTGCTGTGCGCTTGAATGCGCTCTCTGTGGCTGTCTTGGGCGCTATAGGTGGCTATCTGACGCCGGTCATGCTGACGACCGAACATCCGAATCTCCACTTGCTCTATGCGTACTTGCTGATCTTAGGTGTCGGCATGTTAGGGGTATCCTTACGTCGCCAGTGGCCGTTGTTGACCTGGCTGAGTTTTATCTTTAACAGCATTATTTTCCTTGCAGCCGCGGCAAAGCCGTATGGGAAAGGGACAACGGAGGAGATTATTTATCTGTGTGTCTTCTTTGTCCTCTATTCTTCCGCCATGTTCGCGTATGCGGTCCTGAAGCGTGTGAAGGTGACGCCCATTGAGATTATCTCCCTGTTCATGAACGTCATGGTCACGCTGGGCGGGGGAGTCTTGCTCATTGGCGACGGACAACCAGACCGCGTCTATGTTGCGATTTTAGCATTGGGCATGGCGACGTTCTACGTGGCACATATCTGGGGCTTTTTGCTCGGACGGCACTTTGACCGCGGATTGCTTTCGACCT
>JBAXCC010000492.1:0-2323 GCA_037141675.1 bacterium | reverse complement strand
GTGTTTACAGGGCTGATCGGGTGATTGGCCCAATTTTAACCGGACAGTAGTGAATATATTTATGAACTTCATATTTTGGCGCACCGAAGTTCAACAACATACCATGGCGCTTCTTAGTAGCCTTCATGTAGTGCAAAACCTGAGCCTCATGTTCACTCGACAATGCTTTCGATGCTTTTAGTTCAACAATGAACTCATCATTTACCATTAAGTCCGCCACATAGTCCCCAACAACAAAATCATCTTCATCATAAACTTTTATGGCCACTTGCTGTTCAACCATATACCCCGTTTTCCGTAACCGATGAGCTAATGAATTCTCATATACTTTCTCAAGAAACCCATTGCCAAAATACTTATGAATTTCAAACCCTGTTTGCCGGATCACATCTGCCAACGCATATACATCACTCATTTCTCTCCTTTTGTGAATTTTGTGGGTTTTGTGGTTGCTACAGTTACCCCTTAAACAAGGTTCCCATTTTTTTGCCCAGTAGCAAGCTGCTACCGATGATGGTGACGGAGAGAAATACCATAGCCCAGACACCGAGGGCGGACGCAAGGAAACGTCCGATGCCCATCAATTGGAAGAGCTCAAAAATGGTCTTGGTAATCGGATAGTACTCGATCTTCTGCGCCAGCATCAAGCTGTCTGAGACTTCCAGCATGCTGAAGGCGAAGGCCAGCAACGCGCCTGCAATCACATTCGCAGCAATCAGCGGCAGGGTCACGCGCCGCAATACGCAAAGCGGAGGCGCACCCAAATTTGATGCAGCTTCTTCCAGCGTGACCGAGGTCTGTTGCAAACCCGCAACCGCGGCACGTACCATGAACGGCAAGCGACGAATCGCATACGCGACCACTAAAAAGAGCGTTGGATTGACACGGATATCCACCAGCGCAGCCAGTCCGGGATTGGCCTTGCCCCATGCACTGGATGCGAGCACCCCACTGATGGAGATGAACCCAAACGCCATCACCAGCCCGGGCACTGCCAGCGGGATCATGGCCAGCGTATCCAGAACCCCCCTGACGCGAATACGGGAGCGGACAACCACCCACGCAATCGCAATGCCGATTGACATGTTGAAAAGGACCGCCATCGACGAGAAGAACAAGCTGTTCCGAATCGCATTCACGGTCATGTCATGACCCAGTGCCTCTGCATAATTCGAAACGACAAACTGTTCCGGCAACAGGGTCTTGTACCAGGAACCCGGCTCAGAGAAACTCGTCAGAATTACACCCAGATGGGGCAGCAAGGCAAGCATGATGACCACGAGAAAGGGAATCATGACAAGCACACCGAACAGCCCCCCTGCTTTTTTCTGTTGATGCTGAACAGCGGCTTTCGATTGCATGGCATACGCTCTGCCTCCAAAGAATATGCGGCTCACTGCATATAGCGCGACACTGCACGTCAGCACGACTGTCACTAAGGCATAAGGGAAGGGACTGCCGCTGATTTCCTTGAGCTCATCATAAATCTGCACAGCAGCACAGCGCGTGTAGTTGAGCATCAGCGGCGTCCCAAGTTCCGTGAAACACGCAATGAAGACAAGGGTGCACCCTGCAAAAAGCCCCGGAAGCAACAAGGGGAATGTGATGCGCCAGAAGGTCTTCCAGGCATTGCCACCCAGATTCTGTGCGGCTTCATGCATCGCAGGATCAATGTTTGCAAGCGCAGCAGCCACATTCAAGTAGATGATGGGATAAAACGCCAACGCTTGGAGGATGATCACGCCGAGAACACGCGACTGTCCAAGCCAGTCAACCGGACCGCACCCCAGCAAGGCATTGAGTGCGCCATAAGGGCCCAGGATTTGCGTCAGGCCAATAGCGCCGACAAAGGGGGGCAATACCAAGGGCACAAGGAGCAGTGCGCCTAGCACGTTCTGGCCGGCAAAGGTGTATCGATGGGAAAGCCATGCCAGGGGGATGGACAGGAGACAGGCCAAGAGTGTCGAACCCAGCGCTAGGCAGAAACTGTTCAACAGACCCTCGGCATAAATTGGATTTCGAAATACATCCAGCAAGTACGCGAATGTCCAGTGTCCATTCACATAGAATCCATTGCTCACCACATTGAAAAGGGGCCACAGTAACAAGACCCCCAACAGGGTTGCTAAGAGAACAAATAGAATCCAGGCTATACGATTATTTAACATGAGAGATAATTCGAAAATGCGCGAATGCAAAATTCTAAAATGACTAAGAAAACGTTATTACTATACGTGATGGAAGAATGATTGTAAAAGGAAAAAGGCCATGCGAAGTGCATAATACAATGGCACATTCGCACATTAAGGAGAAAACCGATGAA
>JBAXCC010000491.1:0-2326 GCA_037141675.1 bacterium | reverse complement strand
CTGAATTATGGAAAGATGAAGAAAACAGACCATATTTAAAAAATATCGAATCAGAATTGACTGTCACAATGACTAAACCGGAAATTTCTCAAGCTGCAATAATTAACAACGAACTAAGCAGATTTAAAACCGAAACTGCCCGAATTTTCAACTATTTCAGCTATCAGGATATTCAACCAACCAACGAACTATTAAAGGCCGAATTTGATAAAAGCCTGATCGTTACAACAATCACAGGCCGGGCAATCGAAAAGGGTACAAGGAAGCGAGTACACGCCGGCACGGTACTTTGCTGGCTAGTACAAGGCTCAATTGCGGACTTGGTGAATGAAGTAGGCTTACAATTGCTGACCGAGAACAAAGCACGGCTTGTTATGCCTATACATGATTCGTTAATCTGCATCGTCAATAATGCAGACAAGCATTTACCGATTGAAATGATAAAAGAGGCTTATCGAAAAAACTCACTACCAGAACCGAGGCTCAAGGTGGAAACGAGGGAAAGGGAGGGAGCTCAACTCAATGAGTTAGGTGGATAGAGTATCGAAATCGCAACGGCTTAACCGATATGCACTATGAAAAACAGGCTTAACACGTTTCAATATCGCAACGGCTTAACAGGTCACCGTTTCAATATCGCAACGGCTTAACCGACCGAAAGGATTTAACAGAATGAAACTAGCAAGCGCACAGTCAAACCAGATTGAAACAGGGGCGCACGGGCAGACCATAGACGCGCAACCATGCCAGACGGATACCCCCCCTGTCTCAAGCGGCGTGGATAGCCTTCCAAGCGAGCGGCAAGGGACAGACGGAAAGCCCCGTTCTTTGCCACCTCCAAGAAAGCCATCAATTCAGCACGAAAAAGACAAACTTGGAAACATCATTCCGCCTAACCTTTTGGAGATTTGGGGAGGGCGTGACTCGGTGAAAGAGGCATCATCGGCGGTGCGCGGTGTCCGGCTGGCAATCAAGAAGGCGCAGGACAAGCACGACCAAACATGGGCAGGGTTGAACTTCTCAAATGCACTCATGCACCTTGACAACGTGATTGCCCAAGTCAGAGGCGCGATACCCCATTGCGTTTGCCTGTACTGCCAAGGCATCGGTTGCCGGGCGTGTAGAGGTGTCGGAATCATGACAGAGTTTCAATACTCGAACCTGCCACGGGAAATGAAGGAGTCAACCGAGCGTCAAGGATCAGACGGCAAGACACGTTCCCTGCCGCCTCCGCGACCATTGCGCAAGTGAACAACTGCGAACAGATTGCAGTTGCACACCCTTTTGATGGATAACTTTCCATTCGTTGCCTTCAAGCAATCGCTGAAAATACGTTTTAGGCAAAAATGGGTCCCATAAGCACCGACGAGGGTTGTCACACGCCTCTTTCATAGGCACAGCAAAACATCTACGGCACCCCACGGAAAATAAAAATATTTACGGTAAAACTTTTCATAACAACGCGGTTAGGATACCGTTATGGCTTTCAAAACAACGCGGTCGGATCATGAAAATATCGCGCCTGCTATCAGAAAAATACAATCGCCACAATCACGAGGGCGGCAAACCTTTTACTTTTTTGCTGACTGACTGTCTTTCTTCCCGGCTTTAATGGTTTCGGTAATAGCACCGGACGCAATCAACAAAAATCCGATCAGGTAATCGATATGTCTTATGACATCGGTTTCTGAAACGGGGCTTGTCGATCCTGTCCCGACCAGAAAATTTCCGATTACAATAAGAGTTCCCAAGATAGTCAGACAAACACTCATAACCCCATCCTTTCCTTTTCATGTGCGAATAGCGCATACGATTGCTGTTTAACTCACGCGAATTTATAAAAACCGTATCCAAAAACCAGCGCAAAAATTACTAACAACCCAATAACGATACCGAGATTCATTTTTGATTCCAGTGTCGTTTCGCCTAAGTCATCCTCTTCTTTGACTTGATCGGCTTTTCTTCTTTCATGACTAAACATAAGTAAGCAAGACGTTGCGATAAATATGCACCCTATTAGATAGTCGATATGTCTTACAATGTCATTTGCGGACAGAACCCCCGAATAATTTGTTGGTGTCGTCCAACTGAAAAACAGATTCGCCAGCACAATGATTGCGCCTATTATGAAAAGTAAAACTCCCATAAGACCATCCTTTCGGCTGAAGATTAAACAAGGTGGCTATGTTGCCTTTGAAGGAAGTATATCTTACTTCCATTCACCGTAGTGCCACCCACTTCCTTGCGGAATATCACACATAATGGACGTGTTCATCAGCTTATAACTAGATGGATTGAATTTTTCCCCGTCTGACTTTGCGAATTC
>JBAXCC010000490.1:0-2344 GCA_037141675.1 bacterium | reverse complement strand
TGATCACGACCTCGCCATCGTGTTTAATAAATCCATAGCGTGGCTGTTTCATGTCGGGCGGGTCTCTCACGACCACCACTGACATTCCCTCATGAAATTCGGACGCATAGCCGTCCACGGTAAAAACAGACTCTCCTTGTGGATTGATAAAACGCGTCTGCCAGTCTTGTTTCTTCAGTGAACGATCGATGTAGACAGGAATTAGTCCCTCGCTCAAGCGCCCTGCACTACATACGTCCCCTAGGATGATAGCCGTCCTGCCATGGGTGTCGATAAACCGCCTGACCTGTGCATCGGAGACCTGCGCCAACCCCTCGGTGAATGCGTAGGCCCAATCCAGGGTTAACGGAATGACGACACGGCCCTGCGTATTGATATAGCCCCACTTGCCTCCATCCCGACGAGCAGGAAAGACGGTGAAGTCCACAACCGCACCTTGATTCACGGGGCATAGCCCACACGCGAACTCTCCAGCATCGTCCCAGACGGGTTGAATCACCACCCGACCTGCTTCATCCGTGAAACCGAAGTGGTCATCCTTCTCAACGCGAAGGAGCTGTTTGCCTGCGGCCTGTTCAGCAGTTTCAAGCGTAGAGACGCATCCATACGCCATCAAGGCGAGCATGAGTGTGATCAAACGATTCATAAGATTTTAAGATATCTCCGAAATTGATTCAGAATTGAGCGCATCCGCAGATTCACTCTTGCGGCGAATCTCTTTCAATTCATTGACGGCATCACTATGCTTTTTCAGCAACTCCTTATAGTAGCTCTGGAAATAGTGACGTGGATTTGTTGAGAGATGTTGTGATGCAGCGGCTGGATCCGTGTCGGTATCGGCACAGAATAACGCCAGCGCCAAGGAGAGCGCCTGTTCCGACAAGTATCCTTGGCGTTCCGTCTTCCATCCTTGAACCTCATGGTTGCGCCACTGGGAAAACCGAAAAGAAGAGTTTGCCTGAAAAATTCCGAAACCAAAAAAGACTGCGGCGAGGTCTGTCAAGGGCTCATCGTCATCCCATCCACAGGGAGGCTCATCCGGAATGGTCGCAAGAACATAGTGACACAATTCGTGCGCCATGGTCGCAATCAGCGCGACAGGATCGCCGAGTTGTTCCCGTTTATAGTGGATAATGACATCCCGCTCCTGCGTCACCTCAAAAAGTCCAGCAGCCCCATTCGAGTGTTCTGGCTGGGCTAATACAGGAAGCGTCTCCCTCAAGATATCGTGAAGCTCTTCAAAGGGTTGCAGCTTGCAGGGCCAATGAGCGAGGCCGAAGTGTTGCTGAACACAACGGAATGTCTTGTCCGCGCGGTCATCAGCCGTCGCAGCAACCACAGGAAAATCCGCTGGCGTCGGCTGAACAAGGCGTATGCGCCCAATATCATGCTCTGGCTGAAGCGCCTTCATCAGCCATTTCCAATGCGTGATTTCCCAGTCTAGAAGATCATTATCTATACGTGTAAACCATCCCATTTCCGTGCATCCTTCAGATTGCGAAATTCAAACGCATCAATTGATTAAATATAGCACGTTTAACGCTTGTGTCAATACATGACGGGGCGCGGAGTCAACCTTAGCAGGCTTTGAGCATAATTGCGCTTGTCCAGGAAGAGGAATAACCCTATCATTTAAAAAGACACGATGCATACCAACCATTTAATATTTGAGAAGAGCCCTTATCTGCTTCAACACATGCACAATCCGATTGCGTGGTACCCCTGGGGTGAAGAGGCCTTCCTGAAAGCGCGCAAAGAAGAAAAGGCCATCTTCCTATCGGTCGGCTACTCAACCTGTCACTGGTGCCATGTGATGGCGCACGAATCCTTTGAGAACAAGGAGATTGCCCAGATTCTCAACGAGCATTTCGTTTGCATCAAAGTTGACCGGGAAGAACGCCCCGACGTGGACCGCGTCTATATGACCTTTGTGCAAGCGACCACGAGCGGCGGGGGCTGGCCGATGACGGTCTGGCTCACGCCTGAATTAAAGCCTTTTTTTGGCGGAACGTATTTTACTCCTCAACAACTTGCAACCACGGCCAACACAATCGCCGAGGGCTGGAAAGCCAATCGCGCCGGCATCATCGCCCGTTCTGATCATGTGATCGAAGAGCTGCGCAGATTCACGCAACGCAGCAGCCGGGCAGAAGACGAAGGCAGCAGCGGGGTACAGGAGCTGGCGTTCCAGCAGATCGCTTCGTCATTTGATGACACGTTCGGCGGCTTTGGGTCAGCGCCAAAATTTCCGCGCCCGGTCACGTTCAACTTTCTCTGTCATTTCTACAGCGGCAGAGCTGAATCCAAGGAGGGCCGCCAAGCGCTGGACATGACGCTGTTCACG
>JBAXCC010000489.1:0-2348 GCA_037141675.1 bacterium | reverse complement strand
GGCATCGTGACAGCCATTCCACGGAAGGGCTATTTCGTGGCGACGGAATCTGTGGAACACAAAGCAAATGTACTCGTCCTGTTCGACGAATTTCCGGACTATAAGCAAGTCCTCTATGACCAGTTCATCAAGACACTAAAGGGGAAGGCACTGGTTGACCTGATGTTTCACCACTGCCGGCCCGCACTCTTCGAGTCCCTTCTGCTGGACAATATCAAGGACTATGATTTGGCCGTGATCATGCCCTTTGCGGACAAAACGGTGGGGAAGGTTCTCGAGCAGGTTGACCCGAAGAAGGTGCTGCTGCTCGACCGGCGGGAGCATGCGGATGAGCGCTTCTCCTTCATTGGCCAGGAGTTTGAGGAGCAGACCTATCAGGGGTTGATGGCGGCCTCTGAACTGCTGAGCAAATACAAAGCCTTCTATCTGGTCTTTCCGCATCAGGCGGATGTCGCGATCAAGTCCAGCCAGGCGCCACGCGAAATCATCAAAGGGTTCAAGCGCTTTTGCAGGGAACAACGGTTGCCTTATCACCTGTCAGACGGTGTGGCTGAGCTTCCGGTTAAAAAAGGGGATGCCATCTTTCTGATTGACGATGCCGATCTCGTGACCGTGGTGGAGGTCGCACGGGCGAAGCAGTTTAGGCTCGGCGCAGATGTCGGCATCCTCTCGTTTAACGACTCGCCGGTCAAGCGCGTGATCGACAGGGGCATCACCGTCCTTTCAACAGACTTTGCGGAGCTGGGGCGCCGGGCCGCGGAATATGTGCTGGCTCCAAAACGAGTAAATGCTATCCAGCCGACAGCCCTCATCCGTCGCCAGTCGCTTTGATAAAAGGGAGACAAATATAATGCACACAGGGAAAAGTTGGTTGAATAGCCGATTGATAGCCGTGCTGGTACTATTGGCTGGTCTGGCACGGGCGGATTCTGTCGGGATAAGCACATCGAAAGATGCGTCGGATTTGGAGCGTCTGGCCGCGCAGGAGGTGAGTCGGTATGTGTATCTGCGCACTGGCGCGCTGCCTGGAAAGACCGGGCAGCATGGAACAATTGTCATCGCGCAGAATAATTCACCTGCAATCACGGATGAGGCTGTCCGCACAGCCTCCCGGGATTTGCAGGCACAGCAGTATGTGCTCAAAACGACAAACTCCGGCAATAAAAAGATGTGGTGGATCGTCGGGGGCGATGGCACCGGCACACTCTACGGGGCGTATCGCTTCGCTGAGAAGCTGGGTGTACGCTTCTATCTGCATGGCGACGTGATCCCCGATGAGCGCCTGGCCGCCATCCCGGACATGGAGGAGACCGGCAAGCCGCTCTTTGCGCTGCGCGGTGTCAATCCCTGGGGCTCGCATCCCTTCGGCTTCGATGCCTGGAGCACGGATGACTACAAGGCGATCTTCACGCAACTCGCCAAGATACGCATGAACTTTTTAGGCATCCACTGCTACCCTGAAGGCCATCCGTATGCAGAGCCGACCGTGTGGGTCGGGACAACGAACGACTTTGATGCAAAAGGGCAGGTGACGTTCAGTTATCCCGCGCGTTATTACAGCACAGTGTCCAAACCAGGCTGGGGAGGCTTCTTCGCAAAGAAAACCAGCGACTACAGTTTCGGCGGCGCATTGCTCTTCGCAGACGATGCCTGGGCTCCAGAGGTCATGCGCGGGTATTGTCCGAGCCCTGAGACACCGGCCGCGTGCAACGAGGTTTTCAACCGCATGGCGGCGCAGTTCCAAGATGCCTTCCGTTTCGCGCGCGAACTCGGGGTAAAAACCTGCGTCGGAACCGAGTCACCCATGATCATGCCGAAAGCACTGCGGAAACGACTCGCGCAGCAAGGCAAGAACCCAGACGATCCTACGGTGGTCTGCGAGATTTACGAGGGAATGTTCCGCCGCATCGCGGCAAGCCATCCTCTGGACTATTTCTGGATCTGGACGCCGGAGGGCTGGACCTGGGGCGGAAACAAGCCGGAGCAGTATACGAACACCGTGCGCGATGTGAATCTGGCCATTGATGCGCTCAAGGCTTCCGGAGCGCCATTCAAGCTCGCGACGTGCGGCTGGGTGCTTGGTCCCCAGCATGACCGCGCCGCATTCGACAATGACCTGCCCAAGGATATCTCCATGAGCGCCATCAGCCGGAATACGGGCGCGATACCCGTTGATCCAGCCTTTGGAAAACTTTCGGGACGCGACAAATGGGCGATTCCATGGTTGGAGAGCGACAACCGGGAAGGGCTTGCCGGCATCCAGCTTTTCGTCGGACGGATGCGTCGTGACGCGGCGGACGCGCTCGCCTACGGCTGCACGGGTCTGATGGGTTTGCAATGGCGCACGG
>JBAXCC010000488.1:0-2355 GCA_037141675.1 bacterium | reverse complement strand
GTGAACCAGATCACCTCCGAAGCCGACCGCCAAGGCGCCACGTATATTCATGTGGAACCCATGGAAGATGAATTGCGCATCCGCTACCGCATCGACGGCATGCTGCACAAGGTGGACGTGCCCCCCCAACTGAACAAGCTGAAAGCTGCCATCATTTCGCGTATCAAGGTCATGGCAAATCTAGACATCGCTGAAAAACGCATGCCCATGGACGGACGTATCGGCGTACGATTGAACAATGATGACATTGACATTCGTGTCTCGACCATGCCAACCGCGTATGGCGAATCTATCTCCTTGCGTCTTTTGCAAAAGTCAGGGAGCTTTGTCAAGCTTCACGATCTCGGGTTCAATGACCGCGACCAGGCGCATATCGTCAAACTCATCAACCGCCCGAATGGCATCATCCTGGTCACAGGCCCCACGGGATCGGGAAAATCAACGTCCCTCTATGCCTTCTTGCATGAGATTAACAAGATGCAGGTGCGTATCCTCACGGCTGAAGATCCGATAGAATATGAAATGCCCGGCATCAACCAAGTGTTGGTGCGCCAGGACATCGGACTCACCTTTGCACGTGCGCTCCGCGCCTTCCTGCGTCAAGACCCGGACATCATTATGGTCGGTGAAATTCGCGACGGCGAAACTGCGGAAATCGCCATCAATGCCTCCTTGACCGGTCACTTAGTCCTCAGCACCTTGCACACCAACGACTCTGCAGGCGCCATTCCTCGTCTGATTGATATGGGCGCTGAACCCTTCCTGGTAGCCTCGGCCTTGGCAGGTGTGATGGCCCAACGTCTCGTGCGTCGCCTTTGTCCCAAATGCCGACGTGAAATACCGCTGGATTTGAAATGGTATGACCTCCCTTATCCGCCAAGCTCGCCCAATGTTTTTGAGGCCAATGGATGCGAGTACTGTAAGAAGACCGGGTATAAGGGGCGTGGCGGCCTCTTTGAGTTGCTGGTCGTCAACGAAGAAATCGAGTCCCTCATCATTGGGCGCAAGCCTTCGGCGGTCATCCGTGAAGCCTCCTTACGCGGCGGTATGAAGACCCTGCGCGAAGACGGCTGGATCAAGGCCTTCCGCGGCATGACATCCGTGGAGGAACTCATACGTGTCACAGAGGATACTGAGTAATGGCAACCTTTAACTACAAAGCAATGTCCAAAGACGGGCGCAAGCTCGAAGGAACGGTAGACGGGGCAGACCGTCGCGGCGCCATGATGGCTGTTGAAAAACTCGGTTATCGTCCTATTTCAGTTGTTGAGACGAAATCGGCGAAAACAAAAGAAAAGAGTCACTCGATTTGGAAACTGAAAATCGGCAATGCCAAGCCGCGTATGAAATCCGTGGAGGTGTTGCTCTTTACCTCCGAGTTGGCGGACCTGATTGAAGCAGGGATGACGCTCGGCGCGGCACTGAACTGCCTCGCCAGCCAGGGGGAAGCAGATTCAGCTCAGAATATTATTGCCGGTGACCTGCGCGACCGAATTATTCGCGGCGAGCAGCTTTCCGACGCCGTCACGGCACATCCCACCACCTTTCCCCCTCTTTTTGGCAATATGATCCGGGCGGGTGAAGCGTCTGGCGCGATGATTGAAGTCTTGCGGCGTCTCGTTGAACATTATGAGCGAAACGAGAACATGATGTCAAAAATCAAGTCCGCGATGACATACCCGATCATCGTATTGATTCTTGGTGTACTCACCGTGATCTTCACCATGGTCAAGGTGCTGCCACAATTCAAGAAAATCTTTGACAGCATGGGCACCGCGCTTCCCTTGCCCACACGCATCCTCATGGGCACCAGCGATTTTCTCATGAAATATGGAATCTTCCTGACTGTGCTCGTCATTATTGGCGTGGTCATGTTGAAACGCTACATCAAGACGCCCGAAGGCCACTTTAAATGGGACGGACTTAAATTGCGTACGCCGCTCATCAAGGGAATCATTGCCTGCGGTGCGTTCTCCTCGCTTGCCTACACAATGAAGACCCTGCTGGCCAACGGCGTCAACGTCTTGCAAGCGTTGAAGATTGCCGAGGAGACCTGCGGCAACGATGTCATTGCAGGCGCGCTGCGTAACGCGCGCCAACGCGTGACAGACGGCACCAGTATTTCAGCCCCGCTCGCTGCGAGTGCGGTATTCCCTAAGATGATGACGGACATGCTCGCAGTCGGCGAACAGTCTGGCGACATGCCCAGTTCGCTCGGTCACATCGGCCGGCGTTATGAAACTGAAATGGATCGCAACATCAAGGTTTTCACCAATGCGCTTGAACCTATCCTGATCATCGTGATCGGTGGCGTCGTTGGTTTCGTGGCAATCAGTATCCTGATGGCCGTTTTCA
>JBAXCC010000487.1:0-2360 GCA_037141675.1 bacterium | reverse complement strand
GATACACATACAGAGGAGGGATCAGAATGATTGAGCGAAATCTTGAGAAGGTGCTTCTTAAACGTTCCACGGAATATCCGGTCGTGACATTGACGGGGCCTCGTCAAAGTGGCAAGACGACCTTGGTCCGAAAGCTATTTTCTGATCATACGTATGTGAATTTGGAAGATACGGAAGCACGTTTATTAGCCCAGCGTGATCCGAAGGGCTTTTTCAGCCGTTATCCGGCCCCTGTGATCGTTGATGAGTTTCAGCGAGTTCCCGAGCTGGCCTCAACCATAATGGTAAACGTTGACGCGAACAGGAAAAAGAAAGGGCAGTATATTCTGACGGGAAGCCACCAGCCCCTTTTGCAGCAAGCAGTCAGTCAGACGTTGGCGGGGCGTACAGCCTTGTTGCGGTTGCTCCCCTTTTCAATAAATGAGTTGCGACATGTGCCTCGGCAGAAGACGGATGTTGATGCGCTCATACTCCAGGGAGGGATGCCCGAGGTCTGCACGGAGCACCTCGAACCGCATGCGTATTACCGGAACTACTTCCAAACGTATATCGAACGTGATGTCCGGCAACTGATGGAAATCAGGAACCTTCCTGCTTTCGAGCGCTTCATGGTCTTGCTCGCCGGACGCGTGGGACAACTCGTGAACCTGTCGGGGTTGTCTACGGAAGTGGGCGTGAGCCATACCACTTTGTCGGGATGGCTAAGCCTCTTGGAAGCCTCCTTTGTTGTCTTTAGACTCCAGCCTTTTTTCTCGAATATCAGCAAGCGTGTGGTGCGGTCGCCCAAACTCTATTTTACTGAAACAGGTTTGGCTTCCTATCTGCTAGGGCTGGAGAATGAAAAACAGGTTATGAGAGATCCCTTGCGTGGCCAGCTTTTCGAGAATCTGATCGTAACAGAGCTACTGAAGGCACGAGTGAATAAGGATGCAGATCCTCAACTGTACTTCCTGAGGACAGAGAAAGGCTTTGAAATAGATATCATCCATCGGCAGGGTTCTGAGTTGATCCCTATTGAGATCAAGTCGTCCATGAGTTACCACCCCGATTTTGTCCGCAATCTAAAAACGTTTTGCGAAACCGAGAAGCAAGCTCGAAATCCGCTTCTGATTTACGCTGGCGACTCCTACCCCTCTTTTGAGGGGGTTCGCTGTTTAAATTATTTAGAAACAAGCGGATTTGATGATCAAGGGAAAGAATGAGCCATACCATTCACGATTTTTTTTACTTTGGTATGGTGTTTGCTTATGACAATGCATGAAACTTATCGGACTAGATTTTGAGACGGCGAACTGGAACGCCGGGAGTATTTGCTCTGTGGGGCTTGCCCTCGTAGAGGACGGCAACGTCGTAGAGACACGTGACTGGCGTGTCAGGCCTCATTCATCCATGAACTGGGTTAGCCCGCGCTTCACGGAGATCCATGGGATCACCCATTATGAGCTCAAGGATGCGCCGGAGTTTATGGATATCTGGCCATTGATGAGCGCGTTTGTCATGCAAGGCGACTGTGTTGTCATACACAATGCACCATTCGACTTGCATCAATTACGTGCGGCAATAAAGTTGTATGCGTTGCCCGGCATCCAGTTCCCTTATGTGTGCAGCCTCAAGACGAGCCGCAAGGCATTGCCTAACCTGGACTCCCATAATCTGGATGTCGTGGCGCAGCATCTCGGGTTCACCTTCAAACATCATGATGCCCTGGAGGATGCCATCGCGTGCGCTAAAATCATTGCACAAGTCGGCATGCCGGATGGTGATCGGAACATTTTTATTTAAGTCGTTTGCGTGACCGAATAAACGCATCAATGTCAGCGACAAGTGCCGCAGGCCCTATCGTGTGCAGGGCATCATAACATTCTCTAAGATAGCCGAGCACATTGTACTCCTTGAACAACTCGGCAACCTGTTGTCCTGATTTTCGTTTTGCCACCTTATATTCCTCAATGCAAAAAATACTGAACTGGAGTCTCGGATTCATTAGGATGCCTCCTCTGGATAGTTGAGCCGACCCGTCTGTATCTCCTCCACTAATAAATCTGCTAACTTTGATGAGCTGTAATGCCATACCTTTGTTGCTTCGCATTCCAAATCCGCATACAGCCTGGATGAATAAAACATGTCAAGTGCGACCGCTTCCCGACAATGGAGCTTCTTAGCAGCCTTTTTAATGATTTCAGGACAAAGCAAAATCAATATGCCCTTCATTTGCACCTTGCTACACATTGCCACCTCCCGAGGTTAGAAATTTACGAAAGGTTAAAAAAGACAACGCCTCCTCTGTCTTAAAGGTCACTTGATTACACTAGCATCCCATAGGAGCTGAAAAAAAACATACCGCCCCCTTTCCCCCATTG
>JBAXCC010000486.1:0-2404 GCA_037141675.1 bacterium | reverse complement strand
ATCCGTGCCTTTCTAACCTCATATCTGAGGCAACTGCAGATGAGTGCTTGGTAGCACGTCTATTCCTTCGTGTTACCCCCAGTTCATTCCCGTCTGGCGGCTACAAGTCTGGAATAAACGAAGGGGTAACTTCTTAAATTAAGAGTTAAAAGTTAAACGTTGGAAGTTGAGAGTTTAAACTCTTAACGCTTAACTCTTAACGCTCAACGCTAAAGTTAAAATCAATACGCAACGGCCTTCTGAAGGGTGGCGACCTTGTCCGGACGCAGAGGCACGGAGACGCGGAGCGCGTCCCAGGCGAGCGAGAGGCGGTTGTCGGTGAGCGCGTGGGTGGGTTTGGGAGGGGGAGCATCTGTTGTCGTCAGGCGGAGCGCGAACCCGAGCGCCGCAGCCGACAACTGGGCCAGATCGAATTCCCGCTCGTCACCCGAATAGAGCACGAGATCCAACCACGACGTGGCCTTGTCTTGTCCGCCCGCCCATGCGGGGGAGAGGTCGCCGAACTTGCAGACAGGAGCAATGACCGCGACAGTGAGGTCTTTGAAACGCAGTGTGGCGGAGCCGGCTTGCGTGGCGGGCGGCTGCGGTTTCTGGGCGGCCGCGCTGCCGCCGAACTCGAAGCGCAGGCAGAGCTTCTTGGCGCGGAAGCGTCCGTTCTTGATGCGGTCAAGGCTGATGTGGGTGTCCCCGCCGTCAGTGCCGAAGGCCACTGCTGCGAGGAGGTCGCCACGGCGCTGCGCAGTGAAAAGTTGCGCGTCGGAAAAATCGTAGCCGTCGCGCAGGAAGCGCACATGGAGAGAGGCGGGTTGCTGCGGCGTGCCCCAGTAGGCGACGACGCCACGGCGCTGGTTCCAGAACTCGCATCGGTTGGCGCTGCCGAGCGTGAAGGCCGGTTCCATCCAGGTGGTGCCGACCAGGGGCGGTTCGGCTTTCAGGTAAGTCTTGATCACTTCGCGCGGGGATTCGAGCCGCTGGAAGAAAGGGATCAAGTCAGGCGGGCAGGGGAGCGGCAGACGCTGCTCCGCGATGTCGGGTTTGTCGATGCCCCAGGGTAGCGCGTCGCCGCAGGCAATCTGAATGGTGTTCAGCGTGGAGGGCGTGAGCAGCGTGCTGTAACAACGGCTGTGCGGTCCGGCCCACTGGCGTGAAGGCGCGTGGAAATGGCGGGCGATGTCCTCCCAGGCGAGGCGGTAGAGATCGTTGATCAGTGGCCGCGCAGTGGGGTCTTGGACGTGCAGGCGCATGCGGCCGAGTTCGGAGAGCGCTACCATGGAGTAGGTCGGGCTGTTGAACTCTGTGAAGGCTCCCTGCTCCTTTGTGTAGTCGTAGAAGCGGATCAGTCTTTTCGAGGCATAGTCCTTGAGATCTGCCCAGCCGTACAGCTCCGATGCCACGTAGGTGACGTACGTTCCCATGAGCGCGATGTTGGTGTAGCTGACCGTGACGTTGCGGCGCTCAATGGAGCGGGCCGCATGGCGGATGGACTCGTCCACGCGCGTGGCGAGTTCGGAAGGCAGGCGCGCGCGGTGATCGATGGCGACCTGCAAGAGCTGGACGCCGCAGAAGTCCGCCCAGTTCCAGTCCGGCGGGGACATCTTGGGGAGCGGCTCTTCGAGGTACCACGACCAGATGCCATAGGTTTTGCTGGCGGGGTTGGTGTCCTGCAACGCGATGACGGTGTCGAGGATTTCGCAGGCGCGGGCCAGCCACTTTTCGTCGCCGGTATCGAGCAGGGCCACTGCGTAGCTGAGGGCCGAGCGCGTGCTGTGGATGGTGCCGCCTTTGAGGGTCGTGTGATAGCCCGGCGAACGGAGGGGTTCGCGTAGCATGTGTGCAACAGGATCGTAGGCGGTGTGAAGCGGCGCGAGGGCGCGGTTCAGACGGACCTTCTGCGCGTCCGTCAAGACAAAGGCCGGGTGCCGGGCCACGGTTGCCGGGGCTTGGGCACGCGATGGGGTTGCGCAGGCAGACATTGCGCCAAGGGCAGCGGCATGGACAAAGGTGCGGCGGGTCAGTTGATCTCTTTTCATGGCTTCATAATAGCAGTGCAGAATGCTGTTTTCAACCCCATATATTCTGTGGGAGGGAGGAGGTAGAAGGGAGGAGGTAGGAAGTAAAAGGGAGGACGTAGGAAGGAGGAGGGAGGAGGGAGGAAGGAGGAAGTAGGAGAGAGCAGGGAGGAGATCGGGTCAGGGACATGAGGGACAAGCCAGCGGAACCTTGCGAACCAGTCATGCGCAGGAGCGTCGGCACATCCGGTCTCTCTCGTCGCTTACGTCCCCAACTAATCCACTAACGCACTAATGAACTCTCGCACTAACTAACTTCTCAAAATTGCCCTATCTTCTGTTGTGTTGGTTCAGCGTAAACTGGACAACCGCCAGTTGTCGTTAAGAGACTGGCA
>JBAXCC010000485.1:0-2408 GCA_037141675.1 bacterium | reverse complement strand
TGCACTACAAGGCTGTCATGGATGAGCTGATCGGGGCGGAGTCCAGCGCGGTGGTCATGAGCGGTTCGCAATATGACCCTCCGGAATGGAAAGAGCATGTCCGTGATAAGGATGCCGAGGAGAAGCTCCTGGACCGTTTCCGCAGTTCCACTGATCCATTGAAGTTCGTGATTGTCACGAGTAAGTTGCTGACGGGGTTTGACGCGCCGATCCTTCAAGTCATGTATCTTGATAAGCCGATGAAGGATCATAACTTGCTTCAGGCCATCTGCCGGACCAATCGTACATTCGGACAGGAGAAGAGCCATGGGCTGATCGTGGACTATATCGGCATCTTTGACGATGTGGCAAGGGCGTTAAGTTTTGATGAGAAGGCCGTCCAGCGGGTGGTCAGTAACATTGACGAGTTGCGCAAGGCGCTGCCTGTGCAGATGCAGAAATGCCTGGCGTTCTTCCCCGGCGTGGACCGGACTGTCTGCGGCTATGAAAACCTGATGGCCGCGCAGCAATGTCTTCCAAACAACGAGACCCGCGACACATTCGGCGCCAACTACAATGTACTGGGGACCATCTGGGAGGCATTATCGCCTGATCCGTGTCTGAGCCCCTACGAACAGGACTACCGGTGGCTCACACAGGTCTATGAGTCCGTGAAGCCGCCCAGCGGAAACGGCAAGCTGATCTGGCATGCGCTTGGGGCCAAGACCGTTGAGCTGATCAATGAAAATGTCCATGTCGAGTCCGTGCGTGATGACCTCGAAACACTTGTGCTCGATGCGCAGGTGCTGGAGGATATTCTGAACGCTTCTGATCCGGCTAAGAAAGGACGCGAAATAGAGATCCAGCTTATCGCCCGGCTGCGCAAACATCACGGCAACCCGAAATTTACAGCCCTGGGTGAACGGCTGGAGAAGATCCGTGAGAAGCATGAACAAGGATTCATGACCAGTCTTGAGTTCTTGAAAGAGATTCTGGAAGTTGCTAAAGATGTTGTCGAGGCAGAGCGTGAGACTGACCCTGAAGAGGAACGGGACAGGGCCAAAGAGGCTCTGACGGAGCTCTTTAATGACGCCAAGGGGAAGAACACCCACATCATTGTCGAGCGCATTGTTGCAGATATTGACGACATCGTGAAGAAGGTGCGCTTCCCTGACTGGCAGCATACGACAGCTGGCGAGCGGCTTGTCCAAAAAGAACTTAGACGCACACTTCTGAAGTACAAGCTTCACACAGACCAGGAATTGTTCGACAAAGCCTACAGCTACATTCGGCAGTACTACTAATCTCATGATCCATCTAGGCGATGCACACTTCTGGCAAGCTCAATCATGAACCCTTAACAAAGGCGCGAACAAACATTTGTTAGCTTTAAGACTGAGTGTTCGATAAGGGGAAACGACTATAAGCGAGCACACAATCTTGGGAGAAGACCTTGCCTAAAAGAACTGAGGAATAAATATGTTAGAGAAGAGCATGAATAGTTCACCCTAGAATCTCATTAACCTTCTCTATCACAGCTTCACGATCTTTAACTGAAATCCTTCCGTTCCCGAAAAATGGCGTGAGAACCACTTTCTGTTCATGATAATAGATAACTTTCGGTCGATTATTTAGCAAGTCGCCGTTTCCGGATAAACCGAAGAGCAAACGATCCTTCTCCCAGTAGCTGCCGTCCTCACCCTCACCAAAGCAAATAGTTACCTTTCGATGGCAGTGTTCCGCCCAGAAGGCGCGCAGAAGTCTAAGCCTCACTGTCGTTATCCAGGACTCATAGGCTTCTTGATCTATGGAGCTGTCGCCAATACCAAATAGCTCCTCATATCCGGCTGGCCAACTTTCATTTTGTGGTCTGCCGAGTGGATAGAGGTTCATCTGAAAATAAGTATTTTCGTGTGCTGAATTGAATAAATATTTCTTCCAATTCGTATAATCTGTCGCCCCCCTAGAAATTATATGACTGAAACTGTGGTATATCTTTGTTCCATGATTTTTCCCTGTTATCTTGTCAAAGTTATAAATTTCATCGCGAATTTTTTTCTCTGGCATAGGATAGAATCTTTCCGGTAGGCACACTGGCCCTAGAGTCTCGATATCTTTTCTTGAGTTTTTGTTCCAACCATTACCGCCATCCTCCATTCCTACAAACCAAAATTTAGCGGCCGGGTTTCCGTAACCAAAAAGTGTGCATAAGTTGAAGAATAGGTCTGTTATCATTATGCGTCCTCCATTATCCGTACAAAATCTACTATCATCCCACAGGGTGGGCCAGAAACATTCCAGCACCTATGATTGATTCAAATTATGAGATGGGAAGGTAAAATAGTCAATCATCGATTTTGCAATTGAATCAACTCGCGTTGCGTCATAATTAATGACACCGAAAAAATTTCATTGAGTTGACCTCGTGT
>JBAXCC010000484.1:0-2413 GCA_037141675.1 bacterium | reverse complement strand
CTCGCCCGGACCGAAGGTGCAGACGCCGAGGTGGAAGAAGGCGTCGCCCTCTGGATCGACCATCACCCAAACATCTCGTGTGCCGACCTTCTTGGACTCGACATGGAAGAAGCCGGTTTTCTTGAGGCCCAGCTTGGCCCCGCTGCCTGACAGGCCGCCGAAGTGGTTTCGGTTGGGCGGCGTGAGGCTGGCGTAGTAAGCGGCTTCGGTTCCGACATCAGCCTTCAGCTCGGAGGCGTCTTTAATCTTTCCGGGGTAATCGCGCTGGGTGGTCTGCCCCAAGCTATCGACCAGGATCACGCGCTGGGCTGCGCTGGTGTCCATGGCAACAGCGATGTCAACGGTCTTGCGGTCAGTGAGAAAGGGTATCTTGAACTGGACCCAGAAGATGTTCCAGCCCCATTCACGGTTGTCCTGAAGCTGCACGTAGGTGTATTCCGGCAGGGCGAAGCTCAGGCGCTTGTTGTTGATATTCGCGAGGCCGAAGGTACGTGAGTGTCCCTGGAACAGGTGTGGCTTTGCAGGCTTCTCTTTGGGGAACTCGCCTTTGGCTTCGCCGACGCTCCAGCGTCCGCCCTCGCCGTAATTGGATGCAATCATCATTTCCGTGGAGAAGGCTTTGACTGTTGCGGGCATGGCATCGAAGGACAGGGAGACTTTGCCGGAGGAGGCGGTCACGGTGATCTTGCCTCCTCCCTCGTAGGTGAGCACGGCGGATGAACCCTCCACGCGCTTCTCAACCGGCTCATGCTTCTTGCTGTCACCCATATCGAGTTGGGGAAAGGTCAGGGTAAAGGAGCCCATGCTGCCGCAGGCGAGGTCAACGCCCTTCTCAGAGACGCTCATGGTCAAGCGGTCGTTTGCAACAGCTTTCGGTTTGGCGGTTGTTGTTGAGGGTTTGCTTGCGGCGGCTTTAGCGACCGGAACAGCGGCGCCCGCATCAAGGATATGAATGGTATAGAAGGCTTCGTTACCGCCGGTACGTGGCAGGCCCGCGAAGGAGACCCACTGGAAGCACTCGGTGTTCCAGACGCGGTTGTCTTGAAGCTGGTGGTAACCGTGCTCGATCACAACAGAGAAGCCTTTGCCCTCAGGATCGGTCAGCGTGAAACGTTTGGCATCGCCGCGCCAGATGAAGGCGTCCGCACTTTGTGTGGCAGGCAGTGTCTTGGCTTCCGAGCCATCGATCGACCAGCGCGCCTGACCCGCGAGCGACACGGGCAGGGTTGTACGGAACGAGATGCCCTTGTCATTGGCCGCAAGGCCAATCGCATGGATCCTCACCGTGCCATCTGTTGCGAGTGTCAACGCGAGCTGCGCTCCACCGGGGTAATGAAGAGTGGCTTGCGAACCTTTCAGATCCACTTTGTCAGGGGCGCGGCGCTCACCTCCTCCGTTACCCGTGAGGCATGGAAATTCGAGCGTCTGCGAACCGAGGCCTTTGCCTCCGTTGATCGCCAGTCCCTCGGAGGTCAGGGAGACTTCGACGGCGGACAGCAGAGAGGGGAGGAGCAGGAGAGAGAGCAGATAGACAGTTTTCATGAGGCGGTTTCCTTGTGTCATTAAAATACCAGATCAAAAACGCTTCAGCAAATGCATTCGTTTGGTACACGTAACACTCAGTAGTCGCTCTTTTATTTATCGGCTTTCTTTTTAAACCCAAGATGTGGTAGCTTTATTTTTCAATGATTTATATTCCCTTACGTATTCGGTATGCGGGACTCTCTGCCTTGCTTCTGGGGTGGCCTATTGTTCACGCGATCGGTCAAGGCATAGATGTCCGCATGGCTGTGGATGGACGAACCTTTAGCCTCGTTGCATCTGCCCCTTCCATCGGACCTCGTATTTTTCAAAACTCCATCATTCAAGTTCAAGGAAACACATGAAAACAACCCCACTAATCGTTATACTCGGCGCAACGCTCTGTATGTCTTCCGTCCTGTCCGCCCAGGCTCAGGAGTCTGCTCCCGTGCAGGCCACTGTAACCTTGCCCATCTGGCCCAAGGATAAAATGCCAGGCAAGGGTTCGGAAGGAACCGAACATGCAACGCCAGCACGAGGCGATGGCGTGATCCGGCTGACTGACATCAACGAGCCGACGATCGCTGTTTTCAAAGCTCCAGGCGCGAGCAAGGCAACCCCCGCCGTCATCATCTGTCCCGGTGGCGGTTACGGCATCTTGGCGTACAACAAAGAGGGTACAGAGATCGCCACCTGGCTCAACTCCATCGGGATCACGGGTGTGGTACTTAAATACCGTGTGCCTAAAAATCAAGACGGTGCCTTTCAGGATATTCAACGCGCCGTGCGCCTCGTAAGGCAGAACGCCGCCACATGGAATATCGCCACGAACCGCATCGGCGTCATGGGCTTCTCAGCAGGCGGACATCTTAGCGCCCGTTTAAGCACCAAT
>JBAXCC010000483.1:0-2426 GCA_037141675.1 bacterium | reverse complement strand
CTCATGATTAACCGCCATTGAATTCAATCATGCAAATCCTGTAATCCTGTCAAAAACATCGTTGCTCCTACTGCACTGTACAATATGCAATTTCGGACATGAATACATGATGCTCATGATTAACCGCCATTGAATTCAATCATGCAAATCCTGTAATCCTGTCAAAATCAGTTTGTAGGGTATGAATTCGTTCACTGTTCATCATCGTCGCTCCTTTCATCTACGACACCTTGATTTTGCAGGGGGTTGGGCGGACGGTGTGCGGTAGCCGACACGGCGCTCCCGGACCGAGAAGTCGATGCGGGGGCGCGGAGGTTCCTCCGCTTCCGTCACCTGCGGCGGCGACAATTTTAACATTGCGACAAAGGCTTGCACCACGAAGACGCTCATCTGCACCGCTTGCGGGCTGATTAAAACCATTGCCGCCATAATCGCGCCGTGTTCTGTAAAAGCTGACGGTGGACGACGCACATTACGCTTCGAGGATGCTGTCACAGTTTGTGATAGCATGGTCGTGTAACTTGATATCACAGTTTGTGATATCAAGTTTGTAACTTCCTGTGGTTTAACGATAAACACAAATTCATCCGGGAATCTTTCACGGTTTCGTTTAACCGCTTGGTTGATAATTTTCATGTGGTCTTGATCTCGTAAGGGGTTTGGCGGACGGTGATGCGCGCGGCCTGGAGACGGTCGCGGCTCAAGAGGCATCCGGCGCAGTAAATCACCTTCGGCCCGTCAAAGGGCGGCAGCTTGGCCAGCGTCTGACGCGTCAGCACGTTGCCGCCATTGGCGCTCTCATCCCCCAGGATGCCGTTGTAGAGCAAGTAGATACCGACCCCTCTGCACACCCCCAGCAACGGCGTATTAACCACCCGCGCACGCGGCAGGGGCTCGCCTGTCTCTGAAAAATAAACATGCCGTGCCAACTCTGAAAACTTCACTGTCTCGCGGATCATCCCCGTCTCATCAAAGAGCGGCTCGCCTAGTTCGCAATAACGGAAACCGCCGCCGAGCCCCACGATCTCTTCGCCCTTCGCGCTTGTATAACCCTGCGCCACGCGCCGCACACGTTCAGAGGTGATCTTTTGCGCAATCGGTTTTTCCATCTCAACGAGAATAAATTTACGGTTGCCTCCGTCTTCAGTGTTCTGCCTTAAAACTGCATGCGCGGTAGTTCCACTACCCCCAAAGGAATCAAGTACAATCGAGTTTTGGGGAGCACAATAATCAATAAGTCGTTGCACAAGTTGTATTGGTTTGGGAAACGAGAATAATCTCTCTCCAAGAATGTTGTCTAGGTCACTAGCGCCAGATAGAGTCTTAAAATCTGTCCAGAAAGATGATGCAGGCATTCTAGCTTTCGTTTCCGACAAGAACCGTTTCTTTCGCGGTTTACCAGTTTTAGGATTAGGTGGCCACCAAATCCGTTCTTCTGCAAGAAGTTTCTGATAGCCAGCTTCGTCTGTAATCCAGCCATGAGCGGGGTCAGGTTTCCACACATTATTTGTGTCTGGCTGCTGCATACAGTAAGAATGAAGGTTCGGCCTTTCCTCTGCTGTTGCTTTCCCTGTTAAAGGGTCAGTGACATAAGGACCACGAAGATCGTTATCGGGGTTTTTAAAATCACTTCGATCAATAATGCGGCCTTCAATCTTTGATGATAGCGATCGACCATATACCAGCACATATTCATGGTCAGGCGATAGGTTAGTTTTGATTCGGTTATCCGTGTTACGTGTATTCCAGATAATAGTACCCAATGCGCTAGACTTTCCAAAGATTTCATCCATCACTAATTTAAGTACTCCAATTTCGTTTTCGTCTAACGAAATAAGAATAACACCATCTTCAGAAAGAAACTGCCTGAGTAGCACCAGCCGCGGATACATCATGCAGAGCCAACGGTCATGGCGATCAAGGGTCTCGCCTTCTTTGCCCACGACTTTCCCAAGCCACTCACGGATAATTGGACTGTTGACATTGTCATTGTAAGCCCATCCTTCTTCTCCTGTGTTGTAGGGCGGATCGATGTAGATGCACTTGACTTGTCCGGCATAGTAGGGAAGCAGGGCCTTGAGGGCTTCTAGGTTATCGCCCTGGACGATCAGGTTGCCGCTGCCGGGGTCGCCGCAGGCGAGGTCCGGCACATCCTTGAGCAGTCGGAAGGGCACCTGCTGATGGTGGTTGACGACAGCCTCTTTTCCAATCCAATTCAGTGTGGGCATAACAGAAATTCCATTAAAATAGTGGCTGAAAGAATACCACTTTTCTAATGAAGGGGCAAGATTAGGTATTCGCAAATAAATACGCTGAATGCAAATGCAAATGGCGTGTATTTTAACAATAAACAAAAAGAACAACCGTGAAGACAGAGGGGTCTCTCGTATTTCGACATTGGACATTGACATCCCTTCTTCCGTTCA
>JBAXCC010000482.1:0-2430 GCA_037141675.1 bacterium | reverse complement strand
GATCAAGAAGGATCCAAGAAAGATGGTCAGTGATGGCAGTCGGTCTTTTAACATAGCCTACGTCTCCTAGTCTATAACTTCAAATTGGAATGCTGGGGGTTGACGAATAGCGACTCTGGAGGGCCACGCTTCGTCGTGGCCGCCATCTCGTCACACTTCAATAACATGCATAAAATTAACTCTGTTTTTATACATGTTTTCGCAATATGCATATTTTTTATAACTTAAACATAAATATTATCATGCCTCATCTGGCTTTACAAGTGCTCAGAGGCCTCCCCCGCGGGTACGCGGACGGCATACTGGTGAGACCGCTGGCAATTCTTCTTTTCATCAGCGAAAAACAAGTTTTTCGCTGATGCCTATTTGAGTTAACTCCGCGCGGCTATCCATTCCGCCGTCCGTGTATCCACGGGTGAGGCGGATGAGATAGCCGCGCAATCTCTTTGCGGTTTTTGCGAAAGAGTCCACACACACACACGCCTACTGAAACAACGAACGAAGATCAATTTCCCGTTGCTTCTCAGGCGGACGGTGTCCGTAGCGGACCAAGTTGATGAGTGAGCCGCAGGTGTCCGTCGGCAACGCGATGTCGCGCACCTGGTCCCAGTCGGTCTCGCGCACCGCCTGTCCGCCGTAGTCGTATTCGCGAAGGCAGAGCAATCCTTGAAGAGAAAGACGGCGGTCGCCAATGAAGACCCAATTTGCGCCCGTGCAGATGCCTTGCGGTTGCGATATCACGCCTGTCAATTGCAACCCCCACTCCTTGGCCACCGCCTTGCAGAGCGGGTTCAGGTCGATGTGCCAGTTCGAAATATGCACCGCCAAGATGCCTCCGGGATTCAGACGGTCCAGATAGAGCCGGAACGCCTCCTTCGTGGCCAGATGGAACGGGATGGAGTCGCCGCTGTACGCGTCAATGACCAGCACGTCGTAGCGGTTTGTCTCTGCAGCAATGACCCTGCGCGCATCCCCCAGGGCAACCGACAGATTGGCCTTGCAGCCTGAGAGGTATGTGAAATAGTTTGTGTTCCAGGCAATGTTGACAACCTTCGGATTAATCTCGAAGAAGCGGTAGGTGTCATTCGTGCGGCCCCAACTCGCCATCGTCCCAGCCCCCAACCCAATCAACCCTACGCTCATGGGTGTGCCATTCGTGTAGGACGGATGGGTCATCACGGACAATCCCCCTCCGAAAGCGCCATAGTAGGTCGTCGGTCTTTCGCGCAAATAATGAGGCTGGAATTGTACCCCGTGGAGCGTTTCGCCATGCTTAATCTGATGGACCTGAACAGTGTCACTATACTGAGCTTTTAATTCTTGGCTGCTAACCGTCAGACACCCATAAAAGTTGCGGGTCAGCATCATACCTGTCTGGCCGGGCTCCTTTTTGAATTGGTTCACTACTACAAAATAAACCACGGCCAAAGCAACAACTTGCGTAGCGACCTCGACCCAGCGGAATTCCTTGGGGGTGTTCCTCCATACGTAAAACGCTAAAAAAGCAGCAAGCGTCACCAGCACAATCGGATATTCAATCACGCTCGTGAAGACCAGGGGCGCAACAATGCCCGAAAGAATCCCGCCCATCGCACCTCCCGCCGCAATACAGAGGTAGAAGCGCGTCAACAGGCGCGCTCCCGGACGGATGCGGTAAAGCCAGCTATGCAGGAAGGCGCTGCCCAGCAGCACCAGCAAGATGCCCGGGATGAGGTTGAAGAGGAACCCGCGCCCGCCCTTCAGTCCTGTGGCATACGCGCAAAACACAAGCGGGATCATCGCCACAACACACCAGACCCATACGCCCTTTTCGCCAAGCTTCGAAAAGCCGATGATGTAACTCACGAGGAATGCCGCCAGCAGCGCCACCCACAGCAGCGGAATCGGCGTCACATCTGTAGACAGATGCGCCGTGACAGCGTTCAGAAGAAAGGTGCTTGTGGCTGGTAAGAGCAGCCAGAGGAGCATTGCCTGATTGCCTTTAATTATTTCTTCATTAGACGTTGAGCGTTTAGCGTTAAGCGTTGAGCGTTCCTCAGTTCCCTCAGTACCGTCAGTCCCCTCAGTACCGACCAGCCCCTTCGAGAGCCATCCCAGAAGCCCCGCATACACTCCCAGCGCACCCGCAAAACCATACCACTGCACATTCAGCGAGAGGAACGGCTCCACCAGAAAGGGATAGCATAAAAGCCCCAGCAGCGAGCCGGCATTCGAGACGGCATATAGGGAATAAACATCGGACTTGGGACGTGAGACGTGGGACATGGGATGTTCTTCACTCCCCTCCTCCCTCCTCGAAACCCACGCTTGCACCAGGGTGCTGTTCGCCGAGAGCAACACATACGGCAGCCCTGCGAAAGCCAGCACGCACAGCAACACCTCCAGCGCAGGATAGGTGCCATTCCCGATATGCGCCATGAGCCACGGACG
>JBAXCC010000481.1:0-2443 GCA_037141675.1 bacterium | reverse complement strand
CCGCAATAATGCTATGGGCTTCTTCTCAGGAGCAGGCGGGCTTTCATGCTTGGACTCATGGCAGCCCGTGCAGGACAGCCGTTCACCCGGGTGCGCATACGTGCCGCTCAACATGTTCTGCACTGCACGTCCCTCGCTGTCCAATGCCTGGAAGTAGACCTCTACACCTGTCGGCATCCGGAAGTACGCACTGCCATCCGCCTCTACAGGGACAGTGCCCAATACGCCACGCGCCAAAAGCTGGGATGCACCGATATTCGGGATTCCCAAATGAGGCGTATCCTTGGGAAAGATGTTGATGATGCGAAGCGCCTTGATCTTCGTCTCCTTGGGCCAGGGCATCTCGCTTTGGTAGACATTCATCACCGTGACTTCCGCATCCAGCGACACTTCGCTCTTGCGGTCTGCCGCCATCTGCTGGGTTGCAACCGGGATGATAGGAGGACGCCGGCGCGCCTGAAACGGGATGGGGTCCAGGCAGGGTATCTGCCGATCCGCATAGATCAACACCTTGTTCCCGAAGCTGTCCACAAGATAGAGGCCATGCTTGCTGCCTCGCCGGTCATATGAAGCAAGATAGAAGTCTTCGCTCAGCGGCCACGGGGTCGTATAAGACTGGCTCGGCAATGTGATGCCGCCTCTATGCCGCAGTTGGCCGATGTCCACGATGTTGCGGGGTATGCCTGGATTGGTCTCTGACTCTGGCAACGGAACTTCGGGTGTGAGGCGTTTGACCTGTGACATGGCGCGATCGTCTTTCACCGTGGGGTCGATGAGCACCAGTGACCCGAACTGGTAACCATGGTGCACCGTGGACGTGGCCAGATACTTGCGGCTGTCGGGAATTGCACGGATGTGCATCTCCATGTACGTCCTGGCCCATGGCCAGTCCGGATAATTACCATGATTACTGCGCGGATCCCGTCCGTCTGCGTAACAGGTCCACATGTGATGGATGCCCGCTGAACCGCGGTCAATATAGTCCCACCGCGTATAGACCAGCATGCCGTCATTGTTCACGCTGGGCTGCCACTCGTTCGTCTCATGAAAACTGATCGGCACCATATCCGACCCATCCGGCATCATGCAGTGCATCACGGCGGTCGCGCTCCATCGGCCCCCGCAACGGGCATTGCTTCCAACGCGTTCCGAAACAAAAACAATCCGGCCGTTCGGCAGGAAGCACGGATCATAATCATTCCACTGTCCGTCCGTCAATTGCGTCAGCCCTGTACCGTCGGCATTCATCTTGAACACGTGAAATGCTCGCTCAGGACTCCAATAGTACGAAGGATGATGCATGATCTCAGCTTCGCGTTTCGTCCAAGGTTGCTTCGACCAGTCCGCATCCTTGGGAAGTTCCTGCTGCGCCTCTGTCCACGCAAAAACAATCTTGCTCGCATCAAAGTCCAGGTCAGGGGAAAGAAACGAACCGCGGTTCAACTTCTGACCCTTGAGGCGGCTGTTCGCCACTTCAGCCTTCGCCAGCAGATCAACGAGACAGGGCTGATCGCTGAAGGCGTTTGTCAGCACGTAGATGCTACCGCCCTCTCGTTGGTTAAAACCGAAGAACTGATCCACCATGTGTCCGTCGCCACGTCCGGGCACATGCCGTTTGACAAAGAGAATCTTGTCAAAGTTCAACAGTGGATTCTTGAGCGCGATCCGCCGGCGAACGTCGCAGAGCCGGACGAAACAATCGATTTGCTCTTTCTCGGGACGCTTGCCCATATCCCTGCTCGGGTTCAATTCGGCAAGCGCCTTCGCCTCACCATTCATGTTCGGCGCCCCAGGCATCGTGCGCAGCGCCTGCAGCAGGGCATGTATCCGCCGCCACACCAGCGAACACGGATCTGTCCACGCGGGGGTGAGCGCCTCGTGACGCAGCGTCTCCTTTTTCAAGCGCTCAGTGCCGGGCGCTTCCTCTGAAAAATATTCGATCTCGCGTTGCAGCGTCTGAAATTCCTGAACTGCATCTTCCGCCAGCAACGCCGACATCTGCACAGGGACTCCCTGTCCGCCTGCCCCTTGTTCCTGTCCTATAGCTATCCCGATACCGAAGAGGAACAGCGCCCCTACTCCAAACATAATGCATTTTTCTCTCATCGCTCGTAGTCCCCTCACGTGTTTGTTATGCATCATCCTAGCACCCTCACGATTAGAAGTATAGTCGACCGCACGCTGCCTCACTATCCCCTTTTCGGGGGAGGGATCCGCACATTCCTGAGCGGTCTATACTTTAGGATGCTTCAGGGCTGTTTGTTTCTGATAACAACTTCTGCAGAGATGTCTGGGCAATGGATAGCGCTTGCCGCTCCTTTCGCAGGGGTGAAGCGATTGTCGAGGATCTCAGATTTGCCGAGCGAACCGGCAATCGAGAGGGCATGGGTGCGATAACTCTCGACCACATTGTCATTGATGTGCAGGTCCGTTACCGGCGAGG
>JBAXCC010000480.1:0-2449 GCA_037141675.1 bacterium | reverse complement strand
CCGCATGAAACGTTAAAGCCGGCCTTTTTCATCATGTTAAAGGTCGCGTCCTGAAGACTTCCTTTGGGTAATCCTAAAATAACTGCCATAGTGTTTGTAATCCTCTTCGTTTTAAAAAGGACAATTAATATACACAATTTTAGGGTCATAAGACAAGCGTAGAAATGCGTGAACACGGAAATTTTGTCATGAAAATTTGTCATGGGATGCGTAAATTAAGATAAAAGCCCCGTCCGCCTGAGCGTTTTTGAGGCAGGCTCCTCCCCAATGTAGGAGGGAGGAAGGAGGATGTAGGAGGTATAATGTCTGGATGGCGTAGACGTGGAGGTGGCAATTGAAAATGCTCGGGTATGCCTTCTCGATAAAATCATGCCTTGTCGACCAGGGTATACGTTCTAAAAAGGTTGTTCTTTGTGAAAGGGGATTATTATGTTGCCTTTTTACTCCTCCTTCCTCCCTTCTACCTCCTCCTTGGTGTGATTCTGTTTCAACAAAACGGAATCACACCCGTGACTATTTCTCGCTTTAGTCAAAGGACGCGCTGTGCTATTCTTTCCGCATGATGAATGAAAAACCGACGCTTTTTTTGATTGATGTGATGCCGCTGTTGTACAGAGGACATTTTGCCTTCTTAAGTAGTCCTCGTAAGACAAGCACAGGCATCGTAACCTCTGCCCTGACCGGCTTTGCCGCAAGCCTGTTTCAGATTTTGAACGAATACAAGCCTACCCATGTCGCCTTGGCCATGGATCCTGAAGGGAAAACGTTCAGGCATGATGAATATCCTGAATATAAGGCCCAACGCCAAAAGTCGCCCGAGGACATTGTTGCATCCAAACCTATGGTGGTTGAACTGGCGACGGCACTGAACATTCCAATGATATGCGTCGACGGGTTTGAAGCGGACGATGTCATGGGTACGCTGGCTGCTCGCGCCGCCGAACAAGGCTGGACAACCTATCTCGCCACGCCGGACAAGGATGTGGCTCAGTTGGTTGGCCCCTCCACCTTGTTGTTCCGACCTGGAAATAAGGGCACGAATGCTGAAATATACACGGAGAAGACCGTCTGCGAACATTGGCAATTGACCTCACCTGCCCAGATGATCGACTACTTGGGCATGGCTGGCGATGCGTCCGACAATATTCCCGGCATCAAGGGAGTAGGAGAGAAGACAGCGCTCGCCTTGCTGGCCGAGTACGGGACGCTGGACAATGTGCTTGCCCATGCTTCTGAACTGAAGGGCAAATTAGCTGAAAAGGTGGCGGCAGGTGCGGAAATGGCGCGGCATAGCCGCTACTTGGCCACCATTCGCACGGATGTGCCGATGACGGTCTCGCTCGAGGACTTGGCTCGCCGTCCCTATAATGAAGATGCGTTACGGGATGTGCTGAAAAAATATGAATTGTTCGCGATGGGACGCCGTGTGCTTGGAGATCAATTCGATGCGACAACATCGACAAATGTCGGTTCGGAAGCTGAAGAGCGTCCTCTCAAGAAACTTGCGGATGTGCCGCATACGTATGTCTGCGCAAAATCGGACGAACAGATTGAAGCATTGCTGAACGCACTGAGGTCTGCACCGATATGGTCGTTCGATACGGAGACAACAGGACTGCATCCGCGGCTCGACCGGCTGGTCGGCATGTCGTTCGCGACTGAAGCAGGCCGTGCGTGGTATGTGCCGGTTCCGGAGTCGCGTGAGGCGGCCCGCGCACTGCTTGCACGCTTCCAGCCGCTGTTTGCAGACACTAGCAAGACCCGCATTGCGCACAATGCGAAATTCGACTTGGCGATTTTGCGTCAGTATGGCGTAGAGGTTCAAGGTACGCTTCATGACAGTATGCTTGCGCATTATGTGATTGATGCCTCCGAGCGGCATGGCATGGACCACTTGGCCCGTCATTATCTTAATTATAATCCGATCCCGATTACCGAGCTGATTGGCGAAAAGAAAAAGGGTGCGGAACAGGGAAATATGGGAGACCTCGCCCCTGAAGAAATTTGTGACTATGCGGCAGAAGATGCGGATGTGACGTTCCAGCTTGATCTTCTGTTGCGAGAGAAGGTGAAGGAGGCCGGATGCCAATATGCGTTGGAACAGTGCGAAGAGTTGCTGGTTCCAGTTCTGTTGGACATGGAATACGAAGGCGTCCGTATCAATTCAGACGCATTGAAGGTGTACGGCCGTGAGCTGGACCGCGAACTGCTCGACCTGGAAATCAAGATTCGTGAATTGGGTGGCGGCAACTTCAATCCGTCTTCGCCTAAGCAGTTGGGCGAAGTGCTCTTTGACTATTTGAAGCTTGACCCTGAAGCCGCGCGCACGACTTCCGGTCAGTATGCGACCAGCGAAGATGTGTTGCAACGCATACAGGATCGTCATCCGATTGTGCCGATGATTCTTGATCATCGTGCCTGCTCCAAGCTCAAGTCGACGTATGTGGAC
>JBAXCC010000479.1:0-2450 GCA_037141675.1 bacterium | reverse complement strand
CCTACATGTTGTGCATCTCTCAAACCCAATCATCAGCACCAACTGCATCTCTTGCGCACGTTGCGTGCATTGCCTGGCATCCGACATGTTTTTGTAGCCTCTGGCATCCGTCCAGACCTTGTGGTGGCAGACAAACAACAGGGCGGGGCATATATTGATGAACTTACTGCCTATCATGTTTCCGGACAACTCAAACTAGCACCTGAGCATGTAACGAAGCATATCTTGGAATTAATGGGCAAGCCATCAATCGACAGCATGATGCTCTTTAAAGAGCGTTTTGATGCAACCAACCGGAAGCTGGGCAAACGTCAGTTTCTGACATATTATTTCATTGCCGCGCATCCGGGCTGTATCGAAGACGATATGCGACAGCTCAAGCAGTTTGCCCGGTCAAAGCTCTTTCTGGCGCCTGAACAGGTGCAGGTATTCACCCCTACTCCATCAACATGGTCAACTGCCATGTATTACACAGGTATCAATCCTTCCGGCAATAAGACCATTCCCGTGGCCCGTACCTTCCGCGAACGGCAAACACAAAAAGAGTTTCTCACATTGCCATAACGTTATTGCAAACTGTAGGTGTCCAGAAGTTGTATTGTCTCGCGGATAAAGGGGGATTGGACCATACAACCAATGTCGAGATCGCGCTTAAACTCAATATGCTCGCCCTTGGTCTCGAGTTTATCATCGTTTAACATACGCGCTGTGACCAGTCCGACAATGAGGGGTTTCCCGTTCGCAGTTTTTGCCAATGAAACAGGCGCCCCACTATCCCCTCCATGGGCAGGCATGCTGAGACGGTAAACCGGAAACTGTTTCGTCGGGAAGAGCGGATATCCCGCAATCACACACGGGCGATAGAGCGGGAATGCGGCACTATTTGCTTCAACAAGCCCTGGATAACTGAAAAAGAAAAGATCGGTTCCAACCGTCATCTTGGATGCGACAAGCTCTTTCTCCTCTGCAATCTGGCTCAAGTCCAAAGCCTGATAAACAACATTGGGTGGCATTGAAAAACGCAGAGCCGCAATATCCTGTGTCGGATGACTCACCCATAATTTTTTCTCGTCATTACGAATAATCACCTTATGGTCATAGCGCTCCCAAACGCCGGCACTGTTTTTCCTGCGGCATACCACCAGGACGAAATCACCCTTCGCTTTTGCAAGCGCATGATCAGCCGTAACAAGGATGACATTCGTTGTGCCCGACCCAGCACGGGTATCCTGAATTATAAACCCAGTCGCGGTTGAATCGCTGTTAAATACCTTGAACGTTGCATTCATCAGCGACATCAGCAGATCGTTCGCAAAGATCAGTTGTGGCACGAGAACCATGAAAACAGCTAGCAGACGAATCATATTCTATCCTCCTCTTGCTTTTGAAATAGTAGACCATTGTGTTAATAAAATTAATCCGAGTTGCGCATTTTTTCGTGCAAAAGAATATGCAACGTGGTCAGCCGTATCCTTCGCTGTATGAGCAGGCCCATGATCACTGCAATGAATCATCATGGCGCAGAACCCGCCTTCCCAGAATGGCCGATGATCACTAAAGCATTTTTTTGTGTTATGCGTTAACGTATACCCAAGCTTATATCGCGTATTGAGATCAGGTACCTGCTTGGCGATCTTCTCAGATCGAGTGTTGTACATCAGATCCAATAGACATTGACCGCTATCAAACCCTACGGAATCATAATTGAGATAAAAGGCAAGAGGTTCTTTCTTCTCCAAAGCCTCTTTCACATATTCCTTGCTTCCTTTACCTCCAGTCTCTTCTGCATTCCAGAAGGCAAACTTGATGTCATAGGGAAATTGCTTATCACGCAGAACACGCGCTTGCTCAAGGACAATCGCGACCCCGGCGCCATTATCGGTCGCCCCCGGTGATTTCTTTACACTATCATAATGAGCCCCAACCATCAGGACTTCACGCGGCACCGGATTCGTCCCGGGTAAAAGAGCAACTACGTTTCGCAGCTCACCACCTTGAAACACAACCGCAAGTCCACATTCAGAGAGACGCTTATAAAGATATGTTGCAACAGCTCTGTTTCCTTGGCTTCCGACACTCCGGTCTCCCAATCCTACAAGATCCTGAACCGTCTTCTGAATCTGCTCTTCGCTGCTTTTCTCATCAAGACCGAGCGAGTCAGCATGAGACAGGGATACAACAAACAACAACGCTCCAACAAGGGGAACAAGCCTTCTGTCTAAAAAAGATTTGATCATCGGCTCCTTACTATCGTTACAAAGTGATGAGTGTAGACCTGACACGAACTCCAGTCAACTCAATGTTTTAAAAACTGGAAACTGGATGCCCCTGTGTATAATTGAAGGGTGTGATGCCATTTTTTTTGAATAACCATCAGAGGGAGGAGTGAGAAGCAGCCCATATTTAGAAGTTGCTTTTTGCGTTTCCTGTGTTAATCTGTACCCATTACG
>JBAXCC010000478.1:0-2458 GCA_037141675.1 bacterium | reverse complement strand
ACGAAGAACATCTTATCCCGATGGGTAAGCAGGTCGTTGTGTTTAAGGGTGACCGCGTCAAGAAGGGCCAGCAACTCACGGAAGGTCCAGTCGTGCCTCAGGAAATTCTCGATGTCTGCGGACCTCAGGAACTCCAGAAGTACCTGGTGAACGAAGTGCAGCAGGTCTACCGTCTACAAGGCGTGGAAATCAACGACAAGCACATTGAAATCATCGTCCGCCAGATGTTGCGTAAGGTGCGCATCACCAATCCGGGCGACACCGATTTCTTGTGGGGCGAACAGGTTACGCGTCAGAAATTCTTGGAAATCAACGAAGAGATCGTTGCCGAAGGTAAGCGTCCTGCTGAAGCTCAGCCTGCTTTGTTGGGCATCACCAAGGCCTCGCTCGAAACCGACAGCTTCATCTCGGCTGCGTCATTCCAAGACACCACGCGTGTGCTCACCGATGCTGCTACGATCGGTCGCGTCGATGAGTTGCGCGGCTTCAAGGAGAACGTGATTCTCGGTCACTTGATTCCAGGTGGCACAGGCTTCCCGCTTCATCGCCATATCAAGCTCATTCCGACGAAGGAGCCGATCAGTGAAGAAGAAATGAAGGCTGTTTTCGGAGAAGCTCAGGCCGCCCAGGTTGACGAAATCTTCAACTAAGGTATACACTAAAAAAACGGCAGGTTCGCCTGCCGTTTTTTTGTGCCTTTAAACTATGAAACAGTTTCTCTCTTGCGAAATACCCGTGACAGACCCGACGCTGCCGTTGCCCTTATCAACGTTATGCGGGAATGCGCCTCTTGAGATTGAGATTGGGTGCGGCAACGGTCGTTTTCTTGCCGCACAGGCGGCTAAGCATCCCGAAACACATTACATCGGCATTGAGCGCATGCTTGGTCGCGTGCGCAAGCTCAACCGAAAGGCGGAGCGTTTGTCGGCCCGTAATCTGCATGCATTGCGTCTTGAAGCGTTTTATACGTTTTACTACTTGCTGCCTGAGCATCGCCTGCGAACAGTCTATGTCTTCTTTCCGGATCCCTGGCCGAAGCGTCGACATCATCGTCATCGGCTTTTTTCCCCGCTCTTCCTGGATGTGCTCTGGATGAGGCTCGAAGAGGGGGGCATCATTCAGATTGCCACGGACCATCAGGAATATTGTACCCAGATCCGAGGTGTTTTTGAAGCATCGGCTCGCTTCAAAGAGGTCCCGGCTATCATCCGCGCGGAAAATGAACAGACCGACTTTGAGCAGCTCTTTCTGAAGCAAGGACTGCCGATTGGGGCATGCGCCTATCAGGCTTTGCCTGGCATCCCAATCCCACTGCCACCACTTGAATTGGACCCTGAGATGCTCCCGAAGGAGGGGGAGGTCTCTGGTTAGACGTAATGATAATTTTTCGCTTTCGATCATTTAAGGATGGCCAAACGTAGATAATATCGTATAATAAATCTCCATTATTTTATTAAGGAGGTATTCATTATGATTCACACATCAAGACGTGCATTTATGTCAAGCACAGCAGCGGCATCGGCAATGACCGCGTTTCCGTTTATTCGTACGGCTCAGGGGGCAGCAGCAAATGAGAAGGTCAATCTCGCTTGCATCGGCATTGGCAATCAGGGTGGAAAGGACATCGGCGATCTGTATAGTACGGGTCTGTGCAATATCGTAGCGCTGTGCGACACGGAGATCGGCGACACCTCTCCGAAAGCGCGCGTGACGGGTAACCTTAAAAAGTTTCCCAAGGCCGCGCAATTCACGGATTTCCGCAAGATGTTTGACAAGATGGACAAGGAGATCGATGCCGTCCTCGTGGGGACACCGGATCATTCGCACTTTGTCATCGCGATGGAAGCGATGCGCCGCGGGAAGGCTGTCTACGTCGAGAAGCCACTCGCACACTCTTTCCATCAGCTCGATCTGCTGATGGAGGCGGAGAAGAAATACAAAGTGGTTACGCAGATGGGTAATCAGGGCCATTCCGGTGGCAACTATTACCAGTTCAAGAAGTATGCTGAAGCCGGCCTGATGAAGGGTGTCACTAAGTTCGTAGCGCACATGAACGGTTCACGGCGCTGGCATAAATGGGGCGGGAACGTGGAACAGATCAAGGCTGCGATTGCCAAGCAGGAGAAGCCTTCTTTCGTGGACTGGGACACCTGGCTGGCGCACGTCGCGGACCACGACTATACGGCACAGTACCTCAATGGAGACTGGCGCTGTTTCTATGAGTTCGGCAACGGCGCGCTCGGCGACTGGGGTGCGCACATCCTTGATACAGGGCATCAGTTCCTGAAGTGGGGGCTGCCGACTTCCGTCGAACCGGTCAAGATGGTCGGCTGGAACCCCATCACCTATCCGATGCAGTGCACGCTGCTGTTCAAGGTGCCTGAACGGGGCGAGGGTCTGCCCGCCTGCGATGTATTCTGGTATGAAGGACAAAAGAATTACCCTGAGCTTCCTCCGG
>JBAXCC010000477.1:0-2460 GCA_037141675.1 bacterium | reverse complement strand
CCCAAGGATTGGGTTGTACGTTATAATTTTCCGGTCTCTTTTATAAATGGTGGAGTTCTTTTGGAGAACGAGTCGGATTTTATTGTTGTTGCACCTGGATATGGCCTAATGTTCATCGAAGTAAAAAGTTCAAGGTCTTATCGCTGTACAGAGGGAAAATGGTATCGAATTGACAATGACCTCGGGGCAACATTAGTAAGGGAACATCCATTTATCCAGGCTACTAAAGCAAAGAACAATATTGTTTCGTGTATTTGTAGAAAGCTATGGAACAAAGAAAAATACGATTTTCCTGGGATTTATGGACACATTGTCGCATTACCCAGATGTAAAGTAGATGGCGGCCTTCCGGATTCACAGGCACCTGAAATTATCATCCTTGAACGCGACATGGATAATTTGAAGGATAAAATCATTACGGCATTTGAACTATTTGACGGGGGCAGGAAAAACGGATTACAGTTTGATGGCACAAAAATGAGTCAGATTCTTCAATTTTTTAATGAGGATTGCATATTGTTTACATCTGAGAAGAGCGCAATTGATGAGGAAGACCTGTTAATTCATAAATTGACTAAAGAACAATTTGATGTTTTTCAAAACCTGCTACAAGTTGAAAAGAGTGCTATTGCTTTTGGCGGAGCCGGGACAGGAAAGACGATGTTGGCTGCTTGGCTAGCCTCAAAACTAGCAAGGGAAGGGCATCGCGTTTTGTTACTCTGCTATAATCGTGTTCTCGGAGCGGAACTGAAGAGTCAATTTTCGCGTCCTAATCTTAAGGTCTCAACATATTTTCAATATGCACTTGAATATATTAAGCTTGCGCACATGGAATTCCCGAAGTTTTCAAGAGAAGAGGATGTGTTTGAAGAAAAAATACCTAGTATTTTTTGTGAAGCAATTTGCTATTTAAAGAAAATTGGTGCGGCGCCAGCTTATGATTATATTTTTGTTGATGAAGCCCAAGATTTCAACATGTTCTGGTGGGCTACACTTTTAGAAATAATGGATGAATACAAAACGAAAATATTTTTATTTGCAGATTCGAACCAAAGTTTATACAAGAATACATCAAGTGAGTTTCCCGATGTTGATAAAGAATTCCACCTGACACGCAATTGCCGTAACACGAAAATTATTGCTAAGTATTGTACCGAGATTATTTCCGACGGTAATGAGCTGGTTGAGGATGCCGTAATAGGCACAAAACCAATTGTTATCGAACCGACTTTTTCGGTTGAACACCGCGCAGAGCTTATTAGAACAACAGTAAATGAGTGGTTAAAGAATGGTATTCCGCCATCAAAAATTGCTTTATTGTCTCCATTTGCAAGTGATCATAACAGTTGCAGTTTGAAGAAATTGAAACCTATGTCAAATATACCACTCACCGGTTTGTCCCCGAATCAAGAGGATGAAAATCTTGAAAAATGGCAAAGCGATCTAGCAATTTGGCGATCTACAATTAAATCATTCAAGGGAATGGAGTCGTCGTTTGTTATCATTACTGATGTGAATGAATCACTGTGCCAGCAACAGAATGAGCTTTATGTTGCATGCTCCCGCGCTAAAAGTCGGTTGGTTATCATTCCTGTTGATGATAAAGCGCATAACATGTGTATCAAATGGGTGAATGCAATTGAATTTTGAGGTATATTGGATGAGTAATATTTTGATACAGAGCATTATGGGCGAAATCTATGGATGACCAGACCTTAGAACATTATGACCAGCATGCGGAGGCGTTTACGGCGCAGTATCGGGCGGTGGAGCCGGAGGAATTGCATAAGCTCTTGATGCGCTGGCTTCCTTCGTCGGGTTTGGTGCTTGAGATCGGATGTGGCTCGGGTCGGGATGCGGTCTACATGGCGGGCCTAGGATTGAATGTCGTTGCCACGGATGGTAGCGCAGGCATGATAGAACAGGCAAGGCTTTTGGCGAGTGAGCGGGTTTCTTTCCAGCAGGCTACATTTCCACTACCCGTAGCTCACCCCCTTTTGACAGAACGGTTTGAAGCCGTCGTGGCAATCGCCATCCTGATGCACATTCCTAATCAGTCGTTCTTTGACTTTGCGTTTCAAATCCGTTCGTTGCTGAAGCCTCGCGGACGCTTCATCTGTTCGTTTTGTGCTGGCCGTGAAAGCTCGGCGAGTGATCCGCGGCTCTATGTGAACCGTGAGCCCGGTGAAGTACGCCTGATCTTTGAACGCCTGGGCTTTGTCGTGCTGGCTCAGGAGGACACTGAAGACAGCTTGAAACGCGGCATCCGCTGGACCACCCTGGTCTTCGGCTGTGAGCATGCAACAGGTACCCGTCCTGTTGATCAGATTGAGGCGGTCATCAATCATGACAAGAAGGATGCCACCTACAAGCTGGCCCTGCTCCGTTCACTCTGCGACATCGCTCAGACCGCCAGTCGTCAGGCACGCTGGCATGCGGATGCCACAGTGAGCGTTCCGC
>JBAXCC010000476.1:0-2475 GCA_037141675.1 bacterium | reverse complement strand
AGAGTTAGTCAATGCCATCTTTTCCATCTTTTCCACGGACTCAAAGGGAACCACCGATGGGATTACGGTATCACCAAAACAATGGACGTCCACCTGTTCCCACGTATCAAGCAAGGGAGGAAAGATCAAGTTGCCACGTTCCGCTTGACGGAGTGAGACCTGGAGTGGAGACGCTAGCATCTGGCGCACCGTCTTGTTCGACCCAGTGGGTGACCATATTGGGACGTCCGAAGCGAGCACAATGAGATTCGCCGATGTATTCTCAAGCGCTTTCTCAACAGCTTTGAACCAGTCCGCGCTCGGCATGAGCCGGGTGCAGACACAGATTGAGGAGAGCTGATCTCGCTTGATCAAATCGATCAGCAAGGCGATGTCGACCTCCGAATAATAGGAGGCGTCAAGAATTGGAATATACCGCAAGCGATGAAACGTCACAAACATTCGAAGCATCTGTAGCGGAAATTGCTTATCCTCCTCAATCTTGCCGTCCTGTTTCTGTATATAGACCACAGGCGCAACCGCAGAGAGCTGATAAGCGGAAGGCCGGACCTGATCAAGAAACTGAGACACCTGCGATTCCTGCATGGAAGGAACGATAAGCATTGTTGTCGGGAAGGGGCCCGCAGCTAGGCGTCCGATCTTTGCCCGGGCCATGCCCAGCTCAGGCGAAAATGGCGCAACACTCCACCACCCATAACGCAACTCATTCGGAATCACAATGCTGGTCGAGAAGGCCGGTTTTCCGTTGACGAATCCGCGGGCGCCATCGCCACGCACCTCCAAACGAATATTGATTGTCCCTGGCGGACGCATCCAGCCACGGCTGTCGGAGGAACGAATTGCACCATTGACCCAGGTTTGGATACGCAGGAACCCTTCATCGTCAAACCCGAAGCGGATCATTGCATTTGAACTGCGTCGGGCATACAGCCAGAAGAAGCCGACGGATTCATCTAGATCAACTTCAATGAATCCGTCCCTCATGAAGTCCGACTTCTTCAGTCTCAGATAGGCCTCTGCCATGTCTGACCCTGCACGCAATTCGAAACGTCCGCCTGAATTTGGATTGATGCTCGTCCCAAACGATATCCACTTGTCTGAAACATGACCTTTATCGAATTGCTCATTAATAATCGTTTCTAAGGGAAGGAACTCTGAATACAACTGACGCGAAAGACGACTCTGTACATTCGTTGCTGCTTCTCGTATTGTTGAAAAGAAGATCGAGGACTCCCGTGTCGCGAGAAGGTCAGAAGAGTAGAGAATACGTCCGAAGCCATATAGACTGGTCCCCCCTTTTTTCACTAGAGCCACCAAATCCTTCAGGGTCTGATAACGTTCCAGAGGTTCGTCCAGCATTCCTTGAAGAATCTGCCGCGCCTCAATCTCCTCCGGACGTTCTTTCACAAGCTTCCTCATCAGTTCTGTCGCTTCTGTCCGACGTTTATTAACCAACAACCACTTGGCTTGTGCAATCACCAGCGACGAGGATTCAGGAAAAGCTCGCGCATACAGATTCAACATCTCGGCCTGTTCATCCGTACGCCCCATCTTTTCCAGGAGCGCTGAACGCCGGATCGCTAAATCGACCTGACCTGGATTCAGGTCCAAACTCTTTGTGTAGGACTCCAAGGCTTCATTCAAGCGATTCATGCGCACATTCGCATCGCCGATCAAGGCGTACGGATCGGAACTCCGGGGGTTAATTTTACTCCACTGGACCCACGCCTCAATCGCTTTGTCATACTCGCCCAACGTAAAGGCATCAAACCCCTGCTGCTTTAAAGCTTCGGCCATGGCCTCCGGCGAAATATCATCGTCCACCTCTTCGGATATCTGATAATAGAGCGCAAGGGGGCCCCCACCCGACTCAGGCTCCACGGAAAGGGTCCCAATCATTTTTTTCCAACTCAACCCAAACAGGGGACGAGAAAACTCACCCGCCAAAATGACCCCCTCCAACTGCTCCAACTGCTTGATCATATTTCCGATTGAGGGCATCCCCTCTGCCGCGACAGGCAATCGAAGAACAAGTTGGGACTGGGTCTTGTCAAAACGACTTTTCAGTTTTATCAGCCAGTCCAACAAGTCGGCCATCTGGGTCACATTGCAATCCTGTGCGTCGACATAGAGACCTTCGACCTGAAAGGTGTTCAGGTCTTTCATAATCTCATCCACGGATATCCGTTTTAGATAACGCGCATCACGAACAGAGAGAAACGGATAAATTTTACAATTATTCAGTTTTGCCAACATTCGGAGCATCTCGCGATCCCATTTTGGGAGCGTAACTGACGCACTAGCCTGTACATCCATCCATGGAGGAGCCAAGATGGAATACCGATAACTGTTCTCATGTAGCCAAGCCGACAGATGCGCAGGATTGCGTCCTATTTCAGGTGTCCATGTTACAATCGCTCGCTTAGGCGTAGCCAATTTGGTTGAAAACACCTTGAGTTCACCAATTCCGTTCAC
>JBAXCC010000475.1:0-2476 GCA_037141675.1 bacterium | reverse complement strand
ATGATCGACAACTATACTGACGGGTATGTGGTAACGTGCCCCGTGGAGAAGAGCGGCAGGAACGACTGGGGGTTGTGCGGTGTGGGCGGCAACGTGTGGGAGATCTGCGCGGCGGATGCGGCCGGAGCGTCGTTCGGGGCTTGGCGCGGCGCGTCGTGGTACCGCACCCGTCTCAGCGATTTGCGGTGTGCATGTCGCCGCGTCAGAGTCGAGTCGGACCGAGACTTCAACAGCGGATTTCGACTTGTCTTGTCTCGCAGCAATCAGAGTTGTGAAAACGAAATACCTCGCTGTGTCAGTCTAGTCCGGAATGCACTCTATGAGGCTTGGGAGCAACCTAAACAAAGTGAAGGGGGTTCACGCCCTGCAAAACTCTATATTCGCCTTGATGCTTCTGGCAGGGTCATCAATTATCGTATTACTCAATCGTCGGGAAGCACTATTTTTGACACGAGCGTACTGAAGGCCGCAGCCAATTGCCCTCCAGTTCGTGGCTTAACAGCCGATTTTCTTAAAAAGTATGACGAACTTACAATCGAGTTCAGGCTCGAATAGGTAGCGCTTGTCCCTCTGAGGCGAGACGTATTGAAAACGAAAGAGAGAAGCGAATGAGCGAAAAAGGTTTTGATCAAGAGACGGTGCGACGCGCCGGACCTGCCAGCATGGGCGACGCGAAGACCGGAGGTCACGAGGGTGCTCCGCTGGGTCGCATCGACCAGTATGATCTGCTGTGCGAGCTGGGCGGCGGCGGGTTTGGGTCGGTCTATCTGGCGCGTGATACCGTGGCCGGTGTGGACGTGGCGGTCAAAGGCTTGCCGCCGATGGTGAGGAACAATGCGGAGGAGCTGGAGCGCATTCGCGAAAACTTCGCGCTGGTCTCGAAGCTGCACCATCCACATATCGCTGCTGCGCTGCATCTTCATCCCGCCAAGGAGGTCTCGTATGCCGACGAGCCAACCCGGCAGAAGCTGCGGGTGCTCCAGGGCGACACCCTCATGGTGATGGCCTACGCGCCCGGCGTGACGCTGGCCAAGTGGCGCAAGCAGTTCCCCGAAGGAAAGGTCCCAGCGCCGCAGGCGCTGGAGGTCTGCCGTCAGGTGGCTGAGGCGCTCGACTACGCACACCGCGAGAAGGTGGTTCATCGCGACGTGAAGCCCTCGAATATCATGGTGGAAAGCAGAGTTCAGCGAACAGAGGACAGAGGGCAGAGGGCAGAATATCCAGCCGACCTCCGGCCTCCGACCTCTGACCTCTCCGTCAAGGTGCTGGACTTCGGGCTGGCGGCGGAGATCCGGTCGAGCATGAGCCGAGTGAGCCAGGAGAAGGGTGACACCTCCGGGACGCGTCCTTACATGGCGCCTGAGCAGTGGGCCGGAAAGAAGCAGGACGGCCGTACGGATCAGTACGCTCTGGCGGTCCTCTTTTACGAGCTGGTGTCGGGTGCAGTGCCCTTCGCCAGCGTCTTCGATACCGGCGACCCCGTGATCATGTCCAACGTGGTGAAGACCGAGTCACCGGACCCTCTTGCTCTCTTGACCAAGGCTCAGAACGCGGCGCTCTTGCGCGCGCTTGCAAAAGAACCTGCACAGCGGTTCCTCGACTGCAGTGCCTTCGTGGATGCCCTGGGTGGGAGGGACGCGCGGGGCAGTTCTAAAGTTGGGAGAAAGGCCTGGTTGTGGCTTGTGGTCGAGGCGGTTGTGGTCGCAGTGTCAATCCTGTACGTCAGCTCAATCCAGTCAAGCAACGAGAAACGCGCTGCGACGGCCCGTGCGGCTGCGGCATCCGCCGCGCTTGACGTGACTCAGCGCGAGAAGGCCGAGCAGGCGCGGCTAGCGGCTGAAAATGAAAAGAAACGCAAACAGCAAGAGGCAGACGTTCGGATTGCGGATGAGAAACGAAAGAAGGAAGACGATGCTGCCCGTATAGTAGAGAAGAGAAAACAAGAAGCGTTGGCTGCTGAACAGGAGCGGTTAGAGAAGGCGAATGTGCCAGCAGAGGCGCAGGCGCGCACGGTGGAATGGCTTGGAATGTCGTTGATGCCAGTCGAGGCAGGCAGTTTTTCCATGGGATCGTCATCAGGAAGTACTGTTGAGAAGTCTGTCCATGCCGTGCTGATCTCGAAGCTATATTGGATGGGTCGGACGGAGGTAACGCAGAAGCAGTGGCGGGAGGTGATGGGCGATAGTCCGAGCCATTTCAAAGGGGACGACCTGCCTGTGGAGAGTGTGGATTGGATTCGATGTTTGGCGTTTTGCGAGAAGTTAACGGAACAGGAACAAAAGGAAGGTCGGCTGCCAGAGGGCTATGTCTACCGCCTTCCGACGGAGGCGGAGTGGGAGTATGCGTCGAGAGGTGGGGCGAAGAGCAGGGGCTATACGTACAGTGGCGGCAACGACATCGCCGTAGCGGGGTGGTATTCCGACAACAGTGGGTCTACGACGCACCCTGTCGGCCAGAAGCTGGCGAACGAACTGGG
>JBAXCC010000474.1:0-2476 GCA_037141675.1 bacterium | reverse complement strand
GTCTTTGAAGTGCTCCGCACCTTCCGTGACTCCGCCAAGACCTTTGATATGATTATCCTCGATCCGCCTAAGTTCGCGGACTCCAAGGGGAGCCTGATGAAAGCCTCGCGCGGTTACAAAGATATCAATCTGCTGGGCATGAAGTTACTGCGGCCGGGCGGTCTTCTTGCCACCTTCTCCTGCTCAGGATTGATGACGGCCGAGATGTTCGACAAGGTCGTCGCCGATGCAGCCGTCGACGCCAAGCGCGACTTCCAAGTCATCAAACGCCTCCAGCAATCCGAAGACCATCCCGAAGGCCTCTGCTTCCCCGAGGGTCTCTATCTCAAAGGCCTCTTCTGCCGCGTCATCTAAATTGGGGCAATAGCAACCTGTCGGATGTAGGTTAACAAGTTGTAGGCAGTAGGGTATGCGGAATCGGCTTTGTTTCAGGTGGATACTTTCTTTTATGACCATTGGACAAAGAGATGATATTTGGGGAGAATAGGGTATATGAAGTCACTATTGGCGTTGGTTTCTCTGGGTGTTGTTTTGGGTGTATGTGCGCAATCGGTGCCTGATCCTCGGCATATTTCAACTGGGTGGGTCATTCCGGATGAGCACTATGTGGATCAGCCGTATATCGTGAAGACGGATGACGGCGCATGGCTCTGTGTCATTACCACGGGGGGTGGCGTGGAGGGTAAGCCCGGTCAGCATGTGGTCTCTATGCGCAGTATGGACCAGGGCCGTACGTGGGAGAAACCTGTGGATGTCGAGCCCAAAGATGGCCCCGAAGCTTCGTATGCCGTGCTGCTCAAAACGCCTTATGGCCGTATTTACTGTTTCTACAATCACAACACGGATCGCGTCGCCGAGATCAAACGTGAGGATGGCGGTGTCTATAAGCGTGTGGATTCCCTCGGCCATTATGTCTTCAAGTACACGGATGACCATGGCCGCAGCTGGTCGGAGCAGCGCACAGATATCCCGATGCGTGAATTCGATTGCGATCGCACCAATGTCTATAGTGGCAAACTAAAATTCTTCTGGAATGTCGGACGTCCGTTGGTCCTCGGTGATGCTGCCTTGCTCGTCATGCATAAGGTAGGCGCCATGGGTGCTGGATTCTTTGCCCAGTCCGAGGGCGCCTTTCTGAAGAGCCCCAATATTTTCACTGAGCGCGACCCGGCCAAGATTACCTTTGAAACCCTGCCGGAGGGCACAGTCGGTCTGCGCACACCAGCAGGGGGTGGACGTGTCTCTGAGGAACAAAGCGTCGTCTCGCTCAGCGACGGGTCGCTCTATTGTGTCTATCGAACAATAGATGGCTGGCCAGCCTGCGCCTACAGCCGCGATGGTGCCCGAACCTGGACCCCGCCAGCTTACAAAACCTATACGCCCGATGGACGCCGCGTCAAGCATCCGCGTGCCGCCAATTTCGTGTGGAAATGTTCTAACGGTCAGTTCCTCTACTGGTTCCATAATCATGGCGGACGTTTTGTCGGGGATCTCGGCGCGAATGGCAAGGCCGGACGCAGTCCGTACGACGACCGCAATCCAGCTTGGCTTATGGCCGGTCACGAAGTCGATACACCGCAGGGCAAGAAGATCGAGTGGTCGCAGCCCGAGATTTTGCTGTATGACGATGATCCCTACATCCGTATGAGCTATCCTGACCTTGTGGAGGAGAAGGGGGCTTTTTACATCACGGAAACGCAGAAGACCGTCGGACGCACACACCTGATTCCTCCGACGCTCATCAAAGGGCTCTTTAATCAGTGTACAGCGAAGACGGTTGCAACCAATGGCCTTATTTTGAAGCTTTTAGGCGACATCCCTGCACAGGTCGCCATGCCCAAACTCCCTGTCTTCAATAAGCGCGACTCAAAATCAGAAGACCAGCGCGGTTTAGATCTGCGCGCGGGCCTCAGCATTGACCTTTGGCTTACTCTTGAAACGCTTAATCCGAATCAGCCGATCATCGATAGCCGTGATACAGAGGGCAAGGGAATCCTTGTGGACACGGATGTCAAGGGGTCGGTGAGGGTTACCCTCAATGACGGACGCAACCAGTGCGCGTGGTCGAGCGACCAACAGCTTCTGACCGCCGGCAAAGCTCATCACGTGGTCATCACCGTGGATGGGGGGCCAAAGATCATCACTTTTGTGGTGGATGGCCTCTTGTGTGACGGAGGTGACGAGCGTCAGTTCGGTTGGGGTCGTTTCAGTCCCCAGATGCGTACCCCGGACGGCAGTTCAACACTCCTCCTCTCTCCCATTGTCAAATCCATTCGGCTCTACAACCGCAGCCTTTGTACGAGCGAGGCGGTGGGTAACTTCAAAGCAGGTCTTTAGTTTGAATTGCTGGCTTGCGATAGGGGGCTAAAAAGAGGTATAGTTGTTACATGGATTTCTACAGAAAGGAAATCAAATCATGAAAATAACTAAATTGGTGCTGGCGTTTCTATTTGTGGGCGTACTGGTTGGCTGCTAT
>JBAXCC010000473.1:0-2487 GCA_037141675.1 bacterium | reverse complement strand
ATAAAGAGGTTTTGATTGCGGATTACTTGGCGGGGCAAGAGGCCTCTGCAGAGTTGTTGCAGGCTTGCCATGACGATGCGAAATTTGCACATGAGCTGGTTGGCCATCTGGAGGTGGAGCGTTTGCTTTGCCTGAATGCGGCAATGGAGAATGAAGAGTTGTTTGTCAAGGAGGTGACCACCCGCCTGCAATGCGAAGGGGATGAGGGCTTTGTCGGTGCTGTGGCCCGGCAGATTCAGCAGAGTCAGAAGCCTCGTTTCCCCCAATGGTGGAAACGTGCGGCTGCCGCAGTTGTGATACTCTCGTTGGGTGGATGGCTTCTGCTCTCTCTTTATCCGGTGCAACGTGCGATTGTGGCGCAGCAGCGGTCAGCGGTCTGGGAGGGCGGGGCCTACAACACTGGTGATGCAGTCCGCAAGGGCGATCTGACCTTGCGCGAAGGGTATGCTGAACTGACGCTGGCGCACGACGTACGCTTGATTTTGGAGGCGCCACTCACCGTCGAAATAAACAACCCGAGGCGCGTTATCTTAAAATCCGGTTCCCTTGTGGCCAAGGTGCCGAAGCAGGCTATTGGGTTCACCGTCATCACGCCCAGCTCGGAGGTCGTTGATCTGGGCACCGAGTTTGGCGTCTCTGTGGATAAACAGGGAGGTTCGGAGGTTTGCGTGCTGAAGGGGGAGGTCAAGGCGCGTGGCTCCAGCGCGCAGAACTTTGTAAAGATGGTCAAGGATGAAGCCTGCTCGTTTGATCCGTACCGTCAAATGAAGATGATCAGCAGCGACCCGGCGCGTTATCTCCGCGCCCTTCCCGGCCGCTCCAATTCAAACTCCGAATATCTGCATTGGAGCTTTGACTGTGAAGATGTCACTGCGGTGTGCTCCGGAACCGGCATTCAGGGTAAGCTCTATGATGGCCAGCTCAAAGCCCTGAACAATGGAGAGGGACCGCTCTTCCAGGAGGGGGTGTTCGGCAATGCGCTCTATTTCAACGGCAAGGATGCCTACGTGGAGACGGGCTTCCCCGGTATCGGCGGCACTGCGCCACGTACCGTCGCCTTCTGGACAAAGGTTCCGGAAGGCAACATCGATCATAGTGGCTATGCCATGATTTGCTGGGGGCTGATGCAGCCTGGCGCGGCTTGGCAGATTTCTGCAAATCCTTTTTCTCCGGAGGGACCTGTGGGCCGTATCCGCATCGGGACCATGAAGGGCATGGTAATAGGCTCAACGGATCTGCGTGACAACCGCTGGCACCACATCGCCATTGTGATGTATGGGGGCGATCAGGCGGACACCTCCACACACATTCTGATTTATGTGGATGGCAAACTGGAAAAGACCTCCCGCAAATCCATTATCAACATCTCGACCACCCTGGATGACGAGCATTCGCAACCGCTCCGGTTTGGCCGAAATCTGAGCTTCCTGAATGATGCAAAACCGGTTCATGATAAATTTTTCAACGGCTGGCTGGACGAGGTCTACATTTTCGACACTGCACTGGAACATCATCAGATCCAAGAACTCATGAAAAATAATCGATTTTTGTGAAAAGGGTGTGTCAAATGAGACGTGAGATGACAATCTCATAGCAACGGAGACGGGGAAAGTGATATTACAGGAAGGAACACAGATATGAAGAAGATGATCAGTAGCATGGTTTTATTGATGATCGGCATCGCAGGTGCGGAACCGAAACAGATTTCAGGGATCTATCCGCACCTGACAACGTACAACAACGAGGGTGAGTGCGGAACCGGTGCCGTGGTTCCCTGGGCGGAGAGGTTGTGGGTCATCTCCTACGGACCCCACTTGCCCATGGGTTCGAGCGACAAGCTCTATGAGATCACGCCATCGCTGGAGCAGATCATCCGTCCTGAGAGTGTGGGCGGCACGCCTGCCAACCGCATGATTCATAAAGAGAGCAACCAACTCAATATCGGTCCCTATCTGATTGACAAGGATCGCAACGTCCGCGTCTTGGAGCCCAAGAAGATGCCCGGACGCCTGACCGGCACGGCGCGTCATCTGACCGATCCCGCGAACAAGATCTATATTGCCACCATGGAGGAGGGGCTTTACTCGGTCAATGTCAAGACGCTGGAGGTTGAGGAGCACATCAAGGACGGCAATGGACAGCCTAAAGTCGGCAAGGGCGTCAGCTCGGAACTGTTTGGTTATCATGGCAAGGGGCTCTACTCCGGCCAAGGTTTTTTGATGTATGCAAATAACGGAACGCGCGGCAAAGATGCGACCGTCCGCCCTGACATCCCCTCAGGCGCGCTGGCATCCTGGCAGGGCGTTGGCGACTGGAAGCTGATCCGCCAAAATCAATTCACAGAAATCACTGGACCTGGCGGAATCAATGGCAATGCTAATCCGGCGACTGATCCGGTCTGGTCCATGGGGTGGGACTACCGTTCCGTGATTCTGATGCTGCTCGAAAACAAACAGTGGCACGCGTACCGTCTGCCCAAAGGCAGCC
>JBAXCC010000472.1:0-2491 GCA_037141675.1 bacterium | reverse complement strand
CTTGATCATCGTGCCTGCTCCAAGCTCAAGTCGACGTATGTGGACAAGCTGCCGGAGTGCATTGACCCCAATACAGGCCGTGTGCATACGAATTTTGCTCAGGCGTTGACCGAGACAGGCCGCCTTTCCTCCTCGGACCCCAACCTGCAGAATATTCCGATTCGCACCCAACGTGGGCAACGCATCCGCGAAGCCTTTGTCGCGCGCGATGAGAACCATGTGTTGCTCTCCGCCGACTATTCTCAAGTCGAACTTCGAGTCATGGCTAGCCTGAGCAAAGATAAGGGCATGATTGAAGCCTTTAAGCGCGGCGCGGATATTCACATGGAGACCGCGATGCGCGTCTATGGAGTCTTGGAGTTATTTGTGACCCCTGAAATGCGCTCAGCCTGTAAGATGGTCAACTTCGGCATCATCTACGGTATCTCCGCCTTTGGACTGGGGCAGCGTCTTGGGGTTCCGCGCAAGCAGGCAGCCGAGTTGATCGAAACCTATTTTATTCAATATCCAGGCGTCAAAAAGTATATGGACAAGGCGATCCAGGACGCACGCGATACAGGCTTTGCAGAGACGCTCTTGCATCGCAGGCGTTATCTGCGAGACATCAACTCCCGCAATGCGACCTCGCGTCAGGGTGCTGAACGCAACGCCATCAATACGCCTGTGCAAGGGACAGCTGCAGACCTTATTAAGCTGGCCATGGTCCGCGTGCATCGCGAATTGCGCGAGCGTCGTTTAAAGACGAAGATGGTTTTACAGATCCACGACGAACTGCTGTTTGATGTGCCTCGCGAAGAAGCGGATACGGTCCGCACACTGGTGCGTAATGCCATGACCACGGTGCTCGATATTGGCGTGCCGCTTGACGTCAGCATCGGTGTTGGCGACAACTGGCTCGTTGCGCACTAACGTGCCGTTGATGCATCTTAATGGCCTGCACCCGCTTCTTCAACGATCCGTCGCCTCGTCTGGAAAATCTGAAAGACCTCTGGATAGGAATGGAGGTTAAATTGCGGGAAGAGGACCCCGCCCTTCGTATTGCTGGTGTGGTAGGTTGATTGCCCCCCACCTGGCCCCGAGAGAATACCTGGTTGTGGCGCGAAGTAATTTGTAATGAGTGGAAAGCCGGCGGCATCGCGTTGCAGTTGCCCCTTTGCCATTGAGGCGAATTCAAAGGCCACGCAACCGTCGTGCATCAGGCGGCGACTGCCCGGGACGGCCAAGAGAAAAACGCGCTCGCCATCCTCTGCCAAACCAGTGCCGTCGAAACGTTCATAGCCGAAGTGCGTCGCATCGTCCGGCGTGAGCAACCTGCCTACGAATTGCCACGAGACTCCGTGGTCGTCCGAAGCGAGCAGAATGATGGTGTATGCGACGCTGATACCTCCAAGACCAAACTTGGGGCGCAATGCGGTCATTGACAAATAGAGCCGCTTGTCGTGCGCCAGTGCGCCAGGCTCGGTGTAAACGAACGTGTCCTTTAGCGACGCATCGAGCGCGTTCACGTCTATGCGGGTCTTGTTGCATGGCGCGGGTGGGTTCTTCCCCGCGCCGAAGAGCGGAATTTCTGGGGACCACTCACCGGCCGGGTCCGCCGCGGTGCGCAAGACAATCCAAGCGTGTGTTTGCCGCGAGTCGCGCTCGCGTTCCCAGAAATAGCAGTGCGAAAAAATCTTCCAGCGGCGATCGGCGTCAGGGTCGGTTGGGTCGCAGACCAACGACGACACTTCATAGCGCCACACGCCTTGAAGCGTCTGTCCGTCCGGCATGACGCATGTTCCGTTGGTCGAACGGTTGAGGGCTTTTACAAACGTCCAGCTTTCGCCACTATTGGTCGTGCAGGCGAGATGCGTGCTGACGTATTCCCCTAGTGCTAGCTTGCCATTGATAATGTTGCCGTTGCCTTTCACCGACGAGTAGGCCAGCCAGCCGACGCGGCCATCCGGTGTGTAGGCAACGCTGGGGTCGTATATACCTTTCTCCACCGGGTCGCCTGCAATGAGGAGTTTGCTGTAGTGCACATCGCCCGCGGCGCGTTTGAGTGACTTCAGGTAGGTAGGTGAGGAAATGGATGATGATCCTAGACGTTCCTCTCCGCCCACCACGGCAAGAGCCATCGTCCAAACTAATCCCACAAGACCATACATGACCCTCATTTTCATTCTCTTATGCCGAACTTATACATTTGCCATTTTGATATGTAACAACTTGGCCGCATGGCTTTAAGGAGATTCTTCTCGGGGCCGGGGCTAAAAGATTAGCTATTCCTTGCCCTTAGAGATCAACTTACCGTCAGGCGAGTATTCAATTTCCATCTTTGTCCCGGCTTGGTCGTAAGTAATGGCATAAATCACCTTGCTATCCTTCATCTCCTGTTCGACCTCGATGATCTTACAACCGGCGACTTCTTTTTCTGCAAGCACTTTTACAGCGGGCGGGAGATCGTTCATGGATATGACCTTGTCAGTATCCTTCCAGCAACTACACACAC
>JBAXCC010000471.1:0-2512 GCA_037141675.1 bacterium | reverse complement strand
CAACGGATGCGGATTTGCGGATGCGCGGCAGGGGCTGGATATGTATCCGCCCCTGTCGCGTCTCAGACGCGAATACGCACCGTTTATGAGCGGCGACAGATGCGTACCCGCCGGACCGCCCACAGAAGTTAAGCCACCTACAAACAAAACGAAACTACACCCAGTGGATTGAAACTTGAAACTGGAGAGATGAAACTGTAAAATCCATCATTCCGGTGAAGTTATCAACGAGGAGCAACGAGGTGGCGACGATATCCAAGAGTAGTCAGCGACGAATGGCGCGTGAACGTAAAACAATCATGGCCATGCTGACGATGTATTGCCATGATTGCCACCAGACACCCACAGGACTCTGTGCGTCGTGTGAGCAGTTACACGCGTATGCGTTCGAACGATCGTCGCACTGCCCGTTTCAAGCGGACAAACCGACGTGCCTCAAATGTCCCGTGCATTGTTATCAGCCGGAGATGCGGGCGAAGGTCCGCGATGTGATGCGCTATGCCGGCCCCAAAATGATGAGGCATCATCCCCTCCTCACCCTCTGTCATCTGTGGGACAGTCGCCTGTCGCGGCAGACGCAGAAATGAAGGACTTGGGAACATACGCTGTTGCACATGAGACATATTGGGGCGAATAGGCGCCTACCACGCTGTTTTCTCCTCCGCAACTTTAGCGAAGCGTATTGTTAGTCGTGGTCACATCCGTACACGCGGTAGTTGAGACCTTTACATCCCCTGAAGTCGAGCGATTATTGATGACCGTCAGCCCCTTTACACTCTTGGCAGAAATGTTGCCGCCGTCAAAGAAATTATCCTCGATTCGGATGTTCTCGTGTACAGGCTCTTCGGGTTTCGGATTACGGACTTGCGGATTGATCTGGATGCCGCAGTTAATAAACCGATTGCTCCGCACGGTCATGTCACGCACAGGGCCCGACTCGAACCAGCCTTCGGCGTCATCCTCGATCAGGATGCCTGACATGGCGGGACGATGGAAGGTGTTGCCTTCGATCAAGACCTTGCCACGCGTGGTCAGGAGGAAACCGCGCACAGGGTCCATGCTGACATGGACATTACGAACCGTGAGGTTCGGATACCAGGTGATATTGTCGAGCACGTCGTTCTGTCCAAAGGCTGTTACGGGACCATCCAGCGTGAGTATCCACTCCCGCTCGTTCTTCTGCTCCACCTTTGTCACGTGACGACGTGGATTGTCCGGCAGTTCGCGCAATGTTGCGTGACCGATGACGGCAACTTCGTCTCCTGGCGCAAATGCGGCGAAGCCAAAGGTCTGTCCGTGCATAAAGCGCACCTGCAATTGGTTATCTGAGAGTTTTTCCGTGATACGCAAATGTGTGCCATGACAATTGATCGCATCATCCTGCATGCCTGAGAGACGGCAGGACTCAATCCGGATCTCGCCGCGACAGTTCGAAAACTGGAAGATATCGCCCCATGCCGGACACGTCCGGAAGGTGCCTGCCGGAGGGATCACATTGACCCGTTCAATCGTGATCGTGTCGGTGAACTGGCTGACAAATCCCATGCCCGTCAATGCGTTGAATTCGCAATCGCGGAAGGTGATTGCTTTGCTCCGCGTGTTATGCACGCCTACGGAATCGCGGGAGATCAGACGGAAATGAAACTGATGCCCTTTTTGCAATCCATGATTCGTACCTGCCCATGTCAGGCGCACCTGCCGATTACCCAGATCCTCAACTTTGTCTGCTGTCAGTCCGTCTGATTGCATGAAACTTTTTTTGCCGCCACGCCAGCAGCGCCCCTCTTCAGGAATGCCCTCCTGCACCATGAGTCCGCCTCTGCCGATATCTCCTACCCAGCGCAACTTCTTTCCCTCGATCACATAATCGGATTGCTCCGCGATGCGCAGGAGCGCACTGTTCGTGCTGACCTCCATCACGCGAAACTCCGAGACCGTCGGACGCTTGAGATCGAAAACCAGATTTGCGTATGTGATATCCTCGGCGTGATCATTCACAATTTCGACCATGCGTCCGCCACAGAGGATCGTTGTCTTATTCTCGCCTGACACACCGCCACCCTCTATGCGCAGATGCTTGACCTGATCAACGAGGATGCCGATCGGTTTGGGTGTCTTGGGATCATCGCTTGAATTGCTGATATAGTAAGGACGACTCACCGCACCTTCGAGCGCAAACTCGTGCACGCCCGGCAGAAATCGAATCACGATGGGTTGTGCAGCCGTTCCCTCGCCGGAAGGGATCAAGGAGGAGGCGTGCGGTCCCGGCGCAATGACGATCTGGTCGCCCGCAGCACATCGCACCGCATTGATCTTGGCGATAGACTTCCATGCGGTGGTCTTTGATGTGCCTGCTCGGGTATCATCCCCTCGAACCGGATCCACATAGTAAGTGACGTTGCCTGGCGAAACGGACAACTCCTCCTTCGCATGGCAGACCGTGAAGCAGCCCGCCACAATTATACAGACGATTCTTTTGATAAAACGATAATCCATATCAATTTTCTCCTCA
>JBAXCC010000470.1:0-2518 GCA_037141675.1 bacterium | reverse complement strand
GCCACACTCCCGACGGATCCAGTCGCTCTGCATGGCGATCGCGCTAAGCCCCGCTCCCATTTCATCGTGCAGATCGCGCGCAATTCGGGAACGTTCGCGTTCAAGTGCTTGTTCATGCTCCATCGCAGCCACACGGCGGTGCACACGTGCTACCTCGACTGCACGCGCAATCAGTGCGGCTCCTGCGATGACCAACGCCAGCAGCACCAGCCAAAATTCTGTCCTCCGATAGAATACGGGAGAAACCAGTACCGGCAAAGCGCATTCCACGCCTGTCGGCTCGCCATTCGGCTGGAACGCTGCTACGCGAAACACATAGTTGCCGGGTTTCAGAGTTGCGTAACTAACCCCGCCGGGGCCGCTACTTCCCATACTGTAAGCCGTCTCCCACTCAACCGTGAGCCGGTCGCCCGGTTGCACGGGCACAGCGGCTGTGGGCGCAAGCGACCAGTTGCCATAGTTGAGTGCATCATCATCATCCAGAATCAAGATCGGACCTGACAAAGGGGATGTCCTTTTCCCCGTGCGAGCAATCTCCCTGCGAGAACCCTCTTGTATCCATCGACTAGGTTTCTCGGGCATGAAACTTAAGTCATTGGTCCTACATGCCCCGCCCCCAACAGGTTCAACAACAATACGTATAGCATCGACAGCAACCACCCCAACCCCCACATCCCCACCATGAGAAACGAACGAAAGACGAAGGTTCCGAGCCTGTTTCGGAACGATGAGAGTCTCGCGACGGGAAACAAAAGCGGATGTCTCGGGATTGCCTGTCCAGCCAGGCGTTTCACCCTCCAAGAAAAATTCATGTTGTCCAACCACTGTGGGCTCATCATCCCGAAAAAAGAGCAACACGCGCATCTTCATCGGCAAGTCGATCCACCCTTTGTCATAGCCCTCAAGCTTATAGCGCAATCGCAGGGCAGGGCGTGACGAGCCGGACACATTTTCAAAATAAAAATGGACATTCCGATCCGAGTCGCTTAGACGAAGCGGTTGCATCCCGCCTCCAACTGCATCGGCCTCCTGAACGCGAGGCAACGCCTTGCCATCCACCGTCACCTGAGTGATCATCACATTGGCCTGAACTGTACACGCGCAAAAAACTAGAGTTGCATATCGTACTCCCCGTACACCCCATGAATGCCAGATGGCGCAAATTGATAAACAACATTTCATGGTATTAAAATACGTACACAATCCCGCTCTGTCAAGCGACGATTCCGAATCGTGCTCTATTAGTGAGGTTTTGTTGATTAAAAATCGCCGTTCCCCGCTCTTGACCTCGAAAGACGAATATGAGATTCTTTTAGAACACATGCTGAATCATGTGCATGCGTTATGATGGCTGGCGGCTTTGATCTACTCACTGAAGACAAAAATATGCCTAGAGATATGTTTTTCACTGCACTATGCTTAGCACTGACCCTTGTGGCTCATGCCCAGGAAAAAAAGGTCACTTCCCTTCCAGGCAAACGTGTTGATCTGTTGAGAGACACGCGCTTTCAAAACGGCTTTGAAATCAATGCGCCTAAACCTGGCAAGCATGTGGCGATGGGCGTCTTCCAACCACCGTCCGCCACAAACAAACCCTCATGGCGTCTCTGTCAGTGGAACAGTAAATATGATCTTTCTGAAGCGAAACCCGAGATACTCAGTAATCAAACCATTCGGATGGCCAACGCAGAAAAGTCGGTAACCATCTCTTCCCAGAACACCAGCAATGACCTTATCCTGGCGCTCGATTCACGTCCAGAGTATAAGGGGAATGTTCGCACCAAGGGCCAACCCTGGCCCCACCTGCTCGTCGAACAGACTGTTCAGCCCATAGTCTTGTTCAAGGATATCAGCCGTATCTCGTTCACAATCCAAGCACGGCTCCTGACGAATGAATGCTTCAAGCTTGAGGGCTACACGCGCAATCTTCATACCGCCCAATTCCCAATGACCTTTATCGTACAAAACCGCAACAAGCAATCCAAGGGCTTCGGCGACTTCATCTGGTTTTGTGTGACGCTATATGACGAACGTAAACCTTTCACAGATTTGTATGCTGCCAAGGACACTGCCGACCCCTCGGCAAAAATGATCTACACGCCCCCCAGCAAAACCTTCTCACAGCAAACCCTGCACGACGGAACTTGGGCGACCTTCTCGCACACCAACCTGTGCACCTTGTTCAGCGAAGCTATCAGCTTAGCCCGAGCGCGAGGTTATTTAAAAGAATCTCCTGACGTCGGCGATTTTGCGATCAGCAGTGTCAATATTGGCTGGGAAGTCACCGGCATCAATAACGTAGCAATTCAAATCCGAAACCTGGACATCAAGGTTGACACTAAACAGCAAGCCCCACCTGGTCCGGCAGCTGCCGGCCGGAATAAACCTATTGGTAACTTTTTAGCATCCGAATGACGCGAACCACACGAATGAATAGAATGTTTTACGCGAAGAGCGCTATGAGAGGTGCTTGCACGGAAAGCCCCCGCGAGTGGCGGAATACCGCCGGGGCTTATCT
>JBAXCC010000469.1:0-2518 GCA_037141675.1 bacterium | reverse complement strand
GCTGGCGCACTCCGTATTCTTGGGCTCATCCAGCCTGAAGCATCCTCAACCGAACTCGAGGCAAAGGTTGTAGAAATTGCAGCAGCCTCACAAGAGAAGGCCAGTGCTGCTGGCTTCTGGAGCAAGCCGTTGAGAATCCCGATCATGCTTGCAATCCTCATCGCCTTCTTCAACCAGCTATCCGGCATCAATGCGATCCTCTATTTTGCACCGCGCATCTTTGAACTCACAGGGCTCGGGGCTAAGGCTGCGCTGTTGCAGTCGGTCGGCATCGGAATCACCAACCTCATCTTCACCTTTGTAGGGCTCTGGCTGATCGACCGCCTCGGCCGCAAGCAGTTGCTGACGATCGGCTCGTTCGGCTATATCGCATCGCTCGGACTCTGCGCGTGGGCATTCTTCACAGGACATTTCAATATCGTTCCGGCATGCATCTTCGCTTTCATCGCCGCGCATGCGGTCGGACAGGGCGCAGTGATCTGGGTATTCATCTCTGAGATTTTCCCGAACCGTCACCGGGCTGAAGGCCAGTCACTAGGCAGCTTCACCCACTGGATCTTTGCGGCACTACTGACCTCGTTCTTCCCCTCGCTTGTAGCATTGTTCGTCCCGTCCAAGGATGCGCCTCCTGGTCCAGCCGGCTACATCTTTCTCTTCTTCTGCGGCATGATGGCGTTGCAGCTCATCTGGGTGAGGCTTATGGTGCCAGAGACCAAAGGTGTGCCACTTGAGCAAATGCAGAAAAAACTTGGGGTTATATAAGTATGAAACCTATTGTACTGAGTTGCCTCTGTATGGCAAGCCTCGCTGTGGCGCAGGAAAAGCCGTTGTTTCTTGATACCTCCAAGCCTGTGGATGGCCGAGTGAAGGACTTCATCAGTCGGCTAACCCTTGAACAAAAGGGCGACGCGCTGAACCACAGAGGGAAGACCATCGAAGTCGCAGGCTTTCAGCTTCGCGAAGATCACTGGAATCAATGTTTGAACGGCGTGCAATGGCGCGGAGAAGGAAGCGGGGCGACTACACTCTTTCCGATTTGCCTCGGCATGGCTGCGACGTTTGACACGCAGCTCGTCCATCAGGTCGCAACCGCTATTTCCGATGAGGCGCGCGCCATCTATAATCGCTGGCATCTCGATCCAACAGTCAAGGGCGAACGCAAGGGGCTCATCTACCGCGCGCCTGTGATCAACATCGGTCGCAATCCGTATTGGGGACGCAATTACGAGGCGTGGGGCGAAGACCCCTATCTTGTTGGACGCATGGGCATCGCGTATGTCAAAGGCCTTCAAGGCGATGACCCGAAATATCTGAAGCTAGCCGCGACGCTCAAACATTATGCAGTCAACAATGTCGAACAGGATCGCAAGAAACTGGACATGACCGTCTCCGAACGCATGATGCATGAATACTGGTTGCCACACTTCAAAGAGTGTGTCGTGGAAGGAAATGCGCAGTCCCTCATGGCCAGTTATAATGCGCTCAATGGTGTACCCAACAACATCAATCCCTGGTTGCTCACCGATGTGCTGAAGAAGCAGTGGCAACATGAAGGGTTTGTTGTTTCCGACCTAGGCGGCGTGAAGACGATGATCGAAGGACATAAGGAAAAGAAGATGACCTATTTGGATGCGGTTTCGCAATCCATCATGGCAGGCTGCGATTTCTCTGATAAAGAGTATGCAACGAACATTCCCGAGGCCATCAAGACGGGCAAGATTACGGAGGGACGCCTTAATGACGCGCTCTTCCGCGTGTTACGCACACGGATGCGTCTCGGCGAGTTCGATCCGTTTGACGCCGTGCCCTATAGCAAGATCCCGATGAGCGTCGTCTGCAGTGCAGAACACCGCTCACTTGCGTTAAAGACAGCGCAAAAGGCCATTGTCCTGTTAGAAAATAAAAATCGCTTTCTGCCGCTTGATCCAAATCAGATCAAGAAAATCGTGGTCATCGGTCCGCTGTCTAAGGTCATCCAGACCTCAAACTACACCGGCAATTTCAAGGATGCGGTGGATCTGCTGACCGGCATTCAGAATCGGGCGGGGATGGACAAGGTGACGTATGTAAAGACGCAGGAGGTCGCACAGGCCACGAGCGTGATCCAAGCGGCGGATGTCGTGATTGTGGCTGTCGGCACGACACGTAAAAATGAAGATGAAGGACGTGACCGTAAGCAGCTCACGCTTCCGGAAGGACAGGAGGAGCTGGTCAAACAGATGCTTGCCTTGAATCCCAAGACTATTGTCGTACAATCCGCTGCAGGGCCTGTTACATCGCCTTGGTTGAAGGCACATGCGCCGGCATGGCTTCAGACCTGGTGGTTTGGCGAAGAGAGCGGGAACGCTGTTGCGGACGTGATTTTCGGAACTGTCAACCCAGCAGGGCGCCTCCCCCACACGGTCTACGCGTCACACGAACAGGTGCCACCCCAAAGCGAATACGATATTTCCAAAGGCTTCACCTATATGTACGTGAAGGGCGAACCGCAGTATGCGTTCGGCTATGGATTAAGCTA
>JBAXCC010000468.1:0-2520 GCA_037141675.1 bacterium | reverse complement strand
GCAGATATCGGCGGTTCAGCGTCGGGCTTAAATTAAGCCGCGAGAGCGAAGTTATCGTTCGCAGTTATTGTTTTGATTGATGTTTAACGAGGCCAACAATCATCCTCGACGCGCCACTAAGTTTCCACTTGTCCCGTCGAAACCAGTCGCCCCCTAAAAGAGAAGAACAGTATCGCGCAGATCCCTGAAAATGTAAAGGTCAAAGATTTTTTGTCCAGTCTCACTAATGCACTTCTCCCACCCTCGACCTCCTTATAAACTATTGGCACCTTATACTAGAAAATGAGATAGGCTGCCTGCTAAAGTGTGCACATCAAAAGAAAGGCAGGGCATATGAGAACATCCAAGGTCATCCAAGAACTATTCCTAGATATCTGCACCGAGTTTATCGAAAAGCGATTAGGTCAGAATCCAGGCATCATCCGGCAACCAGGACTGGGAAGCATCCAAATCGAGATGGTTTCACCGGAGGGTGGAGGGCGCATCTGCTGGTTTGACGACATGGACTTTAAATGGGTTGAGACATCCCAGGAGTTCACAAGTTGGGCCATCCTCGGTGACGGCAACGTGTACGTGAGAAATCCCCAGGATGTTAGCGGCGATGACGACCTCTTCATTCCTGTGAACCACCCGAGAGAAGTTGCCGAGCTTCTATATCTCTTTGTCCAGCCACCTGCTGCGTTTATATCGGATATGTCCGAGTCGCACTTTGTGAAACTTGGTAAGATCGCCGATCCTTATGCGCTGATCCAGACAGGAAAGAAGTGGCGCGCATTGGATCTCTCCCGGCTGCCAGAGGATACCCCCGCCGACTTCCACGTGGCGCTGGGTCTCAATCTGACCCAGAACTGGAAACGTCTGGTCCAGGACGGAAAGTTCGAGTCTTGGCGCTTCGCTGAACGCTGGCCGGATTTTATCGGCACACTCCCTGATGCGGCCCCACTTTTACGCGGCGGCTATGTCTACATGAAAGATCAGTGTTTCGGACACGGACTTCACTTCCTCGCCGGAAAGGCTGATTTAACAGATCCTTTCCTCCCGACGCTGTTCTCACCCTCCCGTGACGACATATCAATGCTCTACCTCCATGAGTTCCTCAATTACGACAAGGACGCCAACCATCAGCTCCAATCCGCATTCTCCGAAGAGAACGATCTGGGGATGATCCATAGCATGCTTAAAAAAGTTTCTGTTACACTGCCGGTCAATTTCAACGACCAAATCCTGCTCATAATACAGAACAAGCTTCTAAGAGACCGCGTCCTGCAGCAGGCCGAAAATCTCGTTTTCAACCGGACCTTTTACAGAAACTTCGCGCCCCGTTATCTAGCTGCCGCACAGGCGCTCAGCCGGATGGTTGAAGCAACGATCCGTTTTTCATAAACCCCGAAGAGGAGATCTAATCATGACATCAACAGAACGAATCGCCTATCGCCTGATCCTTAACAACGGAACGGTGGAACAGATACACCGATTGCTCTGGGACATCAAAGAAAATGAGCCAACTGTGCCGGAGACACTGATCGCAGACATCATCGGGGCACTCCGGACGCACGGGGTGGGAGCCATTGACAAACTGGCATGGCGTGTCCACGAGCTGATTGGCAAGACCAAGTCAATGTCCTTGTATCAGGCAGCCGCCGAGCTGGGCTATCTGAGCCTCGATTGCATGTACACAAAGGCATTCCTGGACGGCAAGACAAATCTGTTTGTCACGCAGTGCTTCTACACCGAGGAGGGCGAGAAACTTGCGATAGACGAGTTGTTTCGCTGGATAACCTACCTGGACCAAGCCGTGCGGCAAAAGTATCGGAAAGACCTGGGCGATTGTGCCCAATCAGAGGAGATGAGTTACGATACGAAGCTGGAGAATACCCAATTCTTCTCATCACCGCTCTATCCAGCCAACCGGATACTCGATGCCTTGAGTAAGATTGCCTCGCCTGCAGGACACGAAGCACTGGCGTCAATGGAATACATATTCCGTCCCCGGCTCAATGAGTATCGCATGGCCGAGCAAAAACAGGCCCTCGACAACAACGGCGAGGCTGTCACCCCCGTCGAGCAGGATGATGTATTAGTCATTGAGGAAATCGAGCTGCTCAGCCAGCAGATCACCTATATCCTCGACTGGCCCAGCACTGCTTCGCTCGGAAGACTTCTAGACCGCATCGCCGCTATCGCCAGAGGCATAACGTCCGTTGACTAAGTATATTTGCCTTTGGCAGATCAACTCACGTGTTGCGTATCTTGCGTGTAGATGTACAGGCCGAAAGAGCCACATTTTCTAGTAGTGATTTTGGCTTGTTCCGGTGCAACAAACTACCCAGTTAATGGCTAACCTTTGCGAACGGCTTGACCTAAACAGGCCGAATGGGTTATATTAAAAAAGTATCTGTGAAGCGTTTTTAAGTAGGGAAGATTAATGGAAAAGAAACTAGCCGATTACTGTAGAAGAATGCTACATCTCAATGATGCCAAATTAAGTCAATCATATTATTATGCAAGTTTACCGCAGTG
>JBAXCC010000467.1:0-2525 GCA_037141675.1 bacterium | reverse complement strand
CGACAGATGCGTACCCGCCGGACCGCCCACAGAAGCTAAGCCACCTACAAACAAAACGAAACTGCGCCCCTAATTATAGGCACCTCTAATCCCTGAAACGTAAACACGGTTGACCGCTTTGTTAAATTATCATTGCCCAGCAAAGCGAACGCATCGTTCTGTCGTCACTTCACCTTCGGCGGGTTTTCGAGGACCTGCTGGATTGCATAATAGGCCGGTTTCGCCCGATAGATGCGGTCAAAGAGTGAACCGTCTTTGTCTGCCATCTTACTGAAGGCATCGCCATCACTCAGGTTCCAGACGTTCCAGGTCACAACGCCGCTCTTACGCTTCTCTAAAAGCACACGGACAATCGCTGCAAAGGTTTGGGCCTGCGCCTCATAATCCTTACGTTCGCCGCTCAGCCACACGTTGTTTTCGGTGACATGGAATGATAACTTGTTTGCGTGCGCCCATTCAATTAATTCACCCAGATACTTCATGTCAGTAGCATTTTTCTCAAAGCCAACGTTGATGTGCGCCTGCCACCCGATACCGTCGACCCGCAATCCGGCATCGCGCAGATATCTGACCAGAGCCTTGATTTTGTTCCAGGCCTCAGGCTCCATGTTGCAGTGCTGATTGATAATCAGTTGTTTATGAGGGGCCTCTTTCGTGGCAATCTCAAAGGCGCGTTTAATATAGAGCGGGGGACGCAGCGGGTGGCTTTCGTCGAAGCCCATTTTCGGCCAGGGGTTCTCCCATTTGTCCACACCTGGTTTGGGACCAAACCACTCGCCTTTGCGGTCCACTGTTTCGTTCACCACATCCATCCACTTGATGTGCTCGTACCTGTCGTACCGCCGGCAAAGCTGGGTCATGAATTCAACCAGTGTCCGCTCCAGCTCCTCGGCTGTGCGCTCATCCGTCAGCACCCATGTTGATGACTGCGGGGAAATCGGCCCATGCATGCGGATCACCTGCCCTTTTTCAGCACAGTGCTTGACCCATGCATCCGCTAGCTCCCATTTCCAGACACCCGGTTTAGGGTTAATGGTGGATTGCTTGAAATCATTTTCAGGGGTCACATAGCTGAACTCGCGGTCCATGGTAATCCCCGAGCCCCCCTTGCGTTTATTCCATCCCGTCGTGCCGCCGAACCAGACATGGCCATCCGGATATTTTTCAGCAACAATCTCGCGAATACGACGCCCCTTGGGGACAGGGATCGAACCCGCATTATCCTTCTCCTGTGCGATTGAACTGCACGTGGCCATAACAATGACCGCCAGTCGAACTGTATCTGAAATTCTCATTGCTATCTCCTTTTTATACGAGCATCCGCTTGGCCATGTGAGCGAGAATAAGGTGTTCTATTCCGATATATCCGAGTTCCAATCATCCGTGCGGAAGGGCGACGCTGGAAGACCCGCGCCGTTGTAAAGATTGCAGTCTGGATTCCCTGACCAAGCATAACGCACGGCAAGAGGCTTCTTCACGTCGCCACTGGAAACGATGATTTTGTCACCATTGATGACCGCCTGCGCGGGCATCCATTTTTTGTCCTCTCCTGCAATGACGAAGCCTTTCAATGCGCCCTCTTTCGCCTTCAGGCCGGCATCGGCGTGCTTAAACGACAGAATGATCTCCGACCCACGCACCTCATGTCCTGCTGGCAGCGGACCACTGGTCGAGCTCACGTTGCGGCCATACACATCACCCAGCGCCCAGAGCGCCAGCCTCTTTCCGACATCCTGTTTATTCTGGGGATGAATGTTCTGCGGATCGCCGATGTCCATTGTGATGGCCATGCCCGTGCGCGGCAGTTTCAGGGTCTTGAGCATGCCCTCCCGCACGAGCGGCCAACCATCACCCTCGCGGTTGAAGTTTGGCAGTTGCACCCATGCAAAAGGAAACTCCTCGCCCCAGCGTATGCGCCAATCGTTCACCAGCAGAGGCAACTGGTATTGGTAGAGCAGCCCTTTGCCGGGGTGCGAATTGGCCTCGCCCTGATACCACACGGCGCCCCGCATCGCATAAGGAATCAGTGGCGCTATCTTGCCGTTGAACAATCCTCCCACATTCCCCTTGCGTTTCGCCTTGTCCAATGGATCAGTTGGTTTCCGGGGTACCTTTTGCCCCGCCGCTTTAGCCTTGGCAACCTTTTCCTTCCACGTTGCCAGCGCTTTGGCGTAGTCCGCCTTCGCCTGTGTTTCATCTACCGCTGCGGCCACTTTTGCCTGCTTGTCGAGAACTGCTTTAATTTCCGGCACCTGATTCTGGGCTTCCTCCGCCACCCATGATTCGATGGGCGTACCCACGACTGATGAGTTGATCAGCCCCATGGGGACCTTCAGGTCACGGTACAGTTCGCGGCCGAAAAAGTAAAGCGTGGCGGAAAAAGTACCGACCGTCTCCGGCGAACAGATCACCCACTGGCCACTGGCGTCGGACTGCGGCAGGTTTGCAGCGGTGGAACTCTCTTTGAACATACGGATCAGCGGCAGATTAGCGGCGGCTTGTTCCGCATTATAATCGCGGGCGCG
>JBAXCC010000466.1:0-2529 GCA_037141675.1 bacterium | reverse complement strand
GAGGTGGTCAATTTGAACCGGCGCACACTGGATATTTAGAGCGTTTTTTCCATGCGGTAAACTAACGTTGCGATTTTTGCTTGGCTTGTTCAAATAAAAAGAGTCCGCCCCCCTGATTTTCATTTCAGACATTAATGCTTGAGATGATTGGTCAATCACAAACCATGATTTAAAATGATTGCTAAAACAATCTACTCGAAATAAAAATCTATGGTAATGGCCTTCATGAGGAGAACCCGTTTCCAATGTTGGATTCTCCCAACTTAGAATAACATTTGTAAAATTCCCCCACCGTTTAAGTACTAATGCCCATCCTTCAAAAGACGCCTTGTCTTCTTGCATGTTCTGGCCTACGGCAAAAGAAGAAATGTGCATCACCACATCATTGCCTTGAATCACGAATTTAATGCCGCCCGGAATCTTCAGGTTTCGTCTTTCCCCAACCTCTTTTTTAAAGGACATTTTAATCCTTCTTAAGACTTCGTTACAGTCATCATTTGTCATAGAATTTAATTTAAAGTTGAAAGCTCTCCCCATCCACTCCCAGTTCAACATTGCAAACTCCTGCTGCTTCAAGTTCAGTTCTCATTTTAGCAGGATTGTCAGTATGAATAGGAATTGTCTTCTTAGGATTTATCGCTTTAGAAAGAATTATTAAATCCTCGATTGTTGCATGACCTCCTGTATGAATAACTTCAAAATCTACTTTCTTTTGATTTATCCATTCCTTTATTGTGTCAGTACAATAGGTTTTGTGCTCTGGCTCAAGATACCCTTTCCATTGAGAATAGACCATTTTTATTCTTCCTGTCGGCCGTAAAGCGTCAATCAACTTCGTGCTTGGGCATCTAAGGAAATACACGAAATCAGAGGGATTCTTAAAAATGCCATTGCCAATTGCATTGATATTAATTCGGTCAATAAACTCAGTATAGCCCAAATCACTGATTTTTTGCATTTGGTTAGGATGGGCATATACCTTGACAATTTTAGAATCCATTGTCGGTAGCCCAGGTGATTTTTTTCTCACGACATCCAGCACCCAAGCGTTATAAATATCAATAATCAGTGTTTTATTATTTAATCTGCAAGCATTAAAAACCGAACAAAATCTGTCAATATTTTGTGCAGAGCTAATCACAAATGTTGCATTTTCCTGTTCTTTTATCCTTTTGACTAATTCTTCTTCAAGAATTAACTCGGTTGCATAATCCTGCTTATCTCGATTTATCATTGTCCCCTCGATCAGCAAAAGGTCTATATTTTTTGGAGGGTTTTTGATCATTTTTTCAAAACAAATTCTTTTACGACCGGTTGATCTAAAATCACCGCTATAAAAAACGCGCATACCATCGCATTCAATAAGAAAAGCAAATGCTTCAGGTGAAGAATGGTCTACCAAATAAGGAAAAACATTGAAAGTATCAGCTACCTCAAATTCTTTCCACGCTCCTATTTCTTTGAAGTTGCAATTGGGAGTTGGTTTACCAAGGAATATTCTTGTTGCCTCAATAAGTTCTTTGGATACCTGACCAATATAAATAGGCACTTCTGAACCAACACTTTCCATCAGACCATAATGATCCTGATGTGAGTGAGAGATTAATAGTGCATCTACTTTATTTGTCTGATAAGATACATCTGGATTTTCAAGACTTAGGGGTGCCCCCAAATCTATCCATAGCACTTTCCCGTTGGCTGCCATAAGCTCAACGCAAGTTCCACCAATCTCTTTTGTGCCTCTATAAATTTTAATTTTCATTTCTATTATTTGAATTCTTGAATTGTCAAGAGCGCCTTCTCGGCACAAGCAAAAACGATTTTGCGAAACTTCCGAAATCCCAATTTTTGTTCATTGAAGTCAATAACAATTGCGCTATTATTACTTTTAGGATTTTCCACTATTTCAAAATCATCAGGTTGTTTTAAGCCTTTTTGATTAAGTATGATTAAAACTTCTTCAGCTACCTTTTTCTTGCAACTTTCAACTTCGCCTTCGAGGCCTTTAAAACCCCTATTAATTAAAGTCCCCTTTGATACACGAATATCAAGAATACCATCTTCAAGATCATTTACCGGAATAAAAGTAACCTTTGATTTAAGGTTAGGAATGCGCTTAATAAATAGATATTTATTGCGCTTATCATTTTCTTCTTCGATATCGCTTTTTTCACTGTTCGCTTTGATTCCATCAAGGTATTTCTTGGTGTTATCATTCACAAGAAGCTTGATTAGAGCCTTTTTTCCTGCTTCTAAAAAGCTATTTGTCTGACTGCTGATTCTATTTGCAACGATAAATACGGCAATAGTAACAGCTAAACCCACCAGATCCTTAAGAGCATCAAGCATATTCTCTGTTGAAAATCCTTTGATGAAAAGGTTTATCAGAATGGCAAGAGTGCCAATAATTGAAAATAGCAATGAAATCCGTTGTTCTTTATTATTGTTCATAAGCGTTCTATTTTAGCATTTATAAACACTGTTGTCCGGTAAAAGTTTGAAAGAAGCCGAAGCATAAGCCCGGCTTCT
>JBAXCC010000465.1:0-2534 GCA_037141675.1 bacterium | reverse complement strand
GCGTTCAACTTGCGATTGTCAGAAAACTGCGCTACACTCAAAATGTAGAGTTCTGGAGCCTACAGCCGGAGCATTGTTGATTTTGTACTTTAGCGGACAGTTTTTCACCAGACGTTCAAATAATCCGCCCGTATGCATGAACTCACAGAAGTACGGCAAGTGCCCATGCAGGGTGATCGGAGAATCCTCATCCCACTGGCAGTGAATTGATCCGCCAAAGGTGGTGATTTTCGAGTTGACCGGAATTATCGGCAGTTATGGAGTTACGGAGGATCGCATTTTACTGAAGAATAGTCGAGATAATGAGGTTCATCAGGTTCTGATGTACCTTGCCCGTCACTTCTGCCGTGGCAGATATATTTTGACTGAAATTGCAGACAGACTCAACGTACACGTCAGTGGGTTGACCAGAAGCCGGTATAATATGAAGGAGAGGATTAGAGTTGACAAAGCTCTGGGAATGAGAATTGTCAAGCTTGAAGAAAAATTTCAAGCATGACTTGTTGCCTGATCGTAGGTGTGACCCCGAATGCCCTCGAATGCCCTCTGACTTGGCTTGACATTCCACCCATATATATATTCCTTCCTTTGCAGAACGCTCAAGCCTCTGGGAACCGAGCGGAGCGAGGTTACCAGCAGGCGATAGTTCTATTGTTTTAATCTTTAAGGGTTCCTCAAATAATTGATTGAACATGTACTACAACGACGATCATCTTGATCTATAATTAAAAGCCGTTGAAGAAAAAACAACTGCAAAATGGAGAAAAGAATGTTCAAGAGTTTTTTAGATATCGAGTTCCATCTTGGGGAACTGGACAAGGCCGGAGACCCGCTAACGAAGTTGAACGAGGTGGTGGAACTTGCTTTCATTTTACGTTACGCCCTTTAATCAATTGCGTCACATTGACGGGACGACCGCTGGCAATTGAGCGCCATACGGCCTCGCCCATGGCAACGGATATTGCGCCTTCCGCGCTGCCCGCCACCAGATTCAGCTCCTGCGACTCCTTCGAGACTTCATCGAACAGGTCTCGCTGGATTGTGAAGTCCGCTCCTCCGTGCCCACCACCTACCGGGGGAATCTCGATCAATTCCCTGCCGCCGAATAGCGGATAGTAGGTGATCAGACCTTTGTCCTCGGCCGGGGCGCTCTGGCCTGTAGGATCGGGGTTGCTGTGATGAATAATCTCTATCCGTCCTTTCGTGCCGTTAATCCCGAGGATGTAACCTTCCCACGGGGTGCAGAAATTGCAGGAATAGCTTAACGAGGCGCCGTTGCGGTAACGTGCGGACATGGAATATGTATCCTCTATGTCAATCACATCGTCGTAGATGTAGAGGCGCTGCTCCCCCGGATATTGCACGTCGTAAGGCAGATCGAACTTGTCCCATCCGGTCACAATCTGATTGCTCTCGGGCTCCGCCTTGCCTGTATAATGCTTCTTGAACACCGGACAATTTCTTTTCTCATCCGCAGCACTGAGTGGACGGCCCTGTGCGTCACGCGGACGCAGGGCACCGTCTTTGCCGTAGTAGTTGAGCGCGCCAAAGGCGAAGACCTTCTCGGGCGCGTCGCCGAGCCACCAGTTGATCAGGTCGAAGTGATGGCAGCATTTGTGGATACTGAGCCCGCCGGAATTGGCCCGTTCGCGGTTCCACCGGTAAAAATAACTCGAGCCGTGCCAGTTGTCGAGGTTGTACGTAAACTCCACATTTGTGATCCGCCCCAGTTTGCCGTCGAGGATCATGCGTTTGAGACATTTGTGTGTCGGAGTGTAGCGGTAGTTGAAGGCCACTTTCACTTTACGTCCGCTTTGTCGCTCGGCCTCCTGCACCTGACGGATCTGCTTGCAATTGATGACCATCGGCTTCTCCACGATCACATCGCATCCGGAAAGAAGCCCCTTGACGATATACTCGCAATGGGAACAGTCCTGTGTGGCGACCAGGATCACGTCAGGCTTCTGCTCCCTGATCATTTCCTTGAAATCCTTCGGTAGATAGAACGGCACATTTATTTCCACCTTCCGGCAGAATTCTCCGACGCGCTTCTCGTCCATGTCGAGAATGCCGACAAGCTCCGAAGTCTCATTGAAGTTCGGACCACCACTGTGGTTCTTCCCTAGGATTGGAAGCACAAACTGATAAATCCCCCTAACACTGAGGCCGCAGATCGCATAACGTTTTTTCATAGATGATTTTCTCCTTCGCATTAATGCTGGTTAAAGTTTTCAAAAACAGGATTTAAACACATATGGGCACAAAGAGCACGGTGTTTGTTTATGAATGGCAAAGAGACTGCACAAAATTCAGCACATCGTCGAGAGCTTGCTTCTGGACAGGGGAATCGCAATAATAGAGGAAACCGTGACTTTGCCCCTGGTAAATTTTCATCTCACAGCGAATCCCGAGTTGAGTGAGTTCATCGTGCCACTCACGGTTGAGGCGATTGGAAAAGAGCGTCTCATGTTCCGCAGCTACAATAAAGGTCGGGCAAGAGTCCTGACAAAAATAAGCAGCAGGGCTGAGTTGTT
>JBAXCC010000464.1:0-2543 GCA_037141675.1 bacterium | reverse complement strand
CACGCGACCGCTCATGCATCTTGCCCCCGTGCGGCCTCTTAGCGGCTCCTTTTTTTGGAGCCGAGCCATTCTGCTGAAAAGGCGCTCCTGTCACTCGGGTAGCATAAAGCATCTTACACATCATTGCTCGCCGCCCAAAGAAGGGGCGGCGCTAACGGCGGTGCCGGAGGGCGAGGACGTGACGGTGCGCGGAGTCCGGCATCCTGTTCCGGACTCCCCGTAAACGCCCGCAGCACGATAAGACAGCAATTAACAGACCGAGTGACCGAGTAACAACGGAATGCCTGTTTGCAAACAACTCAAAACTGCATCTTTCTGATGCTCCTACTGGCTATTATGTTCACCCACGCGGCAAACTATTCGGGTGAGGCTTGACCAGTCGCCGCGGCAGCCGATTCCAGTCACTGCCCCTCTGAAGGACAGCAATGTCCTTGCCGGTCACTTTAACTTGTACAGTGTACTAGTTGAGCACCGCCAATGCGACACGCAACACCTCAACAGCCTCTTTCTGGCGTGAGACGATGACGTAAAGATATCCGTCGTGGATCATTGTGTGCGGATAGCCATACTCGCCGCCTTTGGCCGCTCCAGGCTTACGCTGTGCGTAATGTGTCTCGCCAAGGATGAAATGCCTGTCAAACTTCACACCATCGCGCGACAGAGACAGCACTAAAGGCGTACGCCCCCCGCCGATTGGGTTGCCGACGTAATAGAACTGACCATCGGGTAGCCGGCCAAAGTGGAATTTTGCATTCGTATCGCTAAACTCGGTCTCGACAGGCGTGGACCATGTCGCGCCATTGTCGCGGCTCTCCGTGAGCCACAAACGATAAGGGGATTTACCCGTATTGCGCAAGGGCATGTGCAATACACTGTCATCCGTCTGGAAGAACGAGCCTTCGCACAGCGCCGCGTTCCAACCTTGTTTCTTGGCCACATCCCAAAATGACGACGGATCGTCTTTGATCTTCTCTGCCATGCTCGGCGGATAGATACCAGTCATGTGCCATCCAGTCAGACCGGTTGGATCATCGGTATACGGGAACGAGATATTGCCGGCGATGATGAGGCGTCCTGACGCTGTACGCTGCGGACCATGATTCGGATTGACCGGTACGCCCATCTCACGAATCGCACTCCAGTTCTCGCCATCCGTGGTCGTGACTGCTTGCAGGTGCGTCGTCTCTTTTTTGGGACCATAGTTGCCGAAGTAAGCAACGAGCGTAGTGTCATGCTGATGGAAACCAGCAGCTGTCAGCACACGTTCAACGCCCTGTTCATCCTTGATTGAATCCACGAGCGGACGCGGCGCCGTCCAGGTGTTAAAGTCGAGAGAGGTCGCCATCAACACACGCTGACCCGATTTATCCTCGTGTTCCCGTCCATTCGACCAGATCGCATAGAACCGACCTTTAAAGAACGTAATGCTCTGGTGATGCGAATAGGTCCATTCGTTGGTGGGCTGATAGATCAAGACGCTTTCGACTTTGGGACGCACGACATTTGTCAACGCCACAGGCTTATTGTTCTTCCACTCGGCGCCATTGGTCAAGGGATGACGCGTCAACGTCTCAGCGGCGTGTATCGGAACCAGTGGCATCAGGAGAAGAGAAGTGTAAATAAAAGCTAGCATGTGTTTCATAATTTCGTCCGTTTCCTTGTTTATGGCGCAATGATCCTGAATGTTTGTTTTACCTGATTGGCCGTTTTTACTTTGGGGTCTGCAGATTGTCCCCATTGCCAAGCCACAATGGTCACGTCAATCGGGAAACGTGAGCGGGATGGGATCTTCGTGAAGACCAATTTGGTGTCCACTACGATTGCAGGCCCGGCATCCACATAATACGACACGGGAAGCCCCGCATCGGATTTCGCCTGCAAGGGAATGGAGGCTGTTCCAGCCTTCACATCAGGGAGTGCATCAAAGGTAATCGTCTGAGCTTTGCCTTCGGTGTTTCGCATCTGGTTCAATTCAATATGAATAGGCTGGACCACGCTGCGAATGGTATCGGTTCCCTCCTTGCGCAAGGCTAAGTAGACTGTCCCCCCTGCCCTGCCCGGAGCAATGCGAAAACGATTCGCACCCAACGGCGCAACATTGCCGCACAGCCATTCAGCCGTCGGTGTTCCAGGCGTCTTAGCGAGACGTTCGCCAGCAGCAACAAAGTTGGTCGGGATGGTGTCGAGCATCTTACCATGCAGGGTGAAGGTGATCCCATCCGCCTCCATCTTTGTGGGACGCATATCCACGATACCATTGAAGTTGAAGGGCAACACCTTGCCGTCATCGTCGAGGCATCCTGGAAACTGGGTCTCTGCCTTCCAGTTGATGGCAGCAATAACCTGAGCCTCCTGAGCCATTGCCTTGTCGAAGAACCAGGGCAGTGCGTCATTGGCGCTCGCAGGTTTTACGGGCTGTCCTTCATGGCCCGGCACAGTAAGATCAGCGACAAAGCCATCTTCGATGCGTATCGGCTTCAATGTCGGAGTGCCATCGTCAGAGAGACGCGCCTTGCTCGCGGCTTCAATGTAGTTGGCGAAAT
>JBAXCC010000463.1:0-2548 GCA_037141675.1 bacterium | reverse complement strand
TCAATGGGGGAAAGGGGGCGGAGTGCCTGTTTTCATCCCCTATGGGATGCTAGTGGACAAAACTTACCCCAGCCGCATGCGAAAAAGTCACCCAGAGGAACCTCCACAGAAGGAGTCTTCTCCCCATCCCAGTAGAAGCGCAAAATATTGAAACGTGTCTTGTCAAGCGGTGCTGGCGTCATCCAAATCTGCTGGATCGCACCGGAACCACTGATCTCCCCAAGTGTGACGGTGCCTCGTGCAGGCACTACAATGAAGGGAGAAACCTTCCATCCCTGCCCGAGATCACGCGCCGCGTGTTTTGCCGGCCCGTTCGTGGACATCCCCGCCATGCCCTTCTCGCCAGTAAAATTCTCCGGACTGATCGACCGCGTCTGCGCGTCTGACAGCCTTCCTAAATTTCCGAGATGGAGATCCAATCCGTTGAAATGCGAAACCTTCGGCGACTGACATGCCGTCACGAAGACAAGTCCGAACAAGACGCATGCTGTGGATATTTTCATATTTCGTCTCTCCTCGAGTTATAATCACTATGTTTCTTTAATTTAGCAGATCGCGACTCCTTCATCAAACGCTATCCCATATATACACAATAAAATCTATCGCCTACCGTTCAAAATAATCGCCAGCAAATTTTTGTCGCTTATCGGGTTTCTTTGCCGTAAATACCGTATCCCCTAAATCAAGTTTTTTGATATGCCTTGCATAGACGGCCCAGGCAGGCAAGTTCACGAACATGGAGAATTCTGGATACTTGGTTGGCTCCTCAGGAACAACGAGTTCGGCTCGCGAATTGGGGTTTCCGCCGGGAAAGATAAAGGTGCACCCACGTAATGTTACATCCTCAATCAGCTTATCAGGAACGCCAGAAATGACGACTGGCAGGACATCTTTCGCACGGATCGGCGGGCCTTCTATCTCCAATCCGGCATCAGGCTTTGAAGACGCGATTTCTGCATGAAGCCTATTGATACGTATCCCCTTGATACTGCCCCCCGTGTTGCTACGTGAGCCGAGACGCACAAATAGTCCATTGCCTACATTTCTGGCGCGCACATCATTCACCACCACATCAGAGATATCACTGCCATCTACGCTCTCAATGGCAATGGCTGATCTGAACGTATCGTAGACCTCAATATTTTCAATTCGAATGTTACGGAAGGCGCCAGCAGATGCTGTGCCGAATTTTATGGCGCTCCCGCTAGAACGTATCTTGCAGTTGCGAATAACAATGTTCTCGCTTACTCCTTTTAACGCATGCGATTTTAAACAGATACTGTCATCAGCGGAATCAATAATACAGTTTTGCACCAGTACATCGCTCGTATCGCACAAATCAATTCCATCGTTATTCCAAAAGCCACGTCCCACAATTTTAACGCCGTCAATGGTAACCCCCCGTGAATAGTGATACGTATTCATCCAGCATGCGCCATTTCGTAACTCGACATCTCTGACCACGACATTCGTACAATAAAAGAACGAGAGCAAATGGGGACGTTCCCTCTCGTCGGGTCTGGGATGCACAGGAGGTGCCTTTATCCAGCTCGCATACACATAATGATTCGAGAGCGCCATACCCTGCATGATGTCCCAGACCAAAGCGCGTCCGCGTCCATCGATCACACCCTTGCCGCAGACAGTGACATTTGTCGCCCCAACAGCCCCAATAAATGCCCGAACCTTTCTCAACGAATAATCCAAACGATTGGTGGAAGCCTGCAGTATTGTGCCTTCAGCAAGTTCAAGAGTCACATTACTCTTGAGTTGCAACTGCCCGACCACATGCGTCCCCTTTTCGATTCGGACAATGCCACCGCCCTTTTTTGAGGCGGCATCGATACAGGACTGAAGGTCGCGCGTGCTCTCTGTAGCAAAGCTGCAGAACGCCGCAAACGCAAATAAACAAATAAGAGAGTAGTGCATTTTTTGGGTCATATTCATCATACTTTCAAGCAATAATTAGTTTATGTTTTTTCGTGTTTACACCATCGCGTAACCAAGGGGCAATCTGGGGGTTGATGCGATTAGACCATTTGATCGACCAGCGTTATGAAATACTCCTGACTCCAGATATCCAACTCAGATCGATTTGTGATAAATGGCATAACATCCTCTTTGGCTTGCTCAATATTCAGTGTCGAAATCCGCTTCACGAGTAGCGTCTTTAAATCGGTGACGTTTTGAGGAAGAGGTTGATTCGGATGACTTTGCTTCATGCGTTGACAAAAATGCGGAATATCCACTTTTATGCGGTGCCGCACGTACCATTCCAAATCATACCAGTCGCGTCCCTTAACCCTACTTTTCCAGTTGCGAAACAAAAGAGCATGCATCTTTCCTGCGTAAAGACAGGGCAAATCGAAACATCGAACAACAAACGAAAAGGGAAGTAGTATCGTGTGATTAATTGTTTTGAAGCCCAGTGGCGGAGAGGTGTCCACTTCAATTTTTATTTTAACCGTCCGTTCCGTTTTGAATGAAAGATTATAAATCGCCGTATTATCCTTAAGAAAGGCAGATTTGATGGCGGAGTCTTTGGATT
>JBAXCC010000462.1:0-2556 GCA_037141675.1 bacterium | reverse complement strand
CTTTTCTTTCTTGTTCATAGGCATAAAACGTTTCTCCTAATCTTCTGCTCAATGGGTTAGAACGGTAAATTTTCATCGTCCTGGGGCAATCCGCCTTCTGAGGCAAACGCCTCCGGCGAATCAGCATGGCCCGATGTGGGGGCCACGGCCTGCTGTGCGGGTGCGCCTGGTTGCGCTGTTGTGCCGGCGGGCTTTGTTCCGAGGAACTTAACCGTTTCGGCGCGAACGCGCAACTTTGAACGCTTTTCGCCCTGCTGGTTTTTCCACTCATCCATCTGAAGCCTGCCCTCGACGAGGACTGGACGACCTTTGGTGAGGTACTGACCGCAGAGTTCCGCAAGCTTATCCCAGACAACAACATCCACAAAACAGGTCACCTCTTTGGTTTGCCCGCTCTTGTCACGCCAGCTCTCGGTCACCGCCAATCCGAGGTCCGCGACTTTTACGCCCGTCCCTGCTTGGCGGATTTCCGGGTCGCGTGTCAGGTTCCCCATGAGAATCACTTTGTTGAAAGATGCCATTGTTCACCGTCCTTATAATTGCGCGTGCGTTGGCTTATGCCTCGTCCGCGTTGTTTTCATCGGCGTCTGCATGTGCTCTCTTTTCCGCTGCTACAGCCTTGGCTGCGTCGCGGACCTTCTGTTCCTCTGTCTGCTGGATGATCATTGCCTCGCGGCGTTCATCCACAGAAAGGATCTGCACGCGGAAGAAATCCTCGAGCAGGCGATAACGGCCCTGGAGTGTAACCACCTGGGCCGGATTCAGTTCAAAGCGGATCTTTACAAAAACGCCGCCATCCTTCTTTTGCATCTGACGGGCGAAGCTCTTCTTGCCGAGTACGCTCGTGGTCAGCACTTTTCCGTTGAGGCGGGTAATTTCATTGCTCGCCTTTTCGACAAGTCCTACTATCGAATCATCTTTCGCTACGTTTGCGAAGATGTACATGCCTTCGTATTTTTTCATGATGAAAAATCCATTCTCATTTCCGATCTTCGGGTGAAGGCGGGGGTTCCGCGCTCCAACCGTTGAACCGGTTCATCGTCTCGTTCAAACCTTGTTCAATCAGGAACAATGCCGCGTCTGCCGCTGCCTCGACCGATTTTCGCAAGAGGTTCTGCCGGGTCTCATCGAGTTTAGCCAACACTTGATCAGCCAAATCGCCTTGACGGTCCTCACGTCCGATCCCCACGCGTAAGCGCGGGAACCCTTCCGTACCGAGCTGCTCAATAATCGAGAGCAATCCCCGGTGCCCGCCGCTTCCGCCGTTTGCCCGGAGCCGCATCCGCCCCAAGGGCAAATCCGCGTCGTCCGAAATCACGGCCAGGTCGGCTGGCGTTCCGCCAAAATACCTCAACAGGGCTGCTACACTGTTTCCGCTCAGATTCATAAAAGTCTGAGGCTTCACCAGCATGAGCTGCTGTCCTGCATAAATCGTCTTTGCTGTGCGTGCTTGAAAGCCCGAACTGTTCTTCCACCCGATCTTAAGCCGCTGCGCGATCACGTCGACAACATCGAATCCGACATTGTGCGGCGTATGTGCATAAGCTTCGCCGGGGTTGCCCAGTCCCGCAATCATTTTCACGCGGCCATCTCCTCCTGATTACTTCTTGGCAGGAGCCGCTGCCTTTGCCGCGGGTGCTGCCTTTGCTCCTGATGCGCCGGCAGCCGGTGCTGCCCCCTCTTCTTCCTTCTTGCCTTTGGTAACCACTTCAGGGGTTGTAGGTGTGGTGCTTTCAGCAACCACAGCTGCGGCTTCTTCCTTGATCGCGACAACGCCTGCGAACGAAATGTCCTTCGGGGTCATTATCGTGTACTTGTCGCCCATGGCCAAGTCGCGTACGAACAGGGTCTGTGCAAGCTTGAGTGGCGTGACATCCACATCGAAATGCTCGATGATGTCTGTCGGCAAGCACTCCACATCGATCGCGCGGAGGGTCTGCTGTAGAACGCCGCCGCCGAGCTTGACGCCTTCGGGTTCGCCGAGGACACGGATCGGGATGGAGACGCGGATCTTTTTAGTCAGCGAAACTTCGCCGAAGTCCACGTGAATGGGTTTGCTGGTCATCACGTTATGCTGCACTTCGCGCATCAGCGCGGGCACAACCTTGCCATCCATATCGAGGTAGACGAGCACATGCTCGCTGGTGTGATGTTTCAGCATCATTTCGAATGCATGCGCATCAAACTTAATCAGCGTTGTGCCCCCCTCAATTCGGTTCACCGCAGCAGGAATGAGACCTGAACGGCGTAAACGACCGGATGCTTTGGAGCCTTGTTCAGTGGCGCCGCGCAACTCGGTTTTGAGTTCTAATTGTTCCATTTGTTTTCCTTTTTCATCTGCTCCGTAATCAGACCCCCACTCGGCGCCTAAGGCCTGTTCGCTCGCAAGGCAGCAACCACGATGCCTTGTCCGCGTTCTTTCCTTCCGCGCCAATCTCAAATCTGTCCTACGGATAGTCCTAAGTCCATAAGGGACCATTCAAACACACGATATCAAACTAGTGTCTAGTTTTCGCCTTCTTCGTGTCTGAACAGCGAGCTTATCGACTGGTCGTT
>JBAXCC010000461.1:0-2563 GCA_037141675.1 bacterium | reverse complement strand
AGGAATATTTCAAATGCTACCTCGTCTATGGCTGGATCGCGCTGATGAATACCGGCCTTCTGGCTTTGCTGGTCGAATTTTTCCACCTCCATCCATCCATCGCCAACTGTTTTTGCATCATCACCGCCACCTTCATCAGCTTCTTCAGCCACAAATACTTTTCCTTTGGAGTTAAAAAATGAAGCAAACACCCGCCGCCGCAGTCAACCCCAATCAGCCCTCAGCAGTCCTGGGATTCTTGAAAAAGAATCAGGCGATTATCCTATTCATCAGTGCCTTTTCCATGGCGATGGTCTTTGTGTTTTCACAGGTCATGTCAGCATGGACCGTTATTGCATCCCCGGATGACGCGCCATACTATGGACAGAGTTTTTTTGTTACAACGATAGACTCCCTGCTGGCCGGGGGAAGCACCTTGACGCCTGCAGCCCTGCTAAACCTCCTTCCGCCAGTTGGCTGTCATGAAATGCGATACATTATCTGCATGTTCTTTTTTGCCCTGTCGTGTGTCTATTATCTTCGCTCACAAAAAATAGGCTTATTGCCTGCGTTTGGGGCAGGCTTGCTCCTGAGTTTTTCAGGCTATATCTTTACCCTGTTCTGTGCGGGACATATGGGCTTCTTTTTCATGATGGGGCTCTTCTTCTGGTCCTTCGGGTTGTTGAATAAGGGCATAGAAACTGGTAAATGGCGTTACTTCCTTTTGTTGCCGGCCGTTGCGATGTGGGCGCAATCCGGGCAGCCGGATGTCTGGATGTTGTTTGCTGTCATCTTTGGAATATATTCGCTAAGACGTCTCTGGTTCGCCCGCGCTCAATTCCTGAAGCTCCTACCTAAATTGATACTGACGGTCATTGTCGCTGGATTGATCGGGGCATCTAGTATTTATATTGTTTTGACGCAGCATCTGGCTGGACGCGACAAGCAGATCGCGGAATCATCCCGTACAACAGGCTCTGGACAGGCGACACCCGAAGAGAAGAAGCAACAGGCTGAAGACCGCTGGATCTTTGCTACCAACTGGAGCCTGCCCTTGGCGGACTGCGCAGAGTTGCTGATTCCCGGCTTCTTTGGCGATAATGCCATGACGCCTCCTTATCCTTACTGGGGCGCCTTAGGCCGCCCGTATCGCTTCCAAAAAGGTAAGATGATGCCCAACTATCGTCAACACACTACTTATCTTGGACTGGTCACGGTCTTCTTAGCAATTGTGGGTGTGTTCGCGTGGTTTAGTAACACGAGGAGGGAGAAAGTAGGAGGGAGGAGGGAGGAGGGAGAGAGTCAGCAGTCGGAACTCAGCAGTCAGCAGGAGACAGACTATCGCGATGTTCCTTTCTGGGCAGGGGTCTGGGTTGTTTGCCTGATCCTTGCGCTGGGTCGTTACACGCCCATCTATCGGCTCTTCTACTCGATTCCCTACATGGACTATTTGCGCGCGCCTGTTAAGTTCCTCCACTTCACGGAATTGGCAGGTGGGTTGCTGGCTGGCTTCGGGATGCAGGCTCTCATGACGCAGCGCTTCTCCGAGAAAGCCCTCAAGCGACTGGTGTTTATAGGCTTCGGTTTTATTCTGTTGTTTGTTGTTGCAGTACTGGGCGTCTCCATCAATAGCGACTCTATTGAAAAGCATATTGCGGAATTAGGATTGGGGACTCTGGGACCAGCGTTGCGTGGTTATACGTCTTACAACTGCCTTCGCGCCATCGGTATTATGGTGGCTGTCCTGGCTCTCATCTATGTTGGCTGGCTGCAAAAACCTCATGCAAAGAAGATCAGCCTCGTTCTGTGTGCCCTCGTGGGAATAGGCGTGTTTGACCTTGCGGCGGTTGCGAGGCGCTTTGTGGTGCCCATCAATGTGCGCGCCCATCATGAGGGAAACGCAATCATCAAGGACATGAAGCGCGTAACGCAGGGACGTCCAGCATTAACCGTGAACTATGTGACACGCAATGTGTCTATCCAGGATTGGCTGAATACATCTTTCTCCTTGAATGGCTTCATGACCGTCCTCCCGGATGAAACAGATCCGAATTCAAAGGTGCGTCCGCTTGCGGTTGCGCTCCAGAAAGATCCCATCCGCTATTGGGATTTTACAGGACCGCGCTTTGTTTTGCTGTCGCGCCAGCAAGCTGAGCAGGTGGTGCAGATGCAACTTGCAAAACCTATTGCACAATATGAGATGGGGCAGGGGTTTGTCCGCAGGAGTGCTTCGTCCTCTGAGCAATCCGTTGTTTTGTTAGAGCGCACGACACAGCCCATCTACCCCTGCGTCTTCTTTAATTGGACGGGCGGGATCAAACCCGATGACCAAATCAATCAGCTCATCAAGGGCGCCGCCTCGACTGCACCTCTGACGTCCCATGCGTTACTGGCCTCCGATGCGCCATCTCCATCTGGCTTATCCGCCCTGCCCATTCAGAACGTCTCCTTCAGCCAGATGCGCGGGGAAAAGAACGTTTTTGTCAGCCGCGCGACTGTTCAGCTTCCTCAAGCTGGATTGCTGGTTTGGAACGAACAGTATTCCTCAGACCTTGTGGCCTTCGTTGACAACAACGAGGTTCCG
>JBAXCC010000460.1:0-2568 GCA_037141675.1 bacterium | reverse complement strand
ATAACTCAGCGATTTCTAATATATATTACGAGGATTTTGGCTAGGTAATGCCTAGGGCGAAGGCGCGATGCCAGGATCAACCTTCCAACCTTCGAACATGTTGGTCTTCTGACAACGATGGGGCGCCTGGGCGGCTCTTGCGCAGCGCTTCAATACGACGATGGAATGGGATAAGGCAAAGATGCAAGACAAGAGCATGCCGAACTGAATCCGCATGCACAAGAAAACCCCCGTATAGACTGGGATTATTTCAAAAAACTTTAGTTCAAACGTTTAACGCAATCGTCCACGTCGGCACCCTCATTCGGTTGAAAGGCAAAAAATATTTCCATAGAACGTTTTTTGTTGTTGCGGAGTGGAGAGCGAATCTGTTAAAGTACCCAAACTTTTGCGGGGACGTGGCGCAATTGGTTAGCGCACCGGACTGTCGATCCGGTGGTCGCGGGTTCGAATCCCGTCGTCCCCGCCACTTTCTTTTTAAGACAGAGGCAAAAAGCTGTAAACTAAAACTAGTTTGCAGCTTTTTCATTTCAAAGCGAGATGAGAACCCGTTCGGACAAACACACTCAAAGCCCAAGCATATCTGCGCAGAGAGAGCTATGAGCGTATGCCAGATTGTACCCTCTATATGCGGACACCTATTAGCCAAAAACATCCGCATCTGTAAAATCAATATTTCACTGGGAAAAGGCAGCTTTCCTTCAACAACCCCAAATTGCCCCCATGCCCAATGATCGCATTTTTTTTTGTTTTCTCTCTCTTTTGCGGTTGTATAGGCGGACAATAAACGATATATTACATGCTTTTCTTTTTCCGACAAAAGGAAAGAGACGAGCAAAAGTAGGCAAGTAAGGAGTCTTAAAATGGCCAGAACCGTTCCATTGAGTCAAGTTCGTAACATGGGTATTATGGCGCACATTGATGCAGGAAAAACGACCTGCAGCGAGCGTATTCTTTTTTATTGTGGCAAAAACTACAAGATTGGCGAAGTGCATGAAGGTGCTGCGACCATGGACTATATGGTCCAAGAGCAGGAGCGCGGCATCACGATCACCTCTGCTGCGACCTCGGTGACTTGGCGTGACCACCAGATTAGCTTGATTGATACTCCCGGACACGTGGACTTCACAGCTGAAGTCGAACGTTCTCTTCGCGTGTTGGACGGTGCAATCGCTCTGTTCTGCGCAGTCGGCGGCGTGCAACCTCAGACCGAGCAAGTCTGGCGCCAGAGCGAAAAGTATGAAGTGCCAAAGCTTTGCATGATCAATAAGATGGACCGCGTAGGCGCAGACTTCTTCGGTGTCATCAACGAAATCCGTTCAGAGCTTGGCGGCAATCCGGTCCCGATGGTTTATCCGATCGGACAGGGAGAAAACTTTACAGGCCTTGTGGATTTGCTGAACATGAAGTCGCTGACCTTTGATGAAGCCTCGAAGGGTATTAAGATCATTGAGGGTGAAATTCCTGCGGATATTCTTGAAGAGTGCAAGAAGTGGCATGTCGAGATGATGGAGAAGGCTGCTGAGCAGGTTGAGTCTCTGATGGAAAAATATCTTGGCGGTGAACTTTTGACAGTCGACGAAATTAAGCATGGCCTCCGCATTGGAACCATGGCGCGAAAGTTAGTCCCCGCATATTGCGGTACGGCCTTTAAGAACAAAGGCGTTCAGCCACTGTTGGATGGCGTGATCGACTACCTGCCCTCTCCGCTGGATGTCGGCACAATTCACTCCGCTGACGATGTGGAGAAGTTCCGCGAACCGAAGGATGACGCTCCGTTCTCCGCATTGGCGTTCAAGATCCTTTCGGATAAGCACATGGGTAAGATCACCTTTATCCGCATCTATTCCGGCACACTGAGGGTCGGCTCCCCGATTCTCAATAGCACGTTGGACCAGGAAGCCCGCATTGGGCGTCTCTTCCGCATGCACGCAAACCGTCAGGAAGCACTGGAAGAGGCTTATGCAGGCGATATCGTTGCAGTGGTTGGCTTGACCAAGACACGTACAGGTGACACGCTTTGTAACCCTGACAGTCCGATCGTGTTGGAATCCATCGAATTCCCAGCGCCGGTTATCGCCATTGCTATCCGTCCGTCATCTCGCAATGATAACGAGAAACTGGGGATGTCTCTTCATTCATTGGCTATGGAAGATCCGACCTTCCTGGTTCGTTATGACCAGGAAACGGGCGAAACTGTTATTTCCGGCATGGGCGAACTTCATTTGGAAATCATTGTTGACCGTCTACGTCGCGAGTTTGGTGTCGAATGTGAAGTCGGCAAGCCGGAAGTTGCTTATCGCGAAACGATCCGTCACAAAGTTGAAGGCGAATATAAACATGTCAAGCAGTCCGGTGGCCGTGGTCAGTACGCGCACGTATGTTTGCGTCTCGAGCCGCAGGAACCCGGTCGCGGTTTTGCGTTCGTCAATGAAGTCAAGGGCGGCGTCATCCCGAACGAATATCTCCCAGCTGTTGAAAAGGGCGTTATCAAGGCGATGGAAAACGGTCCCTGCGGTGGCTTCCCTGTTGTGGATGTCAAGTGCACGGTCTATTTCGGTTCATACC
>JBAXCC010000459.1:0-2585 GCA_037141675.1 bacterium | reverse complement strand
GTAATAGTGCACTTCGCCTGTGCCGCTCTTTAGAATCTCAGCGTCAAAGCGGGTCTGTGAATACTGTGGTATGAGCCATGTCCGTTCGCAGTCGGTACCCAGTGCGACTTTGTTTCCGATGTCCACTTTCCGGATGCAGCCGGACTGATCCAACTCGCCGGTCACAATCCATTCGGATGCAAGACGGATGCGATAGTCGAAGTCCTCTTCGCACAGGGCATCCATGGCCAGCGCAGCGGCTAGTTGCCATGATTTGCCGTCGCACCCCTCCGCATCGCCGATCTCAGCATAGAGGCGTACGCCCTGCTGCTCAGCAAGCCCAAGCATATCGCCTGAGTCTTCAAGCGGGAAATGGCTCTCCGGGGGGAGTTTTCCCGTGTCGTCTTTTCCAAAGACCCAAATCCGGCCAAACTGTGGTGTTTGGGCTCTTCGTCCGGCCATCGGGAAGAGGGCCGCGGCAGAAGGGAAGGTAAAGAGTGTGCCATAATCAGGCATCGTTGACCCGATAGGTTTGCATTCAGAGGAAAGAAAGCCGATGAAGGGCGGTTGCTCCCTTCTTTCTGGGGGAAAGAGAAGCGCCTCGGAAGCCAGGGAACTCTGCCACACCGTCAGCGGCTTTGCGCAAACAGGCCACTCCCTGTATCCCCTCATGAGGCAAGATGCCGCTTCTCCAAACCTGCGCTTGCAGGTATTGGAGAAGGTTGGCACGTCGTTTCTCGCCTGCTCGAGTCCGTCCGCAAATATGTAGGGGTCTTGCATGGCTGTCTTGTCTCAGATTGAACCCGCGAGGATCAATCCAAATCCTGAGAGGGCAGTCCGTTGATGCAGGCACGGATGGTTGCAGCCTTCATGCCCAAAGCCGCACCGACACGCTTGACAGCAGTTACGAGGTCCTCCCCGGCAGGCAACAGTTCGCCGCCACGCGGATTGAATATGTTGAATTGAGCGGCACAGTCAGCATTATACCATGAATGCCCATAAACCAGTGTTTTGCCCGATACGTGCTGGCGCACGGCAAGCCGCTCATAGTAGAAATAAGCCAGACAATCGAGGGATTCTTTCGCCTCGGATATCAAAGGCCAGATAGAAGGTGAAATCTTGACCGGCTGGCCTCCGTTCAAGACGACCACGCCCGTGTCCGACTTCTGGGGCGTCTCTTCGTCAATACAGAGTGGCGGGAGCTTCGAGAGACACTCAAAAACAAGACACTGACAGGCTTTAGATCCAGAACTGCATCCTCCGCAGCTATCAATAAATTGTTTAGCACAGCGGTTGATTGCCTTTACAAATTCATTTTCGTTTGCAACCAGTTCACCTCCAAGCTCATCGGCGAGGGTCTTCTGCCCATCTGCGGATTTGTTGCGTATCCCATAAATCAAGGATCTCCCATCCGCATGTCGACGGATCAGCACATGAAGCATGCTTATAATGTCATGATCCTGAGAGTTACCAGTCACTTCTGACATAATGAATTCATGAATAGACGAGAAATACAAGGGCATTATGACCTCTGCCAGGAGCGGCCAGTCGGTATCCTTGATACGTATCGGCTGCCTGTCGGTCAGGCGGATGGTCAGCCGTCCATCTGGCGATACTTGTTTTGTGGCTTGGACTTCGGTTGCGGCTTCGACCGTGGCTTCATTGCTCATAATCAGTTCTCCTTAACAGGTGATGATGTCTTTACACTGGGATAAAGCATCCCCTGTTCATTCTTTCCGCACGTTTAATCACTATTTTTTGGAAGGACGATCACGATCCGCACACATTCGGACTTAAGGATGCGCGTGAAGACGGCCGGGGTGGATGCTTTGAAGGTGATCATACTCCCGTCTCCTTCGGTCTGCCCTGTAGCCAAAAGCGCTTTCTGAGCCTGATTGCCGTAGAGGCAGGCAGAAAGCCCGGGAAGCAAGGAATCCTTCTTCCCTGTCTGTTTTATCTTCCAGCGGACGGTGCGCGTTGCGGGGTCTGTTTCGCGAGTAGCTCGGAGGGAGGCGATGACTTTGTCGTCTTCGCAAAGATGTACCTCGGCGAAGACCCTTCCGCTTGAGGCCGCCAGCCGTTCCGGATGATGAAACGTCTGTTTCTCCTTCACAAAGGTAAACGCGCCCTTTGTATCAAAAGTCACTTTTCTTTTCGCTTGCCGGGAGGCGGTTTCCTGGAGACTGAAGAGTCGGCTTCGCAACTTTTCGAAGTGCGCCATCTCTTCATGCTGATAAGCGAGCCGTTCATCGTTTGGATTCAGGATGGCGAGGCCTACCTGTTCCCTTACCCCGCCCTGCGGCCAGGTTCCGGCGATGGCATGGTGATAAAGCGTTTTGGCCACTTCGAGACGCGCTTCGTCTAAGGTTCCAACGACCCAGCTCCTGGCAAGGGAGAAGGTTGGGACCGGCTGAGCGTTCCAGAACTGAAGGATTTTCAACGGTTCCCCATCCAAGCCCGTGAGCCATTCATCCTTGCATCCAGGCACGCTGTAAGTGGAGAACGGCGCCACCACACTGGTCAGGTTGTCGCTTCTCACGTATAACACAAGCACATACAGTAGCCGGCCGGGCTCCTGAACATCGGACTGCCGCAGCAAACGGATA
>JBAXCC010000458.1:0-2588 GCA_037141675.1 bacterium | reverse complement strand
ATGCCAATCGTAGGTGCTGGAATGTTTCTGGCAAATCCTATGGGATGCTAGTGGAACGAAAACAAAAAACCTATGGAATGGAAGAAATAACATGAAGTTGAAAGTAACTGCAAAGCGCTCCGATGAAATCGGCCGTGCAATTGGTGCAACTGAGTTCAATCCTGATGAGCAGAGAGTTGACTCGATGGGACGCTGGCATGAGGCGTATCCTACAATAATCGGGGATTCAGGCATCGTTGCGGAAGTTCTCGATGATAATGAGAATGCAGTTATGACTTTTGATATTGCGGCGGAGTTTGCTAAAGCCAAACCAAAGCGAAAGATTACTTTCTCAGTTGCAAAGGCTGTTGTTCCGGAAACTAAATCTTGTGTTATCTGCAGTGAGCCGAAGTTCGATTATGAGTTTTTCATCGGTGATGGAGAGTTTCCTGTTGAAGCAGAAGATTTTGACGTGTCGAAGCTGCAAGTCTCGCTTCAGGAATATCTTAATGCCCGGGGGCAGAAACGTATCTGTGCCGTAGGTTTTTCCTATGATGATGAGGAGTTATCCGTTGATTATGGTGATAGCTGTAGTAATGTTGATGAGAATGAAGTTGTCTATTTCGACGGGAAGTCATATTCTGACATGGAATATGATGGGGGAAAGTACGTCATTTCGAAAGGTGCTGGTCTGAAAAACAAAGATAAAAAGCGAAAGAAATGAGTTGTGACAGACCCACTTACCGTATTTCCTAAATAGCGCGGCGATACCGTCCGCGAGTGTTAGAAAAAAATAGCTGTTCGGCAGAAAGGAGTGTCTCATGGCAAGTGCCTTGAAGTTTCGGCTCGGCGGTGTTGAGTTCGAGTCGGTTCCAACTAAAGTGGAACGTAAGAAGCTCTATGGCTTCACGGATGTTGTTGCGACGGATCGCACCGGTGCGGTTTGTACAACTGCGCAGGTTGATCCTGATGGCGAGTTGTTGATTCCACCCGGATCCATTAAGAGTGGGCTTATTGATGCTGACGGAGCTTGGTGCGAACGGTCGGAGTTAGTCGCTGTCGATTCCGATGGAAAAGAACTTCCAATCGTTCCTTCCTCGTTTGGACAGACGATTGAACTGTCCGAGAAAGTCACAGACGAGGTCTTTTTAGACCATGTCTGGAAATCTGTGTACCAGCTCGACAGTGCAGACTTGGCGAAAGCTGTTGGCAAGGACATTTATTCCTTTGTTTTTAACTACAGGGCAGACGCAAGCGCAGGCGACGGCTATCTCGTTTCTGTGGATGACAAGGTTTTTCTGTTCGACGGTGAAAAGCTGGCGTTTGAGTACATCGGCATTTCGGAGGAGAGCATCCTTGACGATCCTGCGGAGGAAACGGCTGCGGAAGACGAGGACCTGGATTTTAGTATGATGTGACGCACATCAATTTAGGAGATTTCTTAGATGAGAACGATCCATTTGGCAAACGAGAAGAAACGCGATGCTGAAGTCGGCTTCGAGATGAATCGAGCGCAGCCTCGCGCGACCTATGTGTTGAAGTCCGGGAAGTCGTATGAAAGTATTCGTATTCTAAAGAGCACGTTCGCGACCGAACTTGAGGCCATTCAAAAATCAGATGCGGATGTTGCTGCTGCGATTGAGTCTGGTGATCCTGAAATTGATATGGAGCTTTCGGGGCGCAAGCTCGATACATTGAGCAAGGTTTATCTGGCTCCGGATGGCAAGGTGGCTTATGGCGTCAAATTGATGGAGCATGTCCATGCGCCGGATGGGACGGAAAAGGAGATTCGTGAGCTGACGGACACGCCAGCGAATATCGCGCTTGATAACCTTCCGATCAGGTGGACGGGCAAGATGTTCCCGAAGGCGGCGGCGCTTCGCAAGTTTGTGTTTGCGCGCAGCTATCAGTTTCATCACATCAACGGCCTCACCTACGACTTCCTATTTGAGATGGCGAAGAAGCTCGATGAATCGAAGAGCATGATGCTGGTCGGCGGCGGCGATAAGGGCGTGGGGCCATTGGTGTTCGCCAATAACGGCAGCTCCTACCGTGGATTTCTCGAAGGCCGCGTCAAGGGGGAGAAGTACATCCTTATTCTCCATCTCACCAATCTTGAATTAAAGGAGATTCCCAATGCTTAAGGTTACTACAGAATTTCAGTCGGCGGCGATGGACTATAAGCGTCGTGTCGCCGGGATGTTCATGCTCGTGGAGCCGAAGAACCTCAAGGCGAAACTCTCCGGGGCCGATTACTGTGTCACTCGCAAGATGGATGGTGTGATGGCGTATGCTATTTGCCGCGATGGCGAGGCGGTGCTGATTGGGTCGGGCGGACGTGACCTGAGTGATGTTCCTTGTGTGAAACAGCTGGCGGCGGCGGTCAAGGCGGCGAAGATTAAATCCATGACCGTTGTCGCGGAATTGTATGCACCTGCTGAAAAGAGGCGTTCTCGCGTGTTTGATGTTCTTTCAGCTCTCGCAGCTCCTAAGAAGGCGATGAATCTCCGTCTGGCCCCCTTTGATATCGTGGAACTGGATGGAAAACCATTCAATCCCTCGCATTATAAAGAGTGCCACTCGAAACTTGTTGAAGTGTTTAAGGATGC
>JBAXCC010000457.1:0-2597 GCA_037141675.1 bacterium | reverse complement strand
GATAATGCAACCCGCGCAACACTCCGCGCATGGACATCGATTCATTGTCCTGCACAAAATGGCAGTCAATGCCAGACTCCCTATAGCTCTTCTCCGAATAGGTTTCACAAAAATAGCCACGCGCATCCTGAAAGACCTTTGGCTTCAGCACCTTCACATCCGCAATCTCTGTTTGAATAATTTCCATCGTTTAAACCTCAGATAACCGATTTCACTAACATCCAATTATAACTTTAAACGGGGCTGTTTTAAAGGTTTCCCGTCTGACTCTATAAGGTGCCATGAACAAATAGAAAGTAACGTCCTCAGTATATACGACCCTTCATCAGATTGTCCAACTGATTCCGCGCTGGGCCCTGCAGATAATACGCCACCGAGGGGGGCGCCGATATACACGGTTTTGAGGCGATATGGATTCCGAGTCGATTGCTGAAGCTAGTATCGACACTATCATGTCTTATCGATATCCCCAAACAAATATTCCTGATCATTTTGCAGAATAACGAATGTCGCGGACATTATTTCGGATGAATCGCCTCTGTAACAATCTGCGGACAAAGCATCGTTTTGAATATGGGCAAATATGAATAGAGTGTCCCCGAGCCGTGAAGGTGCAGTACTTCAAAGCCAGCCGCTTCGATCAATCGTTTCATAGAACGAGCCGTGTAAAAATGAAGATGCTCGTCGCACATGACACCGGCATTCTCGTAATCGAACCGTCCCAAAAGCAGACGAAACCGATACTGGATCTGGGCGATATTAGGAAGCGATATAATACAGATGCCTCCGGGGCGCGAAACGCGGAATAATTCACGCATGACGGAGCGATCGTGTTTGCAATGCTCGACGACATCACCTGCGACAACGATATCGAACGATCCGTCGCTGAACGGAAGCGGACCCGCGTCAAGATCGGCACAGACTACGCGTTGGTATTTTTTTGATGCGATCTGTGCGAGCGTCTCCAGATATTCGACTCCGGAGATGTCGAACCCATCACCGAGAAGTTTTCCAGCCATGCCGTCCGCGCAGCCTACATCGAGAATCTTCGCCTGCGGATTTACTGCAAGATGCCGTTGCAGGATGTCACGGATCACCGCGTGTGCCCGACGTTTATGAGAAATATCGAGCGTGGCATAAATCGCGTCTTTCCCAGCGATGTCGGTACCGCTCTGCGGCGATGGCGATTGCTTTTCTATTGATGCCTTCATAAGAGTGATATGGATAAAAAATCGATTATCAGTCGGCACCGGCCCTCATAGGCAGGAATCATACCTGAACCGATAAAAACGCTTATATAGTAGCAAAAAAAACACCAGAAGCCGAGCAGGATGTCAAGACCAGCAAAAATATGCGCCTGCGGACCGGACGTGATACCCTCACACCACGGTACTCAGCCGCAGATAAGACGAAACCCCGTTGTGGAAGGTAACAGGCGCTTCCCTTGAGGGCGAATGAAACTAATTTTCTGAGAAACAGTCGGTTGTATGTGGACTGTTTATCCCTTTTTGCAGAACACCGCCATCTGGCCGTGGGGCATCAAACCGAAATAGCTATGATTCCACTTGTAGGCGACCTGATATAAACCATGCCGTTGAGCAATATCCGCCAAGGTCTTTTTGGTGAAAAAGCGAATGTGCGGATTATTGGGATAGAAAAACTTATTCCAAAAGAAGGTGGCGATAATCCATTTTTTGAGAAGATTGAAATCCGTTGTTGTCACGCCAAAAAACCCGCCCGGCTTCAATACACGATTCACTTCAGCCAAACAACAGTCGACATCTAACAAATGTTCAACCACTTCAATGGCAAAGACCGTGTCAACCGATGCGTCAGCATACGGAAGGGCATCACACGAACCCTGCTTAAATAGAACGGGTGGATACTTTTTTTGTCCTTTTTGAATCGCGACAGATGAGAGTTCCAGTGCCTCTGCTTTCTCAATCTTTGGGACATTTCGTTGCATCAGATCAATGAATGTTCCATCCCCGGCTCCTATATCCAACACGCATGGGCCACAATAGTACTGAAAGAAATCCAAATGCCATTTCATATTCTCCGGCGACCAGGAAGGTGGCACATTCTGCGAGCCGCCTTGTATGTTCCCATCCCAATACTCATCATAATACGCTTTTTCCGCCATATTCGTCTCCAGTACTAACCATTCTTCAACACATTATTTAAAGATGCATTGCATTCCAGACATTCTCAGCGCGTTTTTTCCAGTCCCATACATCCAAAATCAATTCATGCGCCAATTGCGCCTGTTCGTCATAATAGGAGGGTTCATTGAGCAGACGCAAAATCGTCTCGGCAAAGCGCTGTTCATCATAACAGGGGATCTTGACCATGCCCTGCGGGTAGTACGTCTTAAGGGCCTCAAGGTCAAAGGAGACGCCGGGTAATTTCCAGGCCATCCCTTCCGCAGCGGCCATGCCTCCACTATCGTAGGTCGCAGGATGAACCATGATTTTGGACTGTTTAAAGACATCAAATTTCTTCTCGCCATCCATAAAGCCCAACAGCTCAATATTCCGTTCCAAGCCCAAGACTTTTATTTTTGTTCGGGCCTCTTCTTCCAAAGGTCCGTTACCGAT
>JBAXCC010000456.1:0-2608 GCA_037141675.1 bacterium | reverse complement strand
TGATTAAATGAACACTTTCAACTTTACTCCAGCATCCAGAGATGAGGTGATCGTCTTTGGAGCATCACGGCCAGGGTATCCCGCGAGGAAAGTAATCTCGGATTGCGTGGTGAACGAATGGATGGACTTCATGGAAGCACACGGTATTAAAGCCGTCTGCTGCCTGCTCGACCAAGAACAACTTGGTTTTTACCAAAACTCGTTGATATCGTCTTACCGGAAACGTTTTGGCAGCGAAAAAGTCTGTTCCGCACCGATTACTGACTATACCTTTGCGGATGAGACACTTCTTGCCACCAAGATCCTTCCGTTTCTTGCGGCCTCGGTCGGACGAGGCGAAAAGGTGGTTGTACACTGTTCAGCAGGTATGGGCCGGACAGGCCATGTCCTCGCAGCGTGGCTGGTCTATGGCCGCGGGCTATCCAATCAGGCGGCGTTGGAAGCAGTTTGCTCCTCCGGTGCGCAAAGAAACCCATGCGAAGTATCCGGCAAAAACACTCTTGATGCCTTGCTGGATGCTTGCAGAAACTATGGAGTGAAAGTGAAGAAAGGCACTAGACAGAGTTCAAACCAACAATTCCTTTATCCAGAGATCAACTCGGGAAAATGAACAGATACTAAAACTGTTTTTAAAGGATTGACTATTTTGCCCCTCACGCATAATATGCGCAATCATAGTTGCTGGAATGTTTCTGGCGGATTCTATGAGATACTTGTGAAATTATTTAGAGTTACACTTTTCGAAAGGATTATTATGGAGCATAGCTTAATTTTTAAAAACTTGAGGAAGTTGAATTTTGTTGCCACCAATGAGGAACTTAATGCTTTGTCTACACGATGGGCTGGCAGTTCTGACCTGCTTATTAATACGACTTTAGACTTGTTGAATGCTTTGAACGTACTCCCGGGAATTACTTATCGTCCTCGTAAAGACTGCGGAGTAAGTGCCTATGGTGTAAATAAGCAAGGAAGGGAGCGCGAGTGTTTTCATATTTCTGTGTTGATTCGCAACCCCAAACTCGTCATTTATCAACATGGAGAAGCACAAGATGAGTTGAATTTCTTTGAGTATCCGCAACCGTCTAACCCTAGAATTCGTCGCGGTTACTTATCAGATGAGGCGATAGAAAAAAATAAGCAACTCAGGAGTTACATCCAGAAAATACTCCGGGAATCGTATACCATACTTACCAGCCATTAAATTGTAATAAATGAAAGAAGACCAATGAATATGAAAAATGTGAGTTCTAAATTTTCTTTCAGAGCCTTGAACGATTCCGAGCGGAAATATTTGTGCAGCCTTATCGAAACTTATGCAGGAATTGCGCGAAGAGCAGATCATCCGATGCGAGAAATATCTAAGAAATTGATGTCGTACGTATTATGGCGATGGACAGCAGATGCAGTTAAATGCGGCGCGACAGGAATAACCAAGGATGTTGTCAAACAAGATAAATGGAAGTATAACTGCGAGGTTCATCCATTTACGGAAAAAGCCAAACTAATAACGAAAGATAAGGGCAAAAGGTTACGGCATGAACATGTGGTGCCACGTGATTTGATTATACGCCACATTTTGGAAGAAGAATTAGAGAAAGAAACACTTTTTAACTTTTTGTGTATTTTTTGCAAATGCGCGATAGTGACCAAAGAAGAAGACCAACAACTTCGTCCAAGGAATACAATGCCAAATGGCTGGGCGTGGGATGAAGCGTGCGTGTATAGTCGCTACGAGAATTCTAAAATGAAATTAATGTTCCCAAACGACCAACCATGATCGAAGTAATATTTCTGCATGTAATTTCTTCTAGCCAATAAAGAGAAACATTGCTTTACAATACGACACAAACTTTTACGCTAGCGTTTTACCCATATACGTGCTCATCAAACGAGAGTTTGGCTATATGCCGACGCTTCCGAGATCCAAGCGGTCAGCGTCCCAGCATAAACCGATTGTCAGACTGTTTGAAATGCCACCTGTTGTGAGGGGCTTGCCGACATGACATGTTGATCTATACGATTTAATATGCTAGTGATTTGCTGCGATCTGGGATGCGCTGTTTCGCAAGATTCAGAAAACTAAAGAATTTCCTGACAAAATATCTTGCGCTCGCTCTCTATCCAATGCCACAGCAAATTAAACCAGTATTCGAAAGACCCAATTCTAAAGACCAGTTAACTTCCTAAGCATCAAAAAAAGTATAAAACAGCAGAACAAAATACCTAGCCAAAACTTAACCTGAGAGGTGCCACAATCTGTACCCTTGACCCATTTTAAGCCTCTGCGTCCTAAAAACATGATTCCAATAACTACAAAAAATAACCACCACTCACCCTTTTGATCATACTGCACATATGCCCATATTGCACCGAAAAACGCTGCTACACCATAAAAGTTTGACACTCCGTTATAGCCTTTCACAGTTTCTCTATTTAAACATTGTTCACTACAATATATATATCCACCATTGGCAGCAGTGAACCCATCTTCCGCTTCAAACCGTTTTCCGCAACGCTTACACTTTTCCATTGATTTTCCTCTTTTATAACAAAATTTCACTAGCATCCCATAGGAGCTGAAAAAAAGCATATCGCCCCCTTTCCCCCG
>JBAXCC010000455.1:0-2627 GCA_037141675.1 bacterium | reverse complement strand
GTCTTTTAACAGGATTTAATATAGCATCATTTTTGTATTTTGAACAGTATTGTTTAGAGGGTTTACTCCAGAGTCCATGGTGCGCGCATGGCTGGACGGCTGAGAAGTTTATTGGCGCCCGCGTTGCCGGAAAAAGTTTCCTTGTCGGGATCCCACGCAAGCTTCTCACCGCCGAGTTTGATCGAGATGTGGGCAAGGTGGCAGAGCGAGGTGGTGCGCTGTCCGACTTCCTCATCCTCAAGCGTCCTGCCGCGGGACTTGATGGAATCCAAGAAATCCTGCTTTTCGTGTTTGAGAGGGAAATGGATCTCCTCCGCCCCGATGACTTCCTTAAGAATCTTCGGGTCACTGGCTGTCAGACGCTCAGGGGCAAGCTTGCTGGCCATATAGTTGACCTGAACCCATCCCTTTTCACCTTCAAACCGGACGTGCGGCTCGCCCATTTGATAGAACATCTCCATGCCGTTGGCGAACTTGTACCAGGCTTCAAATTTTTCTAACACATTCCAGACTTTGCTATCGTGAAACGTACCCGATGCTTTCACCTCGACAGGGCCGGTGCGTTCGGTGCCGGCGCCCCACTGCCCGATGTCGTTGAGGTGCGTGCCCCAGTTGGTGATCATGCCGTCGCAGTAATCGAGGTTGCGCATCCAGCCAGGCCGTGATTTGATGTTGTGCGGGGTGTGAACGCGCTTCTGCATATAATCAACCTTCGGTGCCGGTCCGAGCCAGAGATCGTAATCCAACTCCGAAGGCGGTGCCGTGACGATTTCCGCTTCCTCCGGAAAACCCTCCTTCGGCGACCCCGTGCGGACAACCAAAAGCTTGCCGATGCGTCCATTGCGGACGAGCTCGGCTGCGCGGTGCATCGGTTCGAGGGACCTGAACTCGCTGTCCACACGGAATACGCGCTTATGTTTGGCGACTAGGTTTGCGAGTATCCGGCCTTCATTGATGTATCGGGTTATCGGTTTTTCCAGCGAGACATCCTTACCTGCCTTGACAGCCGCAATGGCCATCGGCACATGCCAGTGGTCAGGCGTCGAGATCATCACCGCATCCACATTCGGATCGGCCAGCAAATCCCGGAAATCGTGGTACCCTTTGGCTATTTTATTCTTATATTGCTTCTCCACGGCCTGCAATCCCTGTTCAAGCCGCCAGGAGTCCACATCGCAGACAGCAGTGACTGTGCAGTCAGGCGACTTCAGGAATGGTTGCAGATTCGAGCAGTACGCTTGACGGCCCATGCCAATCATTCCGATGTTGATCTTCTTGCTCGGGGCATTTTGCCCAAATACGCTACTAGGCAGGATGACAGGCGCGGCAGAAGCCGCGATGATGGATTGAATAAAGGTTCGCCGATTGGTTTGCGTATTCATTGTTGTTCTCCTTTTGGGCAGAGACTTGGCCTGCCCCATTTACGTGTCCGTCTTCGGTTGGCTGCAGACTGCGCCAGGCAGTCATAGCATTTTTAAGCAGCATCTCAGGTTCACCCTTGATGCTGTAAAATTGGTGCGTAACAGGGCCTTGATAGCCTAGTCTTTTCAATTCAGTCAGAAAAAGCTTCAGGTCAAAATCACTCTCGGCTAGAGGAACGATGTATTTTTTAGTGGCCAGCGAGACACCATTGATGGAGACCAAGCCTGCGCTAGGCGCAACCTCACGCAAGCTCTTCAACGCCTCTTCCTGTGTCTTTGGGCCGCTCTTGGACAGAAACTCATGGCACAGGTTATAAGAGGGCGTCACGTTCGCATGCTTCGCCTTCTGCGTTATCCGCAAGGTATCCGCCGCCTTTTCCACATAAAAACCCGCATGCGGATAAATCGAGACCTTTACCTGTTGCTCCGCCGCTAGATCGCCTAATTCACGAGCAATGCGCACGCAATCCTCGTCATGATCCAGTTTGTCCTTGGTCTCGCGGAAGGTGATCCATAAGCGAGTCGGCCGCCCCTTAAGCAGTTTGACCGTCTCCCGCAGATCAGCCGAGTACTGCTTAACCTTTTCTTGGCTAGGGAAGGTGTGAATATAGAGGCTGGAGATTCCGAGCTTTGCTTCATCATAAATCTTAAGCCACTTCTCCAGATCTTTATTCGTTGTAAAATTATACGCCATGCCATCGTAGCCCAACGCCTTGAGCAGAGCAGCCTGTCGTTCAGGTGTAAACACGCCCCTACCAACCCCATTGTCAAAGGCATAGAACGGCCAGAAGGTCTTCTTTGTCTCTTCTGCTTTTATCAGGGATGGCATCAGAGGCAACGCAGTACAAGCAAGTCCTGTTTTAAGAAATTGACGTCTATTCATCGATTAATACCTCGCATTTAATAATAGCTCTCCTCCAAGGCTCCTTGGAGCATGGCCTTTACATTTTCAACAGGTGTATTCTTTTCCAGAAAATCTGAACACGCAAAGATGTAACGTCCGCCCGGCTTTCCGACACGCATAATCTCACGGGCTCTTTCTGCCACAGCTTCAGATGTGGACGTTTTCATAAAATTCACTTGATCGAGATTACCCAAGAGTGTCATCCGATCGCCCAATGCCTGCTTGGCATCCACCAGCGTATTGTCACCTTGAGGGGGTTCCGACACGGTCTCCCAGACCGTCATGGCCAGTTCACGGTAACA
>JBAXCC010000454.1:0-2648 GCA_037141675.1 bacterium | reverse complement strand
TTCCGCCTTTAAAACAACATCAAAATAGAAGGGCATACGGTTAAAGCTCAGTCCTGCATTCTTGCCAGATTCAATAAATGCGGCCCCGTCAAACGAAAACGCCTTCTTCCCCTCCTTGCCATCAACACGCGCTGGGATGTTCTTCCCTTTTTCCTCGTATCCCTCAGCAACATACCCAACACGGAAGCCTGCTGTAAACGGCTCGACAGCATCCGGCCCACCCGGTTTTCCCCACCAGTCAGGACGATCAACATAATCCGGCACGCAATAGGCGACATCCTTCATCAGTTTTGCATGCTCAGTTTCAAGATAGGTGCGCAGCTCAGCACCTTCAGAAAGCTTATAGAGGTTTTTCAGCTCATATGGGTCAGCCTTCAAGTCAAAAACCTCTGTCCATTCCGAATGGCCTTCATACCGGATCATTTTCGCATGAGGCGCACGCACCGCCGTAATGTCCGGGACGCGGCTGTTCTTCTGCTTTTCTGCAAAATATTCGTAAAACCATACCTTGCGCCAACCTTCGGTCTTTCCTGACAATAAGGGACGCCAACTCTTGCCTTGCATGGACGCTGGCATTGGTATCCCGGCATAATCAAGCAGGGTTGGGGCCAAATCAAGATTCAGAACGATTTCATCAGAGACCGATCCTCGCTTGCTTGGATCGAGTGTGGGGTCCCGAACAATAAAAGGCACGCGCAAGCTCTCTTCATAAGCACTCCGCTTATCGCCTAATCCATGTTCGCCCAAATAGTAACCATTGTCGCTTGTATAAATGACAATCGTGTTCGTGGCAAAGCCCGTTTCATCCAATGTGGCGAGAAGTCTTCCGAGGCAGTCGTCTTCCGCACTGACACATCGAAAATAATTCAAGCTAACAGCAGTTGTCTTCTCCAACTCCTTCTTCCGTATGGCCTCTTTCTGTTCGTCAGCCAAATAGATGCCGGGAGCATTCAAGTTCGGAGTCGTCCTGGCCAGTTCACCTTCAAAGCGATTCTTAGCGCGTTCTGGTGGCGTGCATGGACCATGCGGCGCCTTGAATCCGACAACCATTGACCATGGCTTTTGAGAGCCCTTCTGTTGTTGCATGAATCCGATGGCATAGTCTGTCGAAACATCGTCAACCCACCCTTTAGACGCAACGTCCTTGCCATCGACCACAAAGGGGGCATCCTCATATCGCGCATGGCCCAAAAACGATGCGTGAAAATCAAAACCAGGACGCGCACGCTGATTATTCATGTGCCATTTGCCAATGTAGGCTGTTGTATACCCATTTGCCCGCATGATGGACGCATGTGTCGCATTGGTCACGGGAAACTCTCTGAAGTTGGAGGCGATGCCATTCAGATGATTGTATCGTCCGGTCAGGTTCACAGCACGGCTCGGAGCGCACAGTGAAGAGGTCACAAAGGCGTTTCTAAAGCGAACACCCTCCTTTGCTAAGCGATCCATGTTGGGCGTCTTAAACCATGGGAAACGTCCCTTTTCTCCATGTTCAGCCTGTATGACAGACACAGCATCGTACCGCTGATCATCTGCATAGATGAAGAGAATATTCGGACGACTTTGAGCAAAAGAATATCCAGCCAGACAAGCTATCCCCATTAACACTGCAAACTGCTTCATACCCCTCCTGTTTTCATAGTTATTTGTATTAACGACTGAGCAGAAGCTTTTATTGCTTTTTGTCTTCTCCGGCAGCATCAACGCATCACTTCGTCACATCAGGAATTTGCTTCAGCCAAACGTCGGCGAAGCGTTTCCCCAGTTCCAACTGCCCTTTCGCATCGTAGTGAATGCGGTCTCTCTGCTTGGGCAAGTCATCCGTTTCGATGAGATACACGTTGGGGATTTCTTTGACAGCCTTTTCTTGGGCGGCGCGGACATTAGAGATGAAACGGAACTTAATACTCTTCTTATCGTCATCCAGCATATCTGCAGGCGTGTTCACACGTCCCATCAAGAAGGGCAGATTCGGATCCTTCAGATCACGTCTGAACGCTTCGATCAGTGTTTTGAGGTTCCCAAAATAATTGGGGCCCAAAGCAGGATACCGCGAATCACTCTCGCCCTGCATCCAGAGTATGGCTGTTAGACGCACATTCTTCCCTGCCACAGCAGCAGCATACTGATCCATCAAGGTACGATAGAGAGGTCCTGCGCTGGCATCGTACTTTGACGCAAGCTTCTCCTTGTCCCATTTGGGCGCCCATCCGGCAAGTGATGTACCTCCTTTGGCATGTTTCACCAACAGAAATTGCTGTTTAGGACGGGCAGCGGAAATTACCTTTGAAAAGCCAATTTCAGGACCGAAGCTACGTCCGCTACCGATTACTTCACTTTTCCCGCTACTGAGCAAGACAACCTGTTGTGGGGGCTGCTTCATCTCCGCAGATACGTCAGCAATCGGCGCGTTACCCGCCATATAGGATTGTCCTGCCAGCAGGACAACATCGATTGTCTCTGCCCCGTACAGACTTGAAATAGCGCATAGCATCAAACATCCGACTGTCGCTTTATTCATCTGTTCCTTTCATCTATTGAATGTTAATCACGATTGTCGTCAGCGAGTTCGGAGGCGCTGAATAACTCAACTCCGGGGACTTCGCATTTAGGGAGAACGGCAAAGGTTCCCAATTTTCTGTTTC
>JBAXCC010000453.1:0-2651 GCA_037141675.1 bacterium | reverse complement strand
TTAATTCGTTTAATTCGTTGAATAAGCTCTTCAAGTTATTGGCAAGTTAGACTCGACTTAGGCTCTCTTCATAACGTATAATCGCCCCTCAATTAGGTATAGGTCTTATGCTCGCATACTGAAAAGGAGAGGTTACGATGGATCACGAAGTTATTACTGAAAAAATCGGAAAATACCGCTGGTTTATTTGCGCGCTGTTGTTTTTCGCGACAACCATTAACTATATTGACCGGCAGATCCTCTCCCTCCTGAAGCCGATTCTGGATGACCAGTTGAAGTGGACGAACGAGGAGTTCGGCATGATCAATTCGATCTTCCAGGCCGCTTATGGCCTTGGCCTGTTGTGGTTCGGCTGGTTCGTCGATAAATTTGGCACGAAGAAGGGTTATACGGTTTCGATCATTGGCTGGAGCTTTGCTGCTGCTGCGCATGCGTTGGTGGGAACTGTCGCGGGGTTTGGCTTTGCCCGTGCAGCGCTGGGTCTGAGCGAAGGCGGCAACTTCCCTGCGGCTGTCAAAGCGGTGGCTTTGTGGTTCCCCAAGCGTGAACGCGCCTTGGCGACCAGCATTTTCAATGCAGGGACAAATGTCGGCGCGATCATTGCGCCTGCGATTGTGCCGGCCATGGCCATATGCTGGGGCTGGCAGTCAGCATTCATTGCCGCAGGTATTTTGGGTCTGCTCTGGCTGTTCCTCTGGATTCCCTATTACGATGTGCCGGAGAAGTGCTCACGAGTTTCTGCTGCTGAAATGAAGCTAATTCTGAGCGACCCTAAAGATTTGGGCGGCGATAGCAAGGTGCGTTGGCGTGATCTGTTTCAGTACCGTCAGACATGGTCGTTTATCATGGGCAAATTCATGACAGACCCGGTCTGGTGGTTCTTCCTGATCTGGCTGCCGGATTTCTTCAAGAAGACGCTCCTCCTCGACATTAAGAACAGTTGGGTCCATCTGGTGACCATCTATACCATTGTGACGGTGTTGAGCATCTTTGGCGGTTGGGTGACAGGCTATTTGACGAACAATGGCTGGAGTGTGACCAGGGCACGCAAGACAGGTATGATTATTTTCGCCATTTGCGTTGTTCCTGTCATCTTTGCCACAAGCTTTGGCAGATTCAATGTGAATCAGGCGTTCTTTGAAAAAATCACGTCGGCCACATACGCAGTCGAGCAGATGGGCAAGAACGAGAAGACCGGCAAGGACGCCATCATTAAGGTGCAGAAGCCTATTCCTGCTGAAATTGCCGGTGAGATGAAAGCGCTTGAAGGAAAGACCTTCCGTTCGATCGAGGATTTTCTCAAGGCGTCTGGCAATGTGATTTATCCCGAAAGAAGCAAGCAGATCAAACAAGCCCTGGAAGGCAAGAAACTTCAATCGGTGGATGAGTACCTGCAAGCCGTTGCCGGGGTGATTCCTGAGAAGTTGGCCCAGAAAATTAAAAAGGCGATCGACGATAAAGAAAAGAAGATGAAGACGAAGATCTCTCTCTCGGGCGAGGAGTTCGTCAGTCTGGCGGCTTTTCACGCGGCGGATGAAATCAGGCAGCCTTTGGCCGACTGCGCACGCGACAACCTCATGTTCTGGTTTGCGGTGCTGATTATCGGTTTGGCTGGTGCAGCGCATCAGGCGTGGTCAGCCAACCTCTACACAACCGTTTCCGACATGTTCCCGAAGCGGGCGGTTGCCTCGGTCATCGGTCTGGGCGGTACTGCAGGTTCATTGGGCGGCATGATGTTCCCGATCTTGAGCGGGCGCTTGCTGGACCATTTCTCCACCAACCCGACAACAGGTTATGCCATTCTCTTCATGGTGTGCGGTTGCGCGTATCTGGTGGCTTTTGCAATCCACCACGCGTTGGCACCGAAGTTTGAGCCCTTCGCGATGAAGGAATAGAGGCTAGCCATCTAGGCTGACCCTTGAAAAAGTAAGAGCCGCCTCTCATCAGGCGGCTCTTTTTTTATCTGGGAGTTGCGGCATAACGCATATTTGGATACACTATTGAAAGTTTTATTGTTGGAGATGTGTCATTTAATCCTGGGAATGACAATATAAAGAAGTGACGCATCCTGTTAATAGGAACTTGAAGCAAGATGGACGAGAAAAATCTAGTCATATCGGCTCGCGGAGGGGACTTGACGGCCTTCTCTGAGCTGGTGCGTCAACATCAGGCCCGGGTGCGTGCCTCGCTCGCAGTGCGCATGAGCTGTAAGCATGATGCCGAGGATCTGGCGCAGGAGGCCTTTGTGATTGCCTTCCGCAAGCTGGCGGAGTTTGATGCGGAGCGCGAATTCGGTCCGTGGGTGGGTTCCATTGCCTTTAACCTGTTGAAGAATTATCAGCGCAAACACAAGGCGGAACCTGTGGGAGGCGCGGCGGAACTTGAACTCTTAATGAACCAGCAGTTGGAGATAAGAGTCCGGGAGTCAGAAGAATCTTCAAAGCTGAAGGCCCTGCGGATTTGCATGGGCAAGCTGAGTGACGATATGAAGACACTCGTGCAGAAACACTACCATCATGGACTCTCGGTAGCGGAACTGACTCAGGAGGCTGGCGTGAAGCATTCGGTCATGACCATGCGGCTGCACCGGGTGCGCGATCAGTTGCGCCGCTGCATCAGTGATCAGGAGGGGAGCGGCTGTCCGTTGTAAG
>JBAXCC010000452.1:0-2666 GCA_037141675.1 bacterium | reverse complement strand
CTGGACGGACGTAAGAACGTCTGGGCTGAATACGAGTGGACCGATCCCTGGGCCTTTCCGACTGAAGAGCCCGCCATGGGCGTACGGGTTGCGAAAGGGATGATCGAGTAGGGAAAAAGATGAGATGGGATATCGGAAAATTGAAACTTGAGCATGCCAACACGGATTTGGTTTTTCCAGTTTCAAAATCCCCCCTCATCATCTCTTCCAGCCGTGCAACTGATATTCCAGCATTTCATTCCGCTTGGCTGAAAGAGCGGATAGAGGCTGGATTCGTAGAACGGATTAATCCATTCAATCAGAAGCCAAGCATCGTCTCTTTTTCTGCGGCGCGCGTCTTTGTCTTCTGGACCAAAAATCCGAAGCCCATGTTTCCGCTGCTGGATTTTTTGGATGAACGAGGACTTCATTATTATTTCCAGTTCACCCTGAATGATTATGACGCGGAGGGTTATGAGCCAGGCGTCCCCAAGCTGGAGGAGCGGGTAGAGACGTTCATGGCATTGTCAAAACGCTTAGGCAAAGATCGAGTGATTTGGCGCTTTGATCCTTTGTTGCTGACGGAGAAGGTGTCGGTGAAAGATCTGCTCAAGAAGGTCGAGCGCGTCGGCAATTTGATTCATCCCTACACCTCCCGCTTTGTCTTTAGCTTTGCGGATATCGCGGGGTATAAGAAGGTTCAAAAGCATTTGAGTCAGGCGGGTATTCAGGCGCGCGAGTTCACGATTCCGGAGATGCAAGCCTTTGCTGCGGGGGTGCAGCAGCTCAACCAGCGTTGGGGGCTTTCCGTGTCCACCTGCGCAGAAGCGATCGATCTGGATGCGTATGGGGTCGGGCATGGTCGCTGCATCGATGACCGTCTGCTCATTAAGCTCTTTCCGCAGGATGCCAAGCTGATGGCCTTTCTCGGATACGCGCAAGGCTTAGGCGGAGAGTGGGTTCTTGTTCCCAGAAAAAGAAAACTGAAAGATCCTGGCCAGCGTAAAGCCTGCGACTGTATCGTCAGTAAAGATATTGGCCGCTACGACACCTGCGCGCATAACTGTGTCTATTGCTATGCATGTAAGGCGTGACAGGGGAGTGTCAGTAAGCTTGTAATCAGACGGGAAAATTTGTTGACGGATTGACCGAGTGACTGATTGACAGAATGAATCAATCCGTCAAGCAGTCAATCAGTCGTCCTGTTTAAGTCAACGGCAATGAGGTCTTCTCGTTGACTACAGAGAAACAAACAATCCTTCCACTGCTGCTCTACTTCAGCAGCTTGGTGAAGCGGGCGTAGGCTGTGCTCCAGGCTTCCGTGTTCTCTGGCTTGAAGGTCGAGATCGGGAAGGCGGACTTGATGAGCGGCATGGCCGTCTTCAAATCAGGAATGATGCCTGCGCCGATGGCCTGGACCATGAGGTTGCCCACAGCAGTCGCTTCCTTCGGGCCTGCCAAAACAGGCACGCCGATGGAGTTTGCGGTGAACTGGTTGAGCATGGGATTGTTGCTCCCGCCGCCGACGATATGAACTGCCTCTGTAGTGGTGGCAGTCACGCGGTTGATGGTCTCGTTCACGTAACGATACTTGAGCGCAAGGCTCTCATACACGCACCGCAGAATGGCTCCACGGTCCTTCGGAGCAACTTGTCCTGTTTCGGCGATGAAGGAGCGGATCGCCTCTTCCATATTTTTCGGATTGTAGAAGCGCTTGTCATCCGGATCGATGAAGGCCGTGAAGGCAGGTGCCGTAGGCGTGATGGAGTCGACTTCCTTCCACTCCATGCGCTTGCCGTCGGCGATCTCCCAGACGCGCAGGAGTTCCTGGACGATCCAGGTGCCCATGCAATTGCGCAGGAAGCGCGTATTGCCAATGCCGCCTTCATTGCTGAGACCGAACGACATGGCATCCGGTGTCGTGATCGGCTTGCGGATCAGTTTGCCAACAAGGGACCAGGTGCCGGAACTGATGATGAGCGATTTCTTGGTATCCTTGACTGGCGCTGCAGCAAAGGCGCTGGCGGTGTCATGCGAACCGATGGCGATCAGGTCCACTTCATTGATACCGATCGATTCCGCTAGTTTCGCGTGGAGCTTGCCAATCTTGGTGCCGGGCTTGACGATCGCGGGCATCAAGGACTTCTTAATGCCGAGTGCCTTGAGCATTTCCGAACTCCACTTGCCCTTCTTGGCGTCCATCATTTGTGTGACACTGGCGAAGGTGGAGTCAATCGCGGTGCATCCGCCGAGGTAGTAGTAGAAGAGCGCAGGGATGGGCAGATAGATGCTGGCGAGCTTGAGCAGCTCGGGGCGGCGTGTGGCTGCCCAGAGCATCTGGTTGGACTGGTTGAAGGGCTGGAAATGGTTTCCGGTGATAGCATAGACGCGCTCGGCGTTGATGCGGGACTTCACTTCATCGCACATGGTATCGAGACGGTGGTCGCGATAGCAGAAGACTTTGCCGATGGTGTCGCCATCTTTGGTCAGGAAATGGCCGTCCGCGCCCCAGGTGTCAATGCCGATGCCGTCGAGGTGCGGGCCGAATTGACGCTTGGCGGCCTGAAGTCCCTTGACGATGTTCTGATAGATGTAGGTGTCATCCCAGTGGGTGCGTTCCGTGATTTGGCCTGTGCGGTCTGCGCCAAAGAAGGAGACGCCTTCATGGGCAAAGCGATGCACTTCTT
>JBAXCC010000451.1:0-2693 GCA_037141675.1 bacterium | reverse complement strand
AGTTGGCCGACGTGACTGCCAAGGTCGCAGCAGCAGTCCAGGACGACCATATTTCGCAACTGGTGAATTGTCAGACCATGGGCGTTGATCCCGCGAAGGGCAAGGCTAAGCGGATGAAGGTCTCCTACACGCTCGACGGGCAAGAGGTGAAGGCAGAGGTCCCCGACAATCAGACGCTATGCGTTCCAATCGACGGCAGCAAGGGTTATGTTGTGTCGGCGCGCGGGACAAAAGTCATGACCTTCATTTGTGCTTATTCAGCCACGCCCTTACCGGCTACCCTGCCGACTTGCGCTGAGACGAAGATTGCCAGTGTCGCCCGCTGGGAGAAGCACTGGAGCACGGGCGGCGCCATCGACCTCTCCGAAAGCAAAGACCCGCGCTGGAAGGAATTGGAGCGCCGCATCGTGCTCTCGCAATACCTGATGGCGGCGATGTCCGCAGGCAGTTGGCCCTCTTCCGAGAACGGACTGATGGGTGTCGACTGGTGGCGCGGTCGTTTCCACATGGAGATGGTCTGGTGGCACCTTGCTCACTATGCCCTCTGGGATCGCTGGGATCAGGCTGACAAGGCCCTCGGTTGCTACCAGCGTTTCACGCCGGCAGCGCGGGAGCTAGCTTCGCAGCTCGGCTACAAGGGGTTGCAATGGCAGAAGTCGGTCGGCCCCGACGGCCGCACCGCACCGTGGGACGGCAATCAGGTTTTGCTGTGGAAGCAACCGCATCCGATTTTCTTCGCCGAGTTGGAATATCGCCTGCGTCCGACCCGCGCCACGCTCGATACATGGGCTGACATTGTTGAAGGCACCGCCGAATACATGGCGGATTATCCAACGAAGGATGCCACGACCGGCATTTATCACCTTGACCCGGTCATGCCTCCGAGCGAGCAGGGGATCACGCGCGACACCGTGTTCGATCTTGCGTATTGGCGCTGGGGTTTGGCCAAGGCCCAGGAATGGAGGCAGCGTCGCGGTTTGGCGCGCAATCCGCATTGGGATGAAGTGCGCCGGAACCTGGCTCCCTTACCGGTGGTCGATGGCGTGTTCGTCCACTCGGCGGAATGGACGAACACGTACACCAATCCCAAACGCGCTAGGGAACATCCTGATCCTATTGGTGTCTTGGGCATGTTACCGCCCATGGAGGGCGTGGATGCTGAGACGGCGCGACGCACAGTTCTTAAAGTGTGGGCCACATGGAATTGGAAGAGTGTCTGGGGCTGGGATTTCACGTGGCTTGCCATGGCTGCCGCCCGCACGGACCAACCCCGGATTACCGTGGAAGCCCTGCTGTCGGACAGTTCGGCGAACAGTTATTCCGTCGAGGGAATCAATGGCGGTTGGTATCTGCCCGGCAATGGCGGTCTGCTCTACGCTGTGGCCATGATGGCCGCGGGTTGGGATGGTTGCCCCGATAAACACGCACCGGGCTTTCCAGATGATGGCAGTTGGGTCGTCAAATGGGAAGGACTGAAAAAAGCGCCCTGAGGAAATATCCAATGAAAAAAGTATTGCTGACGCTCACTTTATTGCTGCTGACACAGATAGTCGCATCACATGCCGCCGAAAACCAGCTCAACAGCGTGTCATCGCCAAAAGACGGCCTCCTCCTCGCCGAGGCCGAAGGCTTTGCCGAGCGCGGCGGCTGGGTTGTCGATCCGCAGTTCATGGACATCATGGGCTCGCCGTACCTGCTCGCACATGGCCTGGGGCGGCCAGTTGGGGATGCCTCGACGATGATCGCGGTTCCGGCTGCGGGCATGTATCGGGTATGGGTTCGGACAAAAGATTGGGTGGCGCAATGGAAGGCGCCAGGCACGCCGGGACGTTTTCAAGTGCTTGTCAATGGGCGCGTGCTGGAGACGACCTTCGGCGCCGTGGGTGCCGAGTGGCACTGGCAGGACGGCGGCTCAATCGAACTTCCCGTCGGCAAGGTGTCGCTCACATTACATGATCTCACCGGCTTCGAGGGGCGGTGCGATGCAATTCTTTTTTCGCGTGATGCACAGTTTATCCCGCCGAATGCGGATCCTGAGATGGGCGTGTTCCGCCGGAAGTGTCTGGGACTGCCTGATCAACCGGAGTCCGCAGGGGAGTTTGATTTCGTTGTCACAGGCGGCGGCATTGCGGGCACCTGCGCCGCACTTTCAGCGGCGCGGTTGGGATTGAAAGTGGCGCTGGTGCAGGATCGGCCTGTGCTTGGAGGGAACAACAGTTCAGAGGTGCGCGTGTGGTTGCAAGGCGCGCGCAATAAGGAGCCTTGGCCGCGCATTGGCGATGTGGTCTCTGAATTGGAACAGCAGAAAAGCGCTCATTACGGTTCGTCCAACGTCAAAGAGATTTATGAGGACGAAAAGAAGCTCGCGTTGGTACGCGCCGAGACAAATATAACGCTAGTGCTGGATCATCGCGTGAACGCTACCGAGGTTGTGGACGGACGCATTCGCGCGGTCATTGCGCAGTGCACCACCAGCGGACGTCGTCTGCGTTTTGGCGCGAAATATGTCGCCGATTGCACGGGGGATGCCGCGGTCGGCGCGCTTGCAGGTGCCGATTTTGAGGTGGAACCCAAAGGCCACATGGGACCGTGCAACCTCTGGAATGTTTCCCCGGTCAAGGATTCCGCGCCATTCCCGCGTTGTCCCTGGGCGCTTGATCTTTCCAATAAGCCCTTTCCCGGCCGTAATAAAG
>JBAXCC010000450.1:0-2702 GCA_037141675.1 bacterium | reverse complement strand
GTATATCTGTTTGGCTCCAAAAAAACAACTTCATAGTTTGATCTGGGAAGCTCCACCGTTGACACTGGGAAGACCGATGTGTTAATTTAATGTCACAAAATGACTATGGATGAGCAAATCAACAGGGAGAGCGTGTTCCACGGCGCACGATGGCACCAGGCGCATGAGGGATATTTCTCAGATCCCGCTGTCGCGGCCCCTCTCGTACAGAAAATCCGTGACCTTGCTCGGCAGTCGGAGCCGGAGACAATCATCGATTTGGGCGGGGGCACCGGCGCCTTGCTCTCACAGCTCCGCATGAGCGGTGTGGCATCGGGTGCAACCTTGGTTGACCTAGACGCCTCACACGATCAACTCGAAGTAGCTCGCGCGGCGGGCTTCGCGTGTCTGCTGGGATCTGTGGAGTCCTTCTCGCGGCACGAGATGCCTTTTGAAAATAACCGCACCCTCTTCATGATGCGCTCGGTTTTGCACTACTTCGGACAAGAGGGCCTTCGCCGTGTGCTCCGCCACATCTGTGCCCAACTCAGACCAGGCGAGTTTTTTGTGCACCAGACCGCCTCTTTTCAGCGCCAGCAGGATGCGGACTGCCTGAACAACCTTTATCACCTGATGCGGACGCCGAAGTGGTATCCGACCGTTGACACGCTCTGCGGCTGCCTGCGCGAGGAGGGGTGGCGCGTACTGGAGGTCTGCCCGGCCCCGGCGCTCCGCTTGCGAAGCGACGACCTGATGTCGCGCTATAACCTTGATGAAACGGATCTGCGCCGAATCCTTGAAGACCCCTCGTTTACGTCGGCTGTGCCAGACGATGTCTTTCAAAAAAACGATCGCGCATTCTGCGCCTATCTTCACTACTCGATCTATGTCTGCTCGCCCAATTGAAGAATAGGCGACCTCTGTTTGCCTTGGGCATAAGGGTGTTTGTTGCCCTCTGTGCCTCCCTCTGTGAGAGGAAAGACAGGAGAAGATCTAAAGTTCGAGCCGGCTTCGCTTGAAGCTACGCCGAGCCAGAGAAGTTCGAAAGCGCTAGACCACCAAGTGTCAAGTTTCTAGTTTCGAGTTACCAATTCCACTCTCCCGCCGGCTCAAGGGTTAATCACTTCCCATCGGCCACCTTTGTCGGGGCCGATGCGTTTGAGCAGCCCGGCCTGCTTAAGTTGACGAACGTTCTTTTCGATGCCCGAGAGACTCAGGCCAGACTGCTTGGCAAGGTGTGCGGTCGTGATGGTCGGCTGTTCAAGGATCAGGCGCAAAATTTTCTCCTTACTTTTCTCATTACTTTGCACCTTACTTTTTTGTGAAATGAGTTCGGTGAGCTTGTCGGAGATGGCGTTCAGCATAAAGGTGACAAAGGGGGCGCTGTCTGTTTGCTTTGTGCTATGTTGGAGAGCCGTGTAATACAGCTGCTGGCGCTTTAAGATCAGATTCTCAACCGGCAGGTATGCGAATAGGGGGTTCCACTTCGATAGGAGAAGGGATTGCCAGAGCCGCCCCATACGTCCGTTACCATCTGCAAAGGGATGGATAAATTCAAATTCGTAGTGAAAAACGGAAGAGGTAATCAACGGATGGGCTTGACTCTTTTTCATCCACGTAAACAGATCATCAATTAAAACAGGAACCCGACTGGCAGGGGGTGCAAGATGTACGACTTTCTTTCCCGACATGACGCCGACGCCTGTTGTACGAAGCTGACCACTTTGATCAATCAAGGCGGAGGTGAGTATGCTATGGGCCCGAAGAAGATCCTTGGTAGAAAAGGGATTCAGCGTGTCAAAGATGTCGTATGTGGCAAGGGCATTTTTCACCTCTTGAATCTCTCGCAGAGGAGCAAGGACAGTCTTTCCCTCAAAGACGGCGGTTATCTGATCAATGCTTAATGTATTGCCTTCGATGGCCAAGGACCCTTGGATGCTTTGCAGTCGATGAATGCGATGCATTCGAAGACTCTCTCGGCTATTCACAGATAAGCGTTCAGTTTGAGCGCAAATGCGTGCGATCAGATTCACGATCTCTTCTGTTACTGTATAGGGCGGGGTGTAGTCGCTCATCTGCATGAACTCCTGCTTGCTGGTCCGTGGGCGATCACTTTTATCAATGAACATTATACCAAGTTTTAGCCTGACCTGAAATTGAAAAAGGGTGAAGAGTTGAATATCTTTACTACGTTTAAGACAAGATATTGAGGATAAGAATCCTAAAGAGATCATGCTCTGAATCATCCGGCTTGAGTTCTGAATAGGGGTTTCGGTATAGTATGTCTATGTGCAGGTGACGGACGGACTCCGGATGCGGATGAATAGGGGGAATGATGAAGGCTAAAGTGGTTGTGATTCTGGTTATGCTTGCTGCGGTGTGCGGCTGGGCTGTGACGAAAAAGACGGATGAGAAGGCTGCTGCCCCTTCGGCATTGGTGCTTCAGAATAAGACGGCGGATGGCTTCCGAGGCATCTGGTATTACAACCAGAAGCTCAAGAGCGAGTATGTCTACAAGTACAGCGGCGGACTCGGAACCTATTGCGCGAACCACTCGCCCTTTGCCTGGTATGCGCCGGAGGTGAACAAGACCTTCTTCTGTTACGGCGGGACGGACGAGAAGAACAGCACACTCTTGCACATGGTCTCGTTCTACGACCATGCCACGGGCAAGGTTGCGCGTCCTACCCTGCTCTTGGACAAGAAGACCGATGATGCGCACG
>JBAXCC010000449.1:0-2720 GCA_037141675.1 bacterium | reverse complement strand
CGTGCTTGTTGTTGCTGTTGTCCGTTGTAATGACATTCTGGATGGAGATGGCGCGGCCGTCATACATGTAGGGCGCGGTACGCCAGGCTTCAATCAAGATGGGTGTGCAGAACGCACGGTTTCGGTCGTTGTCTGTTCCCAATCCGAAAATGTATTTCTTCTTGTCGCCATAGTAGGGGGGCGTATGGCATTTGATGCATTCGGCTTTTCCTTCAAAAATAACTTTGCCACGCAATGCGGAGGCTGTGAGTGCGCCGTCGGGATTCCGATAGGGGCTTAGTTCAGGCTCCAATGATTTAAGATAGGCATTGACCGTATCGAGATAGAAGGGGGTTACGGCATGGAACTGAATCATGGTGAAGCCCTTTTCAACAGCAATTTCAGCAGATTCGCGGACCCCAGTGATCATCACCGGCGAGGTCTTGTGGGTATAGAGCATGCTTCTAGACTGTTTGGGATTGCCAATGCCGTCGTTAAGCAGGTCCCAGTTAGTGCCGTCGGAACGGGTGTCTGGGTGGCAGCTTGCACAGCATTGCCATTGCTGATAGCAGAGCGTTGCGTCGTTAAAAATTCGTTCGCCACTGCGGACCAGGTCAGGCTCCTTGGGCTTTTCGACAAGCGGCAACGGAACTGACCCGCCAGGTCCGTCATCAAACATCTCGACGAGTGAGAGATTATCCGAAAAACGGTTTGCGCAATAGACACGATTCCCTGTCACGACAACAGCGCGTGAACCTTGAGTCTCATCCATGGGCACACGTGTCTTTGCTCCGTAAAGGAAGGAGAGGTTGTTCACGATTTCCTTCGGCTTCGTGCTTGTTGCGAAACGCTTCAGAAGCTCGGGTATCGAGACGACAATCAACTCGTGAATTCCAGAGGCTGTAATGCAGAGCCATTTGCCATCTGTGGTGATATCGACACCCCAAGGATTGGGTGCGCCGCGCGTGGTGTCGTCTAGCAACGCCGTGTTGATGTAGGCGCACTTCTCGACATCAAACACCGATATGGCGCTGGTATTAATCCAACCGCGGTCAAGGTGGGTGGTCGGTACGGTGAAGCGCCCAATGGTATGCGTGACAAAACAGTACTTGCCGTCCTTGCTCATGACAGAGCCGCGTATAGCAAAAGAGCCAGATGGTAAATCAAGTTTTGCACGTTGCTTCAGATCTTTCGTGTCATAGACGCAGACCGAGGCAAAGATATTGGAGAGGTTCGCCTCCATCAATGGCAGGTGGTTGAAGGCCCAGAGCGTCTGCTCATCTTTCGATAAACACATCGTAACGGGTTCGCGGATCGCCTTCACGGACTTGATCGTTTTGCCGGTCGCCACATCGATCGAATGGATATCTGGCTGGTCGACGCGCGCATAGCGATTGCAGTAGAAGAGGGTCTTTCCGTCCTTTGTCAGTCGAGGAGACATAGGGGTATGACCCGCAGGGAAGGTGCGTAGTGTCTTGCCGGACTTTACATCCACCTCTTGCAGCGCGCCATGGCTGGTTCCGCCAGTGACGTAAAGCAACTTCTCATCAGGGGAGAGGGCTAATTCATGGACGTTTGCAACCGTGTGCCGAGCCGTGACCTTTTCCGAGGCCGTGTCAAATACAAAGATCTGGTTTGCTGTTTCACAGGCGACATAGAGCGTCTTGCCATCCTTGGTCGCAAGTAGATCCGACGGCGAAAGGTAATTCGCCTCTGCCCCGATAGCGGCAGAGGCGAGCGACAGAAGAAAGAACAAAGACGAAAAGACTAAAGCCCCTAATAATGGTCTTTTAGTCTCTCCGTCTTGTTTTGTGAGTCTTGGTGTCTTCACGTCTTTGTGTCCTTGTCCATTCCAACGCTTTGTTGGTCATGGATTGCTGACTTCCGAACCCCGACCTGTCCGCCGTCTTGTCCGCCGTCGCCGTATCCGCGAAGGTGGAATCCTGAACCCTGACGCCAAGTTATTGGCGATCCTGCCATCGGTTAGTCCTCAACAACAATACGGAATCCAACGTTGAATACGCCCTGCCATGGCGTATACCCCAGACGATAGCTGGATGTTGCGCGGTAGGGACGGTCAAAGAAGGAGCCACCACGAACAACCTTCTTTTCAGTGGCCGACTTGGTGTCGCTCTTTTCTGCCTTGTATGGATAACGCATGTAGTCACTACGTGTCCATTCAGAGACATTGCCATGCATGTCGTAGAGACCCCAGACGTTCGGCTGGTACTGCTTTGTTCCGGTCACAAGGAATTGCGTGTCGCTGAAATCGTTTATTCTCGGAATGAAATCAAGGGTCTTATTTCCGACGTTCTTGGGATTAAAGGTCGGGTTGACGCCCGTGACTGCAAACCGCTCAATGGATTTGTCTGCAAGGTTTGCATATTGGCTGAAGTCAGACGTCTTCTCTCCAAAGGACATATCCTTGTCGCTGCCGGCGCGGCAGGACCATTCCCATTGCGCTTCAGTCGGCAGTGCCACCTTCATGCCAGACTTCTTTCCCAGCCATGCGCAGAAGGCGTCTGCGTCAAGCCAGCTCATGCGTACGGCAGGCTGTTCGACGTAGTTGGCGTAGTAGCCAAGGCGCACATGATCCTTCCATTGCTGGTCGTAGACGCTGGCATTGTGGTCAGGCTTGAAGGCAAAGAAGGCGGCGTTGTTGATCTCGTTTTCAGAGATCCAGAACGGCTTATCAATCTTAATCTTGTGGCGGGGCTGCTCGATCGCAGTCTCGTCATCGC
>JBAXCC010000448.1:0-2723 GCA_037141675.1 bacterium | reverse complement strand
TACACTTGCCGGGACAGATCGGGCGACGGCGAATACAACGTGGAAACCGGTGTGGGGCTTTATCAGTGAAGTGCGGGATAACTATAACGAGTTGACACTCAAGGTGCAGGAAACTGCGGGCGCAAAGCGAATCATGCACATCGTCTGCCGCGCCTACAATGAAGGCGTGGGCGTGCGGTACGTATTTCCGGAACAGCCGGGAATGAAGGACGTGACAGTCAAGCGCTTCCTGACGGAGTTCACGTTTGTCGGAGCCCCGTTGATCTACACGGCCCGCGATTTCCAGTATGGCAACACTACAGCTTCCAAGATGAAGAAGAGCGAAGGCGCTGTGACAGTTGATGCAGGAAAAGGACATTTTGTTTCGTTGACAGATGCGGACCGGGCGGACTTTTCGGTTGTTTCGTGGAGCGGAAAGAAGGATGTGCCGGGAGTGCTGACGGCCAGTTTGCACTCGCCTGCATCGGGCAAACTACCATTTAAGACTTCGTGGCTTGCGATGGTTATCGGTGAGACAGCGGGCAAGCTGATGGAGAATCGTTATCTCATTGAAAATCTGAATCCGCCCTGCGCAATAGCGGACACATCGTGGATTAAGCCAGGCAAGGCTATCTGCCAGGTTTACAATGCGCGAATGGTGACCGATGAAATTAAGAAGCTGATGGATTTCGGGTCTGCTCACAATTTTGATTATTTGGAAATTGATCACTCGTGGTCGGGTGCTGAGACCAAGTGGACGCCCGAGGAGATTTCAAACTTTGAGAAGAATATGAGCCAGTTCTGGAAGGATCATCCGGAGTGGCGGGATAATGTGAAGGGTGATTTGATGAAGTCCGCCAAGGGTTATGTTCCTTTCAGACCGGTATCCTACAAAGGCGGCAATCTCGTGGATCTGGATATTCCTGCCCTCACCGCGTATGGAAAGAGCCTGAAGCGTCCCATCGGGTTGTGCCTGTATGTGCGAGGGGTTCTGCTCAAGGAGTTTGGCGGCGAGCATGCAATCAATGATGTGTTTTCCTGCTACGAGAAGTGGGGTGTGCAAGGCGTCAAGCCAGGGTTCGTCCCTCCGTCATCTCAGGAGAATGAGCGCAACATTGCGTACATGGTGAAGAATGCAGCGGAGCACAAGTTGATTGCCGTGATCCATGACGCTTTCCTGCCGTACGGACTCTGCAGGACCTATCCCAATCTCGTGAATGTTGAGGGGCTTGGCGGCGAGGAGGCAGAGCCGTCGACACCCCCGGAAATCAAGTCGCTGCACGACATCATGCTGCCGTTCACGCGCGGAATCATGGGGTCATTCGATTACACTCCTCAGATCTACAAGAATTCCAAGACGCACTGCCACCAGGTGGCGATGTCGTGCGTCTTCCTTGGCCGGACGTCAGTCCGCGCGGGAATGAAGCAGTGGTCGCCGGGCGGCGAAGGCGGTGCGGAAATCGAGTTCATGGAGAAAATGCCCGGACTGACCGATGAACTCAAAGTGATGACCGACCTTGGCAAGTACGTGATTGTGGCAAGGCGGAAGGGAGACACCTGGTACGTTGCGAGTATGGCTGGCCCTAAGGCGCAGTCGGTTGATTTTCCGCTGAGTTTTCTAACAAAGGGGGCATCGTATAAGGCCAGCATTTATTTTGACACGCCGGGCGAGCGCAAGGCGTCGCACAAGAGCGAGGTGGTTACATCTGCCACGGTGGTGCCGATCAAAATGGAACCAAATGGCGGTCACTTGATGATCATTGAGGCCAATAAATGAACAACATCTTTTCTCACAGAGGCACAGAGCTCACAGAGCTTTAAACCACGGATGAACACAGATCGACACAGATTTTAAATTTTGTGGTTTTTGTGTTTTTTGTGGTTCCAAACTTCAAGTTATAGACAAGCCAACCGCCAGCGGGGCGGGTCAGTGATAAGTGCCACGGGAATAAACTGCCTGGTAACTTTTTAGCATCCGAATGACGCGAAAGGCACGAATGAATACGAACATCGAACGTCCAACAGAGCAAGGACCCAATCCTCAAAATCCTGTTCATCCTGTCAAAAAGGAATTAGCCGTTTTTCGTGATTTTCGTGTGTTTCGTGGGCAAAAAATTGAAGTCGTAGGCAAGGCAGTTGTGGCCTTTGCATTTCTATTCCTGCCGTTGCCTGGTATAGCAGCGTATACACAAGATCTTGATCAGGTGCCTGTCGTTGCCGAGGTGGATGTGTGTGTCATCGGCGGGGGCGTCGACGCAGTGGCTGCTGCGTGTGCTGCTGCGGATAAAGGGGCGAAGGTCTTTTTGACCACCGCACGTCCCTACTTGGGTGATGACCTGTGCGGCAGTCAGAAACTGTGGCTTGAGGAGGGGGAGTCCGTCTCCTCCGAAATCGGTAAGGCGCTCTTCCCTGAAGGTCGTGTGACCACGCCCCTGACCGTCAAGTCTGCCTTGGATCGCATGCTCATCAAACGTGGCATACCGTTTCTCACAGGCAGCTACGCGTCAAATATATTGCTGAATGACCAAAAGGATCAAGCAGGCATCCTGATGATCAACCGCAGCGGGACGCAGGCGGTGAGGGCGGAAACGGTCTTGGATTTCCGTGCATATTATGGAAATGACAAGAAAGGTCCTAAAACATATTCGTTTATTGTTGTTGGGGGCGAACTGCAATCCTGCCCGGCCTCGATCCAAGGCAAGAAAGTGGATGTCGTATTTAAGAATCCAGGGAGTAGTCCGAAG
>JBAXCC010000447.1:0-2724 GCA_037141675.1 bacterium | reverse complement strand
GTTTATTGGCAACCAAGCACTTCTCATGCAGCAGAAGGTGGGCTTTCTAGCCTCACGAGGGGCTTCTTCCATGCATGGCACATTGCCCATGTGTAAAGATGAGGCTATTCTTTCGGGTTTTCTATCTCCACTGGAACGCCAGGTCTTTTGGGCGTGTCTGAAAAATAAGAGGCCATTGATCTGGGTCAAGCCATGGTCGCTGGACGAAGGGTTGAATGTTCCTGCGATCCAGACCGCCCTTGCGGAGGGTCGGCTGCTTGTTCTTTCACCTTTCGAAAAATCAACGGCACCGAGCGTGCGTCGGGCTTTATGGTGTAATGAATATGTGATCGCACAATGCCAGCGCCTAGTCGTCGGGCATCTTAACCCTGAGGGTATGCTCTCCTGTATCCTCTCCGAAGCTGACCCTGACAAACAGCTCGCTTATCTGTAAGTATCTCCGTCGCTTGCGCTTGATAGTCGGTCTTCTGAAATCACTTACCAGCGGTAATAGCGATAGGGGTCGTCGACGTTCTGAGGCGTATCCAGATAGAGCGTGCGCGAGGGTTCGAAGGCGGCACCAAGGTTGCCGAGCAGGCGTGCTGCCATCGCGTTGGCGCGGCGCTTACTGGTCCGCAGATAGGGACGCTTGATTTCATCGATCATCGCAGGTGTTACTTGCCAGAAAATAACACAGCCCTTGCCATGATGAATCACCTTCAGCGCCTGATTGTTTTCCGCAGTGACAGGAAATGCATCGAACGTCATGGTGCCATGCCATGCCCAATCCGCATTGCACAGGCCATTCAACTCAGTCGTGGCTTTTTCAATGCGCGTAAAGAAGGCATTGGTGGAGACCGTCGAAATGGCCACAGGACTCCATGCGTTCACCTCGTCAGATTTCATTCCGAGGCAGAGGACGCGCAAACCGTCGGCCACCTGCTGTTTCAAATTGCCCGGCAGTTTTGCGCCGGAAGAGGCGACCAGAATCCCTCCTGTTTCAGCGATCTTGATGCCCAGGCTGTCGCACAGGGCTTGGGCCTCTGTACCCAGGACACGGACAGGCTGAGGTGCCGCAACGTTTGCCCGCTGCAGATCATTGACCAGCTTGATCGTCAGCGCATCGGCCACGGGCTCAGGTTCGCTGCGTCCGGTCACATCAAGCTGGCAGAAGAGGATGCGGCCCGTGCCTTCGACCTTCTCCAGCAGCGGCGCATACTGCAGATCAAACTCGCCATCCACCAGTGCACGCCAATCGCCCTTGGCAGGTTTCTCGATCAATACAGAAGCGACGTTCCCCCAGTTGCCGCAACGCCAGACGCGGCTGCTCCATTGATCGCACCACTTCCAGCCCGGATCGCGCGTCTCGATTTCATCGAGGTCTTGGAGATATTCAGGAAGCAGCGTTGCTGAACCGCGCCAGTTGCTGAGATCAACAGCATCCAGTCCGCGTGTCATTGGATGGGTAAAGCGCGGGAAGAGTAGGCGCGAACCGCGCTCCGCAATGCGGAAGCCGAGGCGCTCATAGAGCTCCTTGGCCTGCTGTTCAAAGACCAACAGATGAACGCCTGTTGGCAACTCGCGCACCCACACCGCGGACTTCTCATCGAGCGCTTCTCGTCCGATCACGACCTTGTCGCCAGGTTTGAAGAGTTGTCCCTCCTGATACATGTTGAAGGGAATATTCAGGCGCTTCAAATGCGCAGTGGAGAGTCCCTTTGTATCGTACAGGGTGAGGGCTGTGGCTGGGGTGCAGGCTGGCATCGGAGGGACAATGCGGAGCGTAACAGCATCGCGCTGTACCACGTTACCCTCAAAGGTAAAGACAACAGAGAGTTGATAGTGGCCTGCATGCTTCGGTAGGTCGATGGAGAGGGGGACGCGCGTCTGAGTGCCTGGCCTGACGCGTTCAGATCCGTTCTCCTTCTTGAGGCACGTCTCGCCCTGTGTCAAGCGAACCTGCCACGAAATGGTCTGCTCTCCTCGGCGGTCATTCAGAAGCACCAGCGTCTTTTCCAGTTTTTCACCGCTGCTATAGAGATGACGCTTATCTGTGAAGCGCTTATTGCCACCGATAAAGGCGCAATCAGCCATGTTCCAGCGCAGGAAGGCCTGGCCCACGCTGCTCGGAACAAAGGCGTTACGGTCACCTGTGTCGTTGATGAATTGCTGATCCGGCACGAGATGATCCGGCACAATGCCCGGCTGCTTCAGGTTCTTCAGGCTGTTCGTCATGGCACGCACGGGTGTCGGTGCCACGCGATTCCAGAACTCGCCTTGATCCCACGGCAGCATGGCTGAGATGCCCCAGGCGCGGTGTGAACGCCAGTTGTCAGAGGCGAAGAGCGCCTGGACATCCTGATAGTTGTTTGTCACATTACGCAACGGACGGTTCAGTTCCGACCAGGTGAATTCTTGGCCCTTGGCCCACAGTCTCTCTTCGTGCGTTAGCGCGGCAGTGGCGGCGGGTGTCGGCTGGTAGGCAACATCTCCCCAGAACTGTGCACCGAATTCAGAGGCCCATAGGCTCTGGTAAGCTTCGCACCGCCAGATGAATTTCGGGCCGCGATAACTCGACCAACTGGAAATGTGAGGCAAACCCCATTCCACGAAGAAGACCGGTTTCACGCCGACCGTTGACCAATGTTCCAGCCAGTCACTGCGCTCTTGGAGCGGTGCCCAGTTCAGGTAGATGTTCACGGTGTGCAGCTCGCCAAGGTTGCCCGATTGGTGGTGATAAACCGG
>JBAXCC010000446.1:0-2728 GCA_037141675.1 bacterium | reverse complement strand
TTCGATGCCTGCGGCAAACGCGGCTTCATCCTTTCCCCTGGATGCGACCTGCCTTATGATGTTCCATCCAAGAATCTTGTGGCTGTCGCGGAAATGGTGCATGACGATTACGCCTGCGAAATGGCGCGTATCTCGCTCAAGACACTCGTCAACACCATGGATCTAGCGCACGTCACATTGCCTCATTATGCGGCGGAAAAGAAGGTCATCATCGATGTGATCACCCTCGACTCCACAGCCTGCGCACCCTGCCAGTACATGATGGAGGCTGTCACCATGGCCGCAGCGTCCATTGATGCCGCAGCATTCGATATTCGCGAACACAAGATCAAGGAGCCTGTCGGCATCAGCATGATGGTCAAACTCGGGGTCAAGGCCCTCCCGACGATCTGCGTGGACGGCGAGGTCTGCTTCATCTCCATCATCCCTGACCAGACGACCCTCATCGAGCGCCTGAAGACAGCCCTGAGCCAAAAGGCCCACCCGACCTCCCTGATCGCGCGCCTCCGCTTGGCCATCGTCAACAAGGAGGACCCAACAGCCCTGATCGACCAAATCGAGGCGCTGCTCACCCAGCGTGCCTCATGAACACAACCCCCATCTGGCTGGTCGTCGGCTTTCTCGGCGCAGGCAAGACAACAGTCCTGCGGCGGTTGGTTCACCATGCCAATGGACGCGGACTGCTCTTCATTGTGAACGAGTTCTCAGCCGTGGATGTCGACGCCGGTGTGGTGGAGCGTGAAGGCGGAACCGCCATCGCCGTAGCAGGCGGCAGCATCTTCTGCCGCTGCCTTGTCACGGAATTCATCAGCACCTTGTCGCGCGTCTCGGAAGGGGTCCCTATGCGCACAGGGGAAATCTTGCAACCGCAAGGCGTGGTCATTGAAGCCAGCGGCATGGCTGATCCGCGCTCCATGAAGCGCCTGCTCCAGGAGAGTGGACTCGACAAGCGTTTCCATGTCGCGGGCGTAACCACTGTCGTCGATCCGGGGATGCTCATGAAGCTCCTGCTCGTCCTGCCCAACATCCGTGGGCAAATAGAGAGCGCAGATTTAATCTTGCTGAACAAGACAGACCTCCATGCGCCAGAGACCATTGCCAAGGTGCAAGAGAAGATCGCAATGATCAATCCAAACGCACAGATTGTGCGCTGCACCTACGGAAACATCTCGCCTGACATCATCCTCGCAGACGGCCTTGCCTCGCGCATTGAGCAGATGGATGTTGCCTTCGGACTCTGCAAAGATCCGAACTTTGAACGCGAAGTCGTCACCTTTGACGCGCCTGTGACCACAGCCAGCATGAAATCCCTCTTTGCTGGAGCCGAAGACGGTCTTTACCGTGCAAAAGGATCGATCCGGACCACCTAGGGATGGCTTTATCTGAACTGGAGCGCAGGACGCCTCACCCTCGAACCTTGCCCCCCTGCCCCCTCTTCAACGCTCGTCCTCATCTGGAATCCCGCCACCGGGATCTCCCTCCTCTCCCTTCTCCGCGCCCTCGGCCATCCGCAGAAATAGGCAAGCACCCAGCCAGCGGAGCTGGATTAAACGATTGGGGTAACTTCTTAAATTAAGCGTTAAAAGTTAAACGTTGAGCGTTAAAAGTTTGGAACGCTTAACGCTCAACGCCCAACTCTAAACGCTGAAGTTCTCGGCAAGCCCGTCCGCCATTCGAGCAGGAATACCCGAAGGATCAACTTCTTTAGCATCCGAATGGCCCGAACCACCCCACCTTCGCGAATACGTCTACGGTGGGCAGGCACGAATCAGCGGCTCACCGAGACGGTTCGCCCTACCCGCTTCGCACGGGCCATCTATCTGATCCGAAGGCGGTAGGGCGAGGCGTCTCGCCGAGCCGCAAAGGCAAACCGCAACTCCTTAAAAGCAAGTGCCATAAAATTTAAAACATTTGCCATTCAGCCATGAAAGTGCCATTATAACCACATTGTTTATTGAGCGCCCAACCGAGTTGGGACAGATCATATATTCGCCAAAGACAAAATGACACTCTCCAGACACATGCCTGCCATACCGGAACACAAGACAAGGCCACTAGCCTACGTCTTACTCGCACTATTCGTTTCAGGCCTGGCTGGTCTCTGTTGGGCAAAACCTTTTGCAGGCCTCATAATCGCCCTTCTTGCCATAATAGGCTGGGTGTTTTCTCTTGTCGAGAAAAGACGATTAAGAAAAATGGCCGATGCTCGTAGCGAAGAAAGTATTTGTTCGTTTGCGAGATCATTTGACCGCCATTCTGTTGACATGTGGATCGTCCGGGCAGTATATGAGGGACTTCAAAAATGCATGGGAAGCGATCATGACCGTTTCCCGATAAGGGCTAAGGACCGAATTGACAAGGACCTTGATATTGACTGTGAAGATCTGGATGATCTTGCTTACGACGTGGGTGCAAGAGCCGGATACGACATGACCCAAACAAAAGACAATCCACTGTTCGGCAGAGTTGAAACTGTCGAGGATATGGTCATGTTCTTTATGCACCAACCAAAGCTCAAAGGAGATGAAAAGTGATGCATGGTATGAAAATGCAGAGAGCAAGGACGTTCCGCTTGGCCTTGATCTGCCTCCTGGGAGGTGTCTTGGTTCAGACGGGATGCTCCAACCCGTCTAAGCCAATCGAGGAAACCACGGTTAACCAAAACGCTGTGTGGTGCCGTACCTGGTTTGAGATGCGGCTGCTCTCGCTGCAGAAAGAGGGTGAGTCA
>JBAXCC010000445.1:0-2742 GCA_037141675.1 bacterium | reverse complement strand
TCGAAACTTGATAAATCGGTATGCTCGACGCGCCAGTATACGGATCGCGGTCGCGCCCCGAATGAATCAATTTTGTCTGTTCAGTCATAGCACAGTCTCCAGGTCGTCCAGCAGATCGTGCACATCCTCGATGCCAACCGAGAGCCGTAGCAACCGGTCATTGATGCCAAGCCGACAACGTGTCGCCTCTTCAATGTCGGCATGCGTCTGCACAGACGGATACGTGATGAGGGATTCTACACCACCAAGACTTTCCGCGAACAGGAAAATCTTCACCGTGGACAAAATCACCGGCACGCGCGCAGGATCATCCACCTCAAACGAGATCATGCCGCCCCAGCCGCTCTTCTCGCGAAGGAGGATACCACGTCCGGGATGGTTCGGCAGCCCCGGATAATAGACCCGACGTACACGAGGATGACTCGCCAGCCACGTGGCGATCGCAATCGCATTCGCCTGCTGCCGCTCCACGCGCAGAGCCAAGGTCTTGATTCCGCGCAGCGTCAACCAGGAGTCCTGGGGACCGAGAATGCCGCCGGACGCATTCTGCAAGAAGCCGATGCGCTCCGAAAGTTCCGGAGTCGCCGTGACGACCGCACCCGCCACCACATCATTGTGCCCCGCAAGATATTTCGTCGCGCTGTAGACGACCAAATCCGCTCCCTGTTCAATCGGACGCTGCAAGACCGGCGTGAGGAACGTGTTGTCCACAATCGTAATTATGCCCCACGCACGCGCCAACGTCGCGATAACACGAATATCGGCAATCCTGAGGATCGGATTGGTCGGCGACTCAATCAACACGCCTCGCACACCTGGAATAGCCAATGCCACTTGCACGGAAGCAATATCCGAAGTGTCAACATAGACGGCCTCGATCCCGAGCGGACGATAGATTCTTTCAAACAACCGGTACGTGCCTCCGTAGAGATCTTCAGTGACCACTAGCTTGTCACCCGGCACAAACAAGCGCAGCACTGCATCGATCGCTGCCAGCCCAGAGGCGAAGGCGAAACCTCGGTGCCCGCCATCGGCAGCCGCCAGGGTCTCCTCCAACACCAGCCGCGTCGGATTCGAAGAACGCGAATAGTCGAATCCCGTGCTCTGACCAAGTCCGGGATGTACAAATGACGCTGTCTGATAAATGGGCACCGAGATCGACCCCGTTGCCTTATCATAGCGGGTACCGGCCTGTGCCAGACGTGTCGTCAACTGTGTCTGTTTTTCTGAAATCAAAGCTGCCTCCTTGACAAATAATCTTGAAACCTAATTGTCTATTGAATTGATGTACATTGTAGACTATTAGACACGATCTGTCAACAGCCTAAATTTCGGAATTACAATGGCCGTTCGGAATGCTGTTGCTCCTCTGGGCGCATATAAAAGCCCGACAAAAAGAAATATAATCTATATTGTCTATTGACATGGTAGATAATAGATGCTATTGTATGCGCCATTCAAGCCGATTAAGGCGGAGAAGAGACAGCTAACACACATGGCCACAGTGCCGCATAATAAGGAGATCAACAATGAACAGCATTACAGCACACACGTACTTCGCAGCAGGCTTGCTCGCTCTGGCAACAAGTCCAATCTTGGCAGCGAACCCGACTGAAATTCTAAATGTCTCGTATGATCCCACACGGGAGCTCTACAAGGCATTCAATACATCGTTTACCGAGTTCTATCAAAAGGAGCATGGCGGCAAACCAGTCGCCATCCGTCAATCACATGGCGGGTCAGGCAAGCAGGCTCGGGCCGTCATTGACGGGTTGGAGGCGGATGTCCTGACACTGGCCTTGGCCTACGACATCGACGAGGTCGCGGCAAAGTCCGGTCTCGTGTCGAAAGACTGGCAGAAGCGCTTGCCAAATAACAGTGCGCCCTACACCTCCACGATCGTCTTCCTCGTCCGCAAGGGCAACCCCAAGCAGATTAAGGACTGGTCTGACCTCATCAAGCCCGGCGTCGAGGTGATCACACCCAACCCGAAGACCTCGGGCGGCGCGCGCTGGAACCATCTGGCGGCCTGGGGCTTCATCCTTGACCGCGAACTGGGCGGAGACCTCAGCAAGCTGACCCAGCTGGAATTCGCAGTACAGGCAGTAGCCGCCAAGGAAAAAGCCAAGGCGTTCGTCGCCGAGCTTTACAAGCATGTTCCTGTGCTGGATTCCGGCGCGCGCGGCGCAACCACGACCTTTGTCCAGCGCGGCATCGGCGATGTGCTTTTGGCCTGGGAAAATGAGGCCTACTTAGCCGTCAACGAATTGGGCAAGGACAAGTTCGACATCGTTACCCCGCCGGTCAGTATACTCGCAGAACCGACCGTGGCAGTCGTGGACAAGGTGGTGGATAAGCGCGGCTCACGTGCGATTGCGGAGGCCTACCTCCAACACCTCTACAGCGCAGAGGGCCAGAAGCTCGCGGCCAAGCATTACTACCGTCCGCGTAATCCAGAACAGGCTGACCCCTCGGACATCGCCCGCTTCCCCAAGGCTCGCTTACTGACGATCGACGCCATCTCCGGCGGCTGGAGCACTGCGCACAAGGAACACTTCGCAGACGGTGCTTTGTTTGATCAGATCTATCTTCCGTCCGGGAAATAACCTTTACAGAACGATGTCCGCAGAAGGAACGAGATGAAACTGAATTGGAAAGAGAAAAGTGTACTGCCAGGTTTCGGCCTAGCCTTTGGCTACACGGTCTTCTACCTGTCACTGCTGGTGCTGGTACCTCTCGCCG
>JBAXCC010000444.1:0-2755 GCA_037141675.1 bacterium | reverse complement strand
CAAAACAGGAGGAAGAACTCCGAATTAAAAACCAGCCGATAAACGACCTGAAAAAAAATCCCTTGGATAGGGCCGCACTAGCAAATTTGAAGCCGTTGATTCAGGCGAGCAGGGATTCTGATGAGAAGTGCCGATTGTGTGTCATCTATTGCCTCGGGATATTGGCCACGGGGAATGCGGTCGAGGGTTTTGCTGCCCGATCAGCAATCGCTCGTGATTATCCGCGCCAACTCCTAGCAGATTTATCTGACAGGAACCTGTCAGATGTTTGCGATAAATGTGAGAGCGGACGCAGCAAGCAGGTTTGCTTGAAATGCAAAGGCACAGGAAGATGCGTACCCTGTGAAGGGGTCGGAAGAGGTGCGAAAGTAGGCCTTGACGGACAGCAGCTCCGTTGCCTCATCTGTACTGGCAACGGACGCTGTAGAGAGTGCAGCGGGACCGGGTCTCGCTCTGAATTATGCAAGGCATGCTCCGGAAGAGGTTATTCATTTTCATTGACTAAATGCAAAAGCCTCTACATGGGGTTACTGGGAGAGTAAAAACGGTATGGCACAGGTCATCGGTGATTATGAGTTGATCGAGCGCATCGGCGCGGGTGGCATGGGCGAGGTGTGGCGTGCGCAGAATATCCACACGCATGTCGGCTGCGCGGTAAAGTTGCTGCCGTCCGAAGCGACCGCGGACCGCACCTTCGTGGCGCGCTTCTTCGACGAAGGCCGGCTCATGCAGACGCTCGATCATCCGCGCATCGTGCGGGTCCACCACGTGGGCCATGACACCCCGAGCGGCCGGCACTTTCTCGTGATGGACTTTGTAGCTGGACCGAGCGGCAAGGCCTGTTCTTTACACGACCTGCTGGAACAATCGCCTGACCGCCGCCTGCCGGAGGCAGATGTGCGCCGCTGGGCAACGCAGGTCGCCGAGGCCCTGTCTTATGCGCACGAACAAGGCGTAGTCCACCGCGACATCAAGCCAGCGAACGTGCTCGTAGATCGCGACAACAACGCACGCGTCGCGGATTTCGGGCTGGCCAAGGCAGTTGGAGAGGAGTGGCTTCAGAGCCAGATTCACGCCAGCGTCGCCCGCTCCATGGGTAACACGAAGACCATCATGCCGAAGAATCGCGTTGAGCGCTCTATGGGCGACGAGAAGACTGGGGGCAGCGACAGGCCGTCAGGTCCGCGATCATCGGGCGACGCCCTGCTGGGCACTTACGACTACATGGCGCCGGAACAGCGCGGCGACCTCGACGCGCCGATAAGCCCGGCTACAGACATCTATGCCTTTGGCGTGATGCTTTACCGGCTCCTGACCGGACGGCGGCCAACCGGTATGACGAAGCCCGTGAGCCAAGTCGTGCCAGGACTTTCAAAAGAATGGGACACCCTCATCTCCCGCTGCCTGGAACACGATCCCAAAGAACGCTACGCAAATGGCGCAGCGTTGCTTGAAGCACTTGACGGTCTTGGGAGGGGGACGCGAGGCAGTTCTAAAGTTCGGGAGTTCGGGAGTTCTAAAGTTAAGGACAGCAAGACTTGGCTGTGGCTGGTGGGTGCGGCTGTCATTGCTGTTGTGTCAATCTTGTCAATATGGTCAATGCAGTCAAGCAGAGCGAAACGCGACGTGATGCATCTAGAGCCGCCAGCAAACACGAGCGAGCCCAAAGAAGACCAAGCCTTTAGAAACGCGACCGTTGGAAATGTGCTGGGGATGGCGTTCGTGGATGTCTCTCCCGGGTCCTTCGAAATGGGCTCGAACAGCGGTAAGGTCTTCGAGAAGCCGGTGCGGACGGTGCGGATCACGAAACCGTTCTGGATGGGAAAGTGTGAGGTGACGCAGCGGGAATACCGGCAATTGATGGGTGCCAACCCCAGTCGTTTCGTGGGTGACGACCTGCCTGTGGAGAAGGTGACCTGGGATGACGCGGTGAAGTTCTGCGAGGATCTGACTCGGCTGGAGCGGGCTGCGGGCCGTCTGCCGGCGGGCTATGTGTACCGTCTGCCGACGGAGGCGGAGTGGGAGTACGCTGCAGGGGGAGGGCAGAGGAGCCAAGGGTTCACCTACAGCGGCGGGAACGAGATCAACGCAGTGGCGTGGCACGGCGAGAACAGCGACATGAAGACGCAACCCGTCGGCGGGAAGCAGGCGAATGCCCTGGGGCTGCACGATATGAGCGGAAACGTCTATGAGTGGTGTCACGACTGGTGGCAGGATGGTTATGGAGGACTGTCCACCACGGATCCGACCGGGCCTTTGAATGGCAGCTCGCGTATATGTCGTGGCGGTACTTATTTCTGGCACGCTTCGCACTGTCGGATCGCCAGCCGCAATTGCTGCGTATCGTCGGGAACGTACGAAAGCATCGGCATTCGTGTGGTTCTTGGCCCTGTTTTAAACGAGAAAAAAATCGTGCCGGAGGAAGTAAAGATGCTGGCCCCTGTTGATGGGCAAGATTGGACGTCCCCAGAGACAGGTATGAAGTTCGTTTGGGTGCCGGCTCTGAAGCTGTGGGTGGGCAAGTACGAGGTCACAAACGGCGAGTACCGGAAGAAGGATCCTGCCCACGACAGCAAGGCTTATGAAGGTAATAGCCTGAATGGTGAGCGACAACCGGTGGTGCAGGTGAACTTCGACGATGCCAAGACATATGCGGCTTGGCTGACGGAGAGGGACATGAACAAGCTTGGTGGCTTGCGTTACAGGTTGCCGTCGGAGGCGGAGTGGCTTTCTTTCGCGCAATGCGGGGACAACA
>JBAXCC010000443.1:0-2755 GCA_037141675.1 bacterium | reverse complement strand
GTGTTCTCATGCCCCAACGAAAGAGGATATTTATCCACGCCAGGGAAATGGCCTTCAATCAGCTTTCCGTCTGTCGCATTACACAAGGCAGCAACATCCAACTTCACCAACGCCTGATAGGGACCCGGCTTGGGTGCTTCAATTTCACGAATGCCAAACACGTCTGGCTTCTCAACGATGACTGCTCTCATAATCACTCCTTTTGTGCGGGCTTGATATATCAAGCCCCTACTGCCAAATCCTTATACACATCCACGAGTCCGCGATAGGCTCGTTCCATCACATCACGGCGCATCCGATATTTGATCGCATGCTCAATATTCGGCTGCACGGTCGCATCGACACTCAACAGTTGCTCAGCGATCGAGAAGTCCTTGAATATTCCGCAGGCCACACCGCCAATAATCGCTGCGCCGAGGGAAGTCGCCTCCGCCTTGGAGTTCAACGTCTGGACTGCGCATGAACAGGCCGAGGCCAGAATATGACGGAATACGTTACTCTGCGCGCCGCCGCCAATGATCGTCAGTTTATCAATCGGCACATGCACGCGGAAGATGTCGGCAATGAGTCCCAGATTCATGGCAACGCCTTCCATGACAGCGCGCATCATGTCTGCGCGTGTCGAAGCCAGGTTCAATCCGATGAACGCTCCACGCGCATCGGGATTCCACCACGGGGTACGCTCGCCCAGCATATACGGAAGGAAGAGCACGCCATTGGCTCCGACTGGCGACGACTCAACCAGCGCTTCGATCTGCGCGAAATCAGGACTTGTCGCGACCTGTTCAGACATCCACTTGAAGCTCGAACCTGCGGTCTGCATCGTACCGGACGGATGCAGATAACCCGGGACGCAGTGCGCCCAGTTCATCGTGCGCATCTGCTCATCCACAATCGGTTTCTCGACGGTCAGTGCAATCCAGCTCGACGATCCCAAGCAGTTATAGGCGCTACCCGGTTTGACGCAACCGACACCGACACCTGCCGCGCTGCCATCGCCGCCGCCAGCGGCAACCGGGGTTCCAACAGCCAATCCTGTCTCTGCTGCAGCTTGAGGCGTGATCCCGCCAATGATGGTTGATGAATTAACAGCCTTTGGAAAATACGACACCTCCAAGCCTGCCAGACCAATCAGCTTTTCCGACCAAGTAAAGGTGTTGAGATCAAAGGCGTTCGTTCCGGACGCATCGGAAAAGTCCGTGGCCATCACGCCGGTCAGCCGGCAATTGATATAGTCCTTCGCGCAAAGCGTCTTGGCGGTCTTTATGAAAACATCGGGTTCATTGGCCCGCACCCACATCAGTTTTTCCAGTACATACGACGAGCTGGCGCGATGTCCGCAGATGCCATAAAACTCACGCAACGAGATCTGGCTCAGCAGCGACGCCTCTTCCTTCGTGGCCCGCTGGTCACAATAGAGGATCGAGGGACGCAAAGCGCGACCGTCTTTATCCACGGGCGTACACCCCATCATCTGCCCGCTCAAGGAAACAACAGCAATCTCCTGCGGCGAGACTTTCGCCTCAGCCAGTAACTGTCGTGTCGAGCCGCAGATCGCCTTCCACCAATCTTCAGGATTCTGTTCGGCCCAAGACCCATTGAAGAAGTTAGACGGATAGGAGACCGTGGCACTCGCCATCTGCTTCCCCTCTTCCGAGTAGAGCGTCGCCTTATTGCCGCTCGTCCCTAAATCATGCGCCAGAATGTATTTCATGGGTAAGCCCTATTTAAAGAGTTCCGCACCAGTAAAACCAATCAGTCCTGTGATAGCACCGCCCACAATGCCACCCAGAATGGCAACGAACATACGAGGCAGACTCTCGATCGCCAATGAACCGCGCGTTCCCTTCTGTGCGCCAATCAAACCATGAACCCAGAAGCCGCAGGCGATAGAACTTCCCATATCGACCCATGGACACGCACCCTTATAGGCCTGATAAATCAGTCCATACTGCTTCCATCCGCCATCCGGATACGAAATGCCATCGGGATTGATGCCAAAGCCTGGCAGCTTATGATTCAAGAGCCAAAAGGTGCCGATGATAATCGTCGCACTCATGAATCCGCCGATAGGGCCAAAGTCGCGTACGAGCTTCGGCCAACAAATGATCACGGCAAACGTTGCGCAGAAGGCGCCGAAAATAGTTGTAATCACGCTCACCGGCGGCATGCCGAGTGCAGGATTAAAGGTTGAAAACCACTCAATCATTTGGACACCTCCTTCACTTCCTGATCCTGCCAACCGGGCGCGACCTGCTTGACTGCGTGTGCAGCCCAGCCTGCGAGCGCGCCGCCAATGAGACAGCAAATCAACGTGGGAAAAATATGAGTGAAATGAGAGTTGGGATAAAATCGGACGAGCCCCCAGACAATGCCTGAAGCAGCAATCGGGAAACCCTGGTCAATCCAAAGCTTGTCCTTCGGATTATCCATCACGCCCAGCCAGTGGTTCATATACCACATGATGCCGATCACGACGGTCGCTGTAAGGAATCCACCCATGATTCCGTATGTCTTCCACATCTCCGGCCAAATGCCAAAGGAGAGCGAACCGACAATCGCTCCCCCGATAAACGTCGACAAATGTCTTTTCATTTGCGAGCTGTCCTTTCTGATTACCTCTACTTTACATCATCCCTGTCCAGCATACACAACATCATGGCATACAAGCAAGGCATCAATAAACTTAATTGTCCGTACAATATAACAGACTCGATGATAACCGTCAAGCTGTTATCCCATTATTATTTTTGAA
>JBAXCC010000442.1:0-2760 GCA_037141675.1 bacterium | reverse complement strand
TGTCTGCGGATGACGTGATTGAAAGAGTGGCGCAGGTGTTTGGGGGGAGTGCATCAGTTGATGCAATCTATGGCGACATCCGCTTTGTCGCAAACCGGAAGGGTCTTAGCTTGGCTGGGATACGAGCAGAAAAAGCAAAGCGTTATTATTCTTCGCGGCATTGGCGGCCATGGATGCTACAGTGGGGATTCATGCCACCTCATCCCTCGGTGTATATTCGCAAGGAATGTTTTATGCGGTTGGGTGCCTATGCGTTGAATTATAGGATCGCGGCGGACAATGAACTGTTGATCCGTTTTTTGCGTAAAGCCAGATTGCATTGTGTATATGTGCCTTTGTGTTTTGTAGATATGCGCCTGGGTGGGATGAGTACAGAGAATTGGCGGAGCAACGTGCTGTTAAATCAGGAAATCGTCCGGGGTAATCGTGAGAATGGATATTTTTGTTGTTTGCTGATGATGATGCCGAAATATTTTTTTAAGATATGGGAGTATGTTTTACCAAGAGTTGGAAAGTGAAACTCGAAACGGGGGAGAGTTTTTAGTTACGGATTGCACGGATTTACGCAGAATTGAACATGGAAGAGCTTCGTAAAAGCAACAATGAACGAAAATTCTTAATCCGTAAAAAGCAGTAGCGCAATTTATAAAATGACCTTGGAAGAGAGAATCATTAAGCTTCTATATCCACTCCGTGCATGGCTTTCGCCTGGGAAGAAGTGCCTGTTGGCGTATGAGTATACGGGGGAGGCGGCCGCTAAGCTTGTTCAAAGCAAGCTGGCATCTGATATGCCTTGCATGATCGGTCGCTTTGGGGCAACGGAACTGGCCGGGATGATGTGTGTCCGAGACATCGAATCTCCACAACCGGTATGGCTGAAATACTGGAAGGTTCTGAGGGGCGAAATGCGGACGGCAAACAGATGGAATAAACGTATCCGGCAGCACATGTCAGACTGGTCGGGATTCTTTCCTCTGACGGATGAGGCGTTGACGCGGTTTACGCGCCTAATGGAACAAGATGCCAGATGTTTGGATGTGCTGGGGTCGTGGTTGGCAGAGGAGGTCAAGATAAGAGCGTTGTTTGCTCAGGCCTCGATCATTCCGATCGATATTATCTTATTCCCTTATCTGCAAGATGAACCGTGGACGCAGGCCTTGGCAGGAAAAAAAGTTTTAGTTATTCATCCCTTTGAAGATTCAATCAAGAAGCAATATCCTAAACGGCATCTCCTGTTTGATGGTAAAACAGTCTTTCCTGACTGCGAGCTGATGACAATCAAAGCTGTACAGTCGTTGAGAGGAGAGACGAATCAGTTTGTATCGTGGTTTGATGCGCTTGCCTGGATGTGTCAACAGGTTGATCGGCTGGATTTTGATGTGGCGCTGATTGGTGCCGGCGCTTACGGGTTCGCGATAGCCGCTCATATCAAGCGGTCAGGTCGGAAAGCTGTGCATGTTGGCGGCGGCTTGCAGTTGTTTTTTGGAATCATGGGGAAACGGTGGGAGAATGATGCAAACCTGAAGCCTTTTATCAATGAGCATTGGGTGAGACCGAATGAAGCCGAGACACCACGAGATTTAAAGACGCTAGAGAGCGGTGGGTGCTATTGGTAGCGCAAAACCGTTGTTTCCCAGGAGGTCGCGGAGTGCGAGAGAATGAATCATGAAAATTCTGCATATAATAGCCGTGATGCCACCAGAGAGCGGGATCGCAGCAGTGGTGACGAGACTGGCTCTTGAGCAGCAGCGCCTGGGGCATGAGGTCGCTGTCGCGTCAACGGTGGCCAAGTCGAACATAGAATATTCAACAGGGGAGAGAGGGGTGCGGGTAGTGACGTTCCGACGGAGCTGGCCGCACTTTTTGTATTTTTCGTGGGGCATGTTGTTGGGTTTTGGCAAAGAGATCAAGGATGCTGATGTGGTACATGTGCATTCGAGTTGGACCTTTCCGGTGTGGTGGGGGGCCTGGTTGGCGTTGCAGCATAATAAGACGTTGGTCATGAGTCCGCATGGATCATCCAGTCCATTGCAACTGAAGCATTCGGCATGGAAGAAAAGGTTGGTGGGGTGGCTGGATAAATGGTTGCTGCAACGGGCGAGCGTGATTCATGCTATGTGCGAGGCTGAAAAGCACTGGATACAGGCGTTTGTTCAAGGTGAACGCGAAAAGTTAGACGCGCACAAGGCGTGTACAAAGATCGTTGTGATTCCTAATGGGGTTTGCTAGTGGGGCAATCAAAATGCAGAGTCGTGTTATTGTGACCACACAGTGGTCACAAAGAAGTGGGCAAAAGGGAGACCGCCTCGTATGCAAATAGAAAGGCCTAGCAAAATTGTTCTAAGCTTAGGGCGGTTGCACCCATTGAAAGGGTTGGACCTGTTAATCTCTGCGTGGGCTGAAGTGAAGAAATGCGCGAATGCGGCAATGCGTGAATGCGCGAATGAATCTTCCTGGAAGCTGGTGATTGCAGGGCCGGATGAGCAGGGAACAAAAGAGAAATTACAAGCTGAAAGTGAAAAGTTAAAATTGAAATGGTGCGAATGCGCAGGGATGGCCGTTTGTGATGGGGATGCGGATGTTGTGTTTTTGGGAGCTGTTCGGGGTGAAGCAAAATGGTCTCTGATGCAGAATGCGAATATTTTTGTGCTCCCGAGTCGGAGTGAAAATTTTGGAATGGTCGTCGGGGAGGCTCTTTCCTGTAATGTGCCAGTGGTAACCACGGCCGTGGGGCCGTGGGGAGAGCTGGAGAAAAGTGAA
>JBAXCC010000441.1:0-2761 GCA_037141675.1 bacterium | reverse complement strand
ACCTTTTTAACCTCTGAAGTGGATGCGACATCCAACGCAACAATGAGTTCTGCCATAATTCTTTTCCTTTGCAAAATGATGGTGCATATTTGACCATAATGCCCCACGGACAGCAATCAAAAATTATGAGGATTAGTAGGTTTGACAAACAAGTTAGTCTATGCTAACATTTAACCATGAATTCTTTAACCACCACCAGCACGGAAGATTGCCTTGAGATAATTGCGAAGTTGGCTGAAAAGGAAGGTCATGCTCATGTGAGCGACATCGCTCGACAATTGGGTGTTAAGAAGCCTTCGGTGACAGCAACGCTCAAGACATTGGCAGAAAAAGGGCTTGTACAGTATGAGTCCTATCATCCGGTTGAGCTGACGCGTAAAGGCTCTCAGATCGCGACTCAAGTGATCAAGAAGCACCAGACGCTGAAGTGCTTTTTGACACAGTTCCTGAAGTTGCCTCCTGAGCATGCTGATTCTCTTGCGTGCAAGCTTGAACATGAATTAGATGATGTTGCGTTTGAACGCCTAAGTGAGTTTGTGAACATTAAATCCCTGGCTGCCATGTTGCCAGACGAAGAGGGTGTTGTGATGAGTATAACGGCTGGACTTGGAAGACGTTTAGCTGCGTACGGGTTGGTGAAAGGATCGTCAGTTCGGCTTTCAAAGATTGCCCCTCTAGGCGACCCTCGAAGTTTTTTGGTGAACGGAACAGAGATTTCCCTTCGCGCATCTGAGGCAAAACAAATTCAGGTGGAGTTGCGGAGTTGAGTTATGAAGAAAAGTCTTAAAATAGCATTAGTGGGTCAACCCAACTGTGGGAAGACAACCCTGTTCAACGCGCTGACGGGAGGGAGGCAGCATGTTGGCAATTATTCGGGCGTGACCGTTGAGCGGCATACGGGTATTTGTTCGTGGGGAGGTGTCGATCTTGAAATGACGGATCTTCCGGGGGCCCAGTCTTTAACCGCCTCTTCAGCTGATGAAACAGTTGTACAGCAGACCTTGCTCGGTGAGCGGTTTGATCTTCTCGTGAATGTGATTGATTCGACTCAGCTAACAAGAAGCCTTTATCTGACGGTGCAATTATTTAATCTTGGATTTCCAGTTATACTTGTGTTGAATATGGCGGATGAAGCGGAATCGAAGGGGATCGTTATCGATGTCAAACAGCTGGTTGCGCTCACGGGATGTCCTGTTGTTCAGACGGTTGGACGTTCGGGAAAAGGCATTGAAGAATTAAAAACAGCCATTCTTGAGACAATTAATCATCCGTCAATCCCTCGGATTCCGGATTGGAAATATCATGGTGATGAGCACATGCGGAGGACCGTTGGAAAACTAGCAGCAGATATTGCTAGAGAAGAACCCTTTTTTGTATCGACTCCAAGCCCTGAATGGATGGCTGTCAAACTACTGGAAAAAGATCCTTCTGTCATGGAAGCGGTCTTTAAGCGGTTGCCGGATTTTGAAGCAGAGGTCAAGCAGCAGATTGCCAAACTGGAGGATGCGCAAGGAGAATCAGCCGATGAAGTGGTGGCGGATTATCGTTATGGAATAATTAATGCCCTCATCAAAGCCTGTCAGCATCAGGCCCCTCCTTCACGTGATGATGTGACGCGGCAGATTGACAGTGTTGTGACCCATCGGATCTGGGGGCTGCCCATATTCTTCTTAATCATGTATGGAATGTTTTCATTGACGTTTGTTGCGAGCGAGCCAGTAATGAGTCTACTGGAAAGAGGATTTGCTGCTCTGGGTGCTTTCCTGGGTGGTATCTGGCCGGAAACTGCGCTGCCTGAAATGCGCTCGCTTCTGTTGGACGGCGTATTAGGCGGTGTCTGCGGCGTGCTGGTCTTCTTGCCTAACATCCTGATACTCTTTCTTTGCTTGGCCCTTATAGAGGGGACAGGCTACATGTCACGGGCGGCTTTCATCATGGATCGTGCCATGCGAGCAGTAGGCTTACAAGGAAAGAGTTTTATTCCTCTCTTGATTGGTTTTGGATGCAGCGTTCCCGCCATCATGGCTACGCGTATGATTGAGTCGCGGCGTGACCGAATGGCCACCCTTTTTATTGTGCCACTGATGAGTTGCGGCGCAAAGTTGCCGATCTACTCGTTGATCATCTCCGCATTCTTTCCACCTGTATGGCGGGCGCCTGCTCTTCTTTCCGTCTATGTGATTGGTGTGCTGGCTGGACTTGCGGTGGCTGCGTTGATGCGTAAGACCCTCTTTAAAGGTGACTCGTCTCTCTTCATTCTTGAATTGCCACCTTATCGATTGCCGACACTGAAAAGCATATTGATCCATCTGTGGGAACGTGCCCAACTTTACCTTTACAAAGCAGGAACAGTGATCCTTGCGGCCTCTGTCATCTTCTGGATTGCGACGACTTATCCAAAGACAGGGCATCCTGAAGATACGGTGAGCGGTCGCGTGGGGTATCTCTTAGAACCAGCCATGCGGCATATCGGATTTGACTGGCATATCAGTTCCGCTTTGGTCGGTGCTTTTGCCGCGAAGGAGATCTTTGTCTCCCAAATGGCCATTCTGGCCGCTGTGGAGGGAAATAAGCCGTTGCGCCAGGTTTTGCAAGACCGCTATACGCCCTTACAAGGGTATGTGCTGATGCTCTTCTGTCTCATGGCTACCCCCTGTGTAGCCACCTTTGCGACAGTCAGAAAAGAGACAAACTCATGGGGGTGGGCACTTGCTCAGCAAGGGGCTATGACCTTGTTAGCGTATTGTGTCTGCTTTGTGGT
>JBAXCC010000440.1:0-2804 GCA_037141675.1 bacterium | reverse complement strand
ATTGAAAAGAAAGGGGCGGCATGATTTTCTGGAAAAGACTTCTTGCAATTTGCGCAAAAAAGGACCGGAATAATGGAATATTGGAATGGTAGAATGTAGGGGCGAGTAGCTGACGGCAGTTGCCGCTTTCACCTTGCACAGGCTGAAAGGGAGGAAGTCACTTGGGATGCGTACATGGAGGGTGCGGTTACACCCGCACCGTTGGTTGAGGTGTAACTCGACCCTCCAACAAGTTTCAAGTTTCCCGTTATCTTCTCAGCTCGTCCAGCATGGCACGATAATTTTCTGGTTTGACGCCTCGGTGGACTGTGTTGCTGGAGGAGATGATAAGACCGGCCGGACCGGCATCGGCGATGGCTTGACGGACTTCTGCTTTGACCTCTTCCGGTGTCCCGGTGCACAGTGTCTTGACGCAGTCGATATTGCCCTTCAGCGCAATACGGTCTCCATACTTTGCTTTCATGTCGCGCATGGTGAGCCCTGCCCCTGGATCAATCGGATCCAGGCAGTCAATGCCAGCATCAATCCAGAGATCGACCAACGGACGCACATCGCCATCACAATGCTTCACTGTCAAGCAGCCCAGGGCTTTATACCCTTGGATGACTTTGCGGAAAGACGGTAGGATCACCTCACGATAGCACTCGTCAGGAAAGAGCGGTCCTGCATTCATTGCCACATCATCGGTTGTTGCAATGATCTTAATGCCAAAGCGTTTGACAGCTTCTTCTGCCAGGGCAAGATTGAAGTCGACAACTCTGTCTAAGAACTCCTTAGTTGCTTCCGGTTCCAGCATGGGCGCCATTAATGCCTCCTCATACCCCAGCAAATCGCGCACATCCGAGAAACCGTCCCGCAGATTCCAAATGATTGAGCGCGTATCTCCGAACCGCTCCACAGCTTTGCGAAGCGTTTCAAAGCGATGATCAGCCTTCACATCTGGAAAAGTGAAACTCATGTGCTGGGTGATGTCGGTCATGGGCTGCGCAATGACTGCGGCAATACAATCGCCTGTCAACTGGCGACGGTTCCCCCACTCATCTTCAAAGGTCTTGTCGTCCAAAAACTTTTTCGTGTAATCGGGCCGGATGTTGATGCCGTCGATATCCAATCGTTCCACAATATCCATTGCATCGGCTGATCCCGTCATCGCCTTGCCAACACCCGGATCAATAAACCATTCAAACGTTGGAATCCGGTCCGGCGTTCCACGCTTAATCGCAGTACACATTCTCTCTGTTGCAGTCATCTTATTTTTCTCTCCACTCCGCCAACGCGGTATACACTGGTTTTAAAGTTGTCGCCAGCCCTTGATAAACATGAATAAGCGGCTCATAGCGTGTATGATTGGCTTCGTTTGGATGAAAGACTCGGGTCTCACCCTTGACACGCTCAACCGCAGCATCTAAATCGCTCCAGAAGCCAGTTGCAACACCCGCCAGCATGGCTGCACCTAATGGTGACGTGTCCTGAATGGTGGAGACTTCAACATCGATGCCAGAGATATCTGCCTTGTTCTGCAACCAGAAGGCGTTACGTGTGGCGCCGCCGGACGCAATGATGCGTTCAAAACGCGTATGCATGCCCCGTTCCATGGTCTGTAAAATATGGAGAAATTGCTGATTAAGCCCTTCCAACACGGCACGGAAGACCTCTGATTTACGGGTCGTATTCAGGAGTCCAATGAAGGCACCTGTTGCGGCTGGATTATTCACGGGACATGTTGCCGTAGATAAATACGGCAAGAAGATGAGTCCGCCTGCGCCAGGTTGTGTTTCGCGCTCACATCGCTCAATCACATCTTCCCACGAGCATTTATCATCGCCGGTCAGTTCGCGACACCAGGTCAGCGCAGAAGCCGAGGGCGCACCGCCCCATACCGCTGTCCGATTCGGAGCAACATGTGCCTGCACGCATACACCGGAGCGTCCCAGTGCCACATCGCACGTGGCATCGGAGACTGTCGCAATCAAGTTTTCCCAGCTTCCCATGACATTTGAAACCACGCCAGGGCGATGGGCGCCCACTGGAAGTGTTCCACAGAGATGATCCTGCCCGCCCAGAATGACTGCGGTTCCCTGGGCCAACCCCGTCAGCTGAGCTGCGCTCGTCGTAATTTCACCCAGCCGCGTGCCTGATGGTTTGACTTCCGGAAGGAGTCGCCGTGGAATTTCTGATCGTGTCACAAGTTCGTCAGACCACTGGCGCGTATGTTGATCGAGCAACAGCATACAAGTCGCCATACTCGGATCCGTCGCCATGACGCCGCACAGCTTGCAGTTCACAAAGTCTTCAATCAACAACCACTTTTTTGCGCGTTCCAAAATGGCTGGCTCATGCTCCATCATCCAGCGCACACGCATGACGCCGGTCATGGCCCACGGAGGGAAGCCCGCGATGGAGAAGGTCTTGTCCGCGCCGATGTTCGACTCCCACCACTTCGCCTGTGGGGCGGTGCGTCCGCAATGCCAGCTAATAAACGGATAAAGCGCATTCCCTGTCTCATCAACCGGAACGCCATCCATGCCCATGCCTGTCACGGCAACAGCCGATACTTGTGAGAGGTCCATGCGGCCGCCGATCTCTCGAAATCCCTCGCACACGCGAGTCCATACATCGTCTGGATTCCAGAAGACCCACTCGGGATGTTGCGCCTCATACGGATTATAACGCGGTGTCGGACGCGAAGCAGATGCCACGCATGTTCCAGTCACGTCATACACGCACACCTTGATTGACGTTGAACCTAAATCAATTGCTGCGATCATAGAGGTTACGCCCCTTAAGTTGATTACAACGAATTC
>JBAXCC010000439.1:0-2807 GCA_037141675.1 bacterium | reverse complement strand
GCCGTCACCTCTGCATGATGATGCGCGGCGTGGGCAAGCAGAACTCAGTCATGACTACTTCCGCAGTCCTCGGCTCCTTCCGCACGGAAGGAGCTACGCGCCAGGAATTCCTCTCGCTTATCAAGTCGCATTAAGAAGTTTCAGAGTCCGGCAAAAAAAGAGATGTCCTGCATTTCAGAAAACATATCTGAAATTTCAATTCTGGCTGAATAAGAACCTTCCTTTTTCTTGCAAAAAGAGAACAGTTTTGGTTTACTATCACCATGAAAGTGCGTGATATCGCTTATGATGGTGAAAAGGTGGCGTGGGATCAGCGTCATATCCATTCCATCAATACTACTTTTGGGCAGATCAGTTATAATCCAGGCGGATATTGTGGGCCGCGGACGCAACGGGACTTCCAGTTGCTACTGGTTCATTCGGGGTCTTGCAAGGTGACCGTTGACCAAGAGACGTATCCCTTGCAGATGGATAAGATCTATCTCTTCACGCCAGGCCACCGCGAGTTGTTTGTTTATTCTTCGACCCAGCAGACTCACCATTTCTGGTGCAGTGTCTCGCCTCATGCATTTTCACGTGAGATGAAAAGCGCATTGTTAGGCATTTCCGAAAAGGGAATTACGTCCTCCGAATGTTTTCATAGGCTTATTTCATCCGCGTTCTTGCTGCGTATGAGCGATTCCGAAGAGGCCCATCAAGTGGTGGATCAGCTCGCGATGGCGCTCTTTGCCGAGTTCCTCCATCTGGCTAAACATGCTGAAACCCAACCTGATCCTGTAATCCTTCGCGTGCTTCGCTATATGGAGGATCATCTGGCCGAGGAGCAATGCCTCTTTGAAGCGAAGCGTCTTTCGGGCTATTCGGAAACGGCGTTTATTTACAAGTTCACATCCGCTACCAGCCACACACCGTCTCGTTACCTATGGCAGATGCGAACAGAGAAGGGGATACAATTGCTCGCGGAGACAGGACTGTCTATTTCCGAGATCGCCTATCGGTGCGGGTTCAAGAATCCTTTTCACTTTTCACGCAATGTTCGAAAACTTCAAGGGGTGTCGCCGCGTATGCTCCGACACTCCGCATGGAAGTGATGTCACAACTTTTTGTTTTTATTTCCAAGGGATTGTGATATTTTTAAAGAAATTAACCAAAGGAGGAGTTTCACAAATGATTCTTAATCGTAGAAATATGTTGAAGGGGTTAGCATTCGCGGGTGCGCCGCTGATTTTACCGTCAAGCGTTTGGGCTCAGGGAACCAAGCCGAATGCGAAGATCCGTGTCGGCTGCGTAGGCATGGGAACGCAGATGCGCGGCGTGATGGGCGGGTTCCGTTCGCAGGATGGTGTTGAAGTCGTCGCGGTTTGCGACGTGGACACCACGCGCCGTACAGCCGCATTGGAATCTTTGAAGGCGGCTTACAAGAATGGCGGGCCTGAAGTTAAAGCCTATAATGATTATCGTGAATTGCTGGCGGACAAGTCGATTGATGTGGTGATTGTTGCGACGCCGGATCACTGGCATGCGATTGTCACGATCGAGGCTTTGAAGGCAGGTAAGGATGTCTATTGCGAGAAGCCTCTGACCCATAATATCAAAGAAGCGATCGCTGTCATGGCTGCAGTGAAAAAGTACAACCGCGTATTGCAGACTGGTTCGATGCAGCGTTCCGCTAATCCTGAATTTCGCGTCGCTAGCGAATTGGTCAGGAACAATGTGATCGGCAAGATCAAGACCATCGAGATCAACATCGGTGCTCCGGCTATTCCGTACGATGCAAAGGAAGAAGCCATGGAGCCGGGACTCGATTGGGACAAGTGGTGCGGTCCGGCGCCACTCGTGGCCTATAATTCACAGCTCTCGCCTCGTGGCGTGCACAAGGGGTTCCCGAATTGGCGCCGTTATCGCGAATTTGCGACAGGCATGATTGGTGACTGGGGTGCGCATCACATTGACATCGCCCACTGGGGCATGGGTATGGATGACAGCGGACCTGTTGAAATCCTGCCTTCCGCAAATCCGAACAATACGGATGGCGTGTCCATGAAGTATGCCAACGGTGTTGTGCTCACGCATATTGCGAAGGGCAACGGATTGAAGTTCGTCGGTGAAACTGGCGAAGTGTATGCTGCCCGTGGCAAATTCCACCTCAAGATGGAGGGTAAGGATTTTGTGCGCTTCATCGATAAGGAGCAGGACAAGACGATCTCATGTGAAGGCGCTTATACCAAAGCTACAAAGACCTTCCTGAAGGACGCCAAGGTCAAGCTGGAAGTCAGCAAGAGCCATATCGGCAACTTCCTGGCCTGTGTCAAGGAGCGCAACGCAAAGCCCATCACCAGCGAGCTGGTCGGCGGCCACACGGCCATCGCCTGCCACCTGATGAGCCAGGCGTATTACAATAAGCAGCGCATGTGCTGGGATCCGCAGGCCTTTGCCTTCACGAATGGCACTGGCAATCCGGACTGGCTGACGCGCGCCTATCGCGGGGCTGCCTCTCTTCCGTCCGTTTAACGTGTAGATAACAACGAAAAAGGCCCGCCCTTGTTGGGTGTGCCTTTTTTGTTGTGGAGCACCCAATAAATGGAGGGCGCAGTTTCACATGCGCCTTGATTTTAGGCAGTGGTGTAATCCTGTCCTGCACGGAATACGGCTTGGGGGCACGCGGCACTCAGGCAGGCTAGTTGTAAGAGATTAACAGCAAAAGACATTTTTTAATAATAAGGGGGAGATTCGATGAAACAGTTGAACGTGTCGAGGAGGTCGTTTCTAAAAGCGACGGGGGCGGCGGTTGCGCTGCCGAACATTAT
>JBAXCC010000438.1:0-2820 GCA_037141675.1 bacterium | reverse complement strand
GTTTCTGGGAGGTTGTCATTATCTTTCAGAGAAGGATAGTGGGCAACGGGACTTAGCTTCCACGCCCTATCAGGCGTTGCGTTACGGTGTTTTTTTTCACTGGGTGTCAGGAGACAATCAGGCGCGTTCTGGCTGCGGTCTCGTAAAGCCGGACGGTTCTGCATCCAGTGGAATCAACGCCTATTGCAATGAACTTAATATCGACAAAGTGGTTGAGGATATTGATCGTCTGGGTTTCGAGATTGTTTATGTGACGGATTTTCATGGGCTAGGAACTGTGTTACATCCGTCTGAAGTCATTGATCGCTGGAGGGGGAAGGGGCGTTATACGGCTGAGCGCGATGTGCTTGGCGAATTCATCAAGAAGCTTAAGGCAAAAGGAATTGGTGTCGTTCTCTTCACTCACCCGCTTGACGGGCATGACTATGAGAAGGAACAGCAGGAATTATTGGGATGGAATGACCCCACGGACCATTTCAAGCGGTGGAATGATTTCGTGAATGACGTTTATGCGGAGCTCGCGACTCGGTATGGCAAGGAGATCGTCGGTATCGGCTTCGATGGCGCCTGGGGTAATCAGTCGCATGAAAAGATTGACGGGATCGGCAAGATCGATCAGAAGCGGTTGCGCGAGACCTTAAAAAATAGTGCACCCACAGTGCCGCTGATCTCGCTCTGCCCGCCGAACCAGACGACTGACCTTTACATCAGGGAGGTCTGGCGTCCCTATTGGTTCAACTGGGATCGATTTGAAGGTGTACCCCTGTTTGCGCAGCCCGAGAAGGGAGGGGGTCCCCCAGTGTTTCGAAAAGAGGATTATGACACGGATCTCTGGCCTGCCTACAATCGCCCGCCCGCGATCGTGATCACCGACCACTGGACCGTCATCTCTAAGCGCGACAAGAGTTATATGAATGTGTCGGGCGAAGCGATGTTTCGTTATACGGTTCTGCAACATGGTGTTTCCTATAACGGGCCAGCGGTTCTGTGGGCAGTTTCGCCTTATGTAACAGGGGAATGGCCGATCGATGTCTATGAACAATTCATGGTTGTCCAGCAATTGATGACGCCGATCCGGGAATCGTTGAGGGGAACCTATCCGAGCACGTCGTTCATCACTCCAGAAGGAAAGAACATTCAGTCGTTGACAAACGGCTTTGTCGCCACCCGCACGCCCGATCATACGGCGGAGTATATCCACGTGCTGCGTCCCCCAACAGGGCAGACGTTGGAGTTGGGAACGCCGGCAGACCTAAAGGGTTTTGCAGAGCAAGCGGTGCGCTTGCCGGGCGGGGAGCGTGTCAAACTCACACGCAAGGGTACGTCATATAGCCTGGCAATGCCCGACGGAATGAAGTGGGAACCGCTTGACACCGTATTCAAGTTGACGGTCGTGAATGCGCCGCCCGAAAATCTGGCGCTTTACAAGCCGGTAATTTTCTCATCTTCCGATGAGACGACGGGATTAAATGCTAATCCGTTCTGGCATGCGGGATTGACGGACGGGCGCCACAACAAGGCGTGGAGTTCTGGAAAGTCCGTGAGCGCGTCAGCCCCACAATGGATGGTCGTTGACCTGCTGAAGCCATGCACGATCAGTCGCGTGACCCTGTGGGCGTACGATTGGGAATATCCGACTGATTTCACGATTGAGACATCCGTTGACAATACGCACTTCTCCGTTGTCACCCGGCGTGAGAACCAGGCATTCAACGACCGTCGATACGATTGCGTCTTTAATCCGATAAAGGCTCGTTATGTGCGAGTGACAGCCACCCATGTCCGAGCTACTCCGAAAATCCCGCTTGAGATAAAAAAAGCGGTCTATGGCGTACCCGGACGCGAAGCCGATGTCACAGAATTGATCAGAACCCAAGTCGCGACTGGGCAAGCGTTCAAAGCTGGCATTTCCCTGTTCAAGGTGGATCCAGCCCCAGGGGTGAATAAGCGGCTCCGAGTTGAATATTCATTGGATGGAAAAGACAATGCCCTTTCTGTTGGAGAGGGTTTGGATTTTCCGCCACTTGGACAACCGACTCGCCTCTTCCGCTTGCAGGAAGTCGAAGTCTATCAATAGGATGATCCGCGCGTATTGTGAGATGTTGGTTTTCGGTTTAGTGGGATCCTTGAGTGTTTGCGGGACCGCTCGACACGGTCATCGTACTCGAGATTGGGGAGGCAAGCCCGGCGTAGGGGAGACCATAAAAACTGGATTGAGAGTTAAACACTGAGCGCTGTTAGTTTGAATGCTTAACGCTGACAAAAGAGGGGAAAAAAATGATGACACGTGCACGGTTGGGCGTTTGTTGCGCCGTGATGGGTTTATGGGGGGCGATGGGCGTCCAGGCGGCGGAGGACAATCCTGTTTTCAAAAGCGTGAAATACGGAATTTTCCTTCACCATGCCTGGGGTGGCAGTGCTTACGCGCTCACGAAAAATGCCGACCTGAGCGTGCCGAAGTCTATCGACGAGGTGGCGGACGCGTATGACATTAAGCGGCTGGTGAAGGACCTGCAGGCGTTCAACTGCGAATACATCTCCTTCACGGCCTGGCATGCGGAGATGAATCCGATCTTCCCGTCTGCGGCCATGGACAAATGGCGCGGCAAAGGGCATGCCGCGCGGCGCGATGTGATCGGCGAACTCATCGAAGAACTCAGGCCGACCGGCATCAAGCTGTTCCTGTACATTCACCCGTCGGACGGGCATGACATGACGAAGGAGGATCAGGAGCTACTCGGCTGGAACGAGTCCACGAATGTTCCTCCCGCGGACGGTTGGGCGCCGGGCAAGTACGTTAAGTGGAACAACTTTATGAAC
>JBAXCC010000437.1:0-2823 GCA_037141675.1 bacterium | reverse complement strand
ATCAGGTTGCGAGCGAGCGGCTTCGAACCAAAGCCCTTCTACAACACGAATAGCCCCTCTCCTTTGGTGGCATGAATGCCGTAGTACTGTCCGGCCATGTGGTCCCCGCCCAGCTCCTGGCGTCCGTTCTTCTTGTGTTTAACGAACAGGATGCGGTCGAAGTCCAACAACGGGTTGGCGAAGGCGATGCGTCGCCGCACCTCGCAACAGTCGAGGTAGAGTGACAGCCTTCCCGTTAAATCGCTCAGAGGTGTCTCGCGACAGCGTCGCCGCAGTTCTGCGATCGACTGGGCCTCTGCTGAGAGATCGCGCGAGCCCTTCATATTCCGCAGGTCAGTGAGCAGCGCCTCGACGCGCCGAAGCGTGACATCAGCCGCATCGCGATCCTCTGTCCGCAGCAGTGCCTCTGTGCGGTGCGCATGCTCTGGTGTCGCAAAGCGGCTGGCCTTAAGCAGCCCGCTCCGCAGTCCCTCAATTCGCTCAGCCTGCGCCAATGACTCCTCAAGCAGCCCGATCTCCGCGCCCTGTTCCGGAAAGTCGCGCCTCAGTAGCGCCATCACGCGCGCCAGCGGCGGCGTCCCAGGCTGCGCCGCGAAGGCGAATCCCCACCAGAGGTTCCCCTGGCAGATCTTCAGCAGCAGACTGTTGGTGCCCGGTTGTAGCGGCAGCACGAGCCGCTCATCTCCGAGGCGGCAAGGCCGTGCGACTCGATTTGCCAGCAGGCGGCGGCCGTTCAGCCAGATCGTGATTGTGTCGTCGCTCCCCAGCTCAACCGGCAACGCTTGGGCAGTCGGGCTCACAATCTCGCGGAAGAGGTAGGCACAGACGTAATCGTTGGTCTCGAAGATCTTGAGGTTGTTGACCGCTCCATCGCGAAAATCGTCCCTTCGCTGCCAGCGTATTGGCCGATTGCCTGCGCCCGGGTACTCGGCTGCGAGATTGATCTCCCGCTCCGGCGGATAGGCTGTCTCAAAGCCCTTGCCGTCTGCATTTGGAAACGGCGCGATCACATGCCACGGCCCATATTCTGGCGATGACTCGCGCGCCGAGCGCCCGGCTGCCGCGTAAGCGGATTCGAAGGTCTCGCGTAACATAGCCCGCCGTGTGTACCATGCTGGATCCTCTGCGAGGCACGCTGCAGCCGCAAAGGCTAAGCCCATCACCACACAGTGAATCACATTGACTCGGATGGTCTGCTGGCGCAGAGCAACAGTGCTCGGGACACGCAAGGAGGTGAATTTCATTGAATACCCTCGATGACATCAAACACTTTGGGGCCGGCCTTGGCCGCCTTCATGGTGAGCGCTCTGATCTGGATGCCCAGCGTCCGAGGATCATGCGAATCAGCATTAAACTTCTGGGGCACCCAGGGATTCACGCGCACTTCGAGCGTGATCTGTTTCTGAGGTGTGGCAGGAATTTCAATGGTGATTGTTCCGCTTCTGGCTTTGAGAGGGGCAAGACACTTGCCATCTAGATAGAATCCAGCGTCCTTTGAAACCGCGGGAGGGGGAACATCCGCATCCAGCGTAAGTGTGTAGCGTTCATTCGGAGAGACCGGCAGCACCAGTTTCGAGTTCAGACTGGACCAGCGCCACAGCTTCTCCTTACCTCCTTCGCGGCCATGCCAATTGCGCAGGTAGTGGCTGTCCCCTACCCCGACGCGAATGCGGTAGTGCTCGAACATGTCTGGAGTCCAAACAGTCGTCGCATCTGTTTCATTCAGCGCGATCTGCGCACGACCCCCCGCTTGGTTATCCGCAATAAAACCGCCAAGAGCCTGATTCGCTGTAAGAATCGCAGAGACCACGTTGGACCCGACCCGCACGCATAACCGATCCTGACCAAAGGTGCAGCCCTGCACGATGGCCCGTCCTGCATCCAACTGAATTGCGGGCGAGTCAGCGTTGCGACAGTCCCAGTTGACAAAGTTGCAGGCGCTGGCCGTAAACTGTGCAGCAGGGCTCCGCAGCCATACGCAGAGGTCGACGGGGCCCCAGAACGAACAGTTGACCAGACTGACCTTTCCTTGCGCCTGAGGACTGATCTCCATGCAGACCGAATTGGTGCTGCCCCAGCGTCCCACGAATTCGCCATTGGTGATCAACAGGCCCGGGGCCTGCGCCTGATCTACGACTACAGCCCGCTGGCAGGAGTCAGCGCCGATGCCCAAGAAATTGCCGTTCGCGCTGCCATGTGCGGACTCTGAAAACTTGTAGCCGATGCCATACCCGAAACAGAACGTATTATGGACATAATGCCAGTCGGTGCGGGCGAACTCGAAGGCGACGCCTTGCGTGTTCACCCATTTGCAATAGGGGTCTTCGGGTTTATAGTGCACACCAAAGGGCCAGAAGTGGACATTCTCGATGTGGCCAATGTCGGTACACTGGTCAACGTAAATGCCGCGCAGGATGGGGTACCCCGTCACATTGCGAACGATATGCCGGTGAGCGAGCACCAGTTTAATGCCCTCATACGGATTCAGCAACAAACACTCGCTGACCCCGACATTCTCGGTGTTCTCCGACAGCACACAAGGCGGATAAGGAATTGGGGGTACATCCGTTTGCTTCCACTCAGGATAGGCGATGATCAAGCCAGCGATGGCAGCATTATTGCCGGCCAGCCTGATGAAGGGCGCACCGTCCCGTGAGCCGCGGCCCGCGTAAGCGAACAGCACGGAACCGGCCAGATTGGTAATTGCCCCCCTCTGCGAGGTCGGCGGTACGCGGTAGATGCCTTGCAGGGTCACGTTGGCCGGAACAGAGAGAACGCCATTGATGCGGTATTGCCCGGCTGGCACCTCCACGACCCCACCAC
>JBAXCC010000436.1:0-2835 GCA_037141675.1 bacterium | reverse complement strand
TCGACCACGGAGAGTGTGACGCAGGAACAGTATATAGCGCAAGTGGAAAACATCAAAGAGCAACTGCGCCAAGGCGAGGCGATTCAGGTCGTGTTGTCAACGCACTTTGAAGCCTCCTTTGAAGGCGAACCCTTTGCGCTCTATCGCCGGCTGAGGCGTATTAATCCTTCACCCTATCTCTTCTATATGGACTTTCCGGATATCACATTGATGGGATCTTCCCCTGAGCTGCTGATCCGTTGTGCGGCGAACCAACTTCAACTCTCGCCGATCGCAGGCACACGCAAGCGCGGCAAGACCGAGGAGGAGGACTCCCTGCTCGCCACGGAACTGTTACAAGATCCCAAGGAGCGTGCGGAACATCTGATGCTTGTGGATTTAGGACGCAACGATCTGGGACGCTTGGCGCGTTCGGGCACCGTGAATGTCGAACGTCTCATGGAGGTGGAGCGTTTCTCGCACGTGATGCATTTGACCTCGCGTGTGACGGCGCAGTTGAACCCTGGTCTTGATGCAGTCGATGTGATCGCTGCGACCTTCCCAGCCGGCACGGTGAGCGGCGCGCCGAAGGTGAGAGCCATGGAGATCATTGCGGAGACCGAGAAGCGTCCACGCGGACCGTATGCAGGCAGCATTGGCTGGATTGGTCTGGACAAGGATGCGGTTAACCTGGATATGGGCATCACCATTCGCAGTCTCTGGATTAAGGATGGAAAGCTCCACTGGCAGGCAGGTGCAGGTATTGTTTATGATTCAGTCCCTGCAAGCGAGTATGCTGAGTGCCAAAACAAGGCTGCGATCATGAAATTGGTCATTGGCGCTTAATCACGAAACCATTGAAATCATTTAGTGTTGTCCCTCAAAGGATTGGAATTAGACATGTTCTTACTCATTGATAATTATGATTCATTCACCTACAACCTCGTGCAGGCCTTCAGTATGTTGGGTGAAACGCCGGTCGTGGTGTACAACGACGATCCACGGTTGCTGGAGTTGGCGACGGATCCCGCTCTTGAGAAAGTTTGTATCTCCCCCGGGCCGAGTCATCCCATCAATTCTGGCTACTGCCTGGAGTTTTTGAAACGCCTAGATCCCTCCGTCCCGGTGCTGGGCATTTGCTTGGGGCATCAGATCCTTGGCCTCTTCGCAGGCGTGGAGGTGTTGCGTGCGCCCTCGATCATGCACGGCAAGACATCGGATATCACTCATGACGGGCAGGGCTTGTTCAAGGGCATTGTGAATCCGATGTGTGTGGGCCGTTACCATTCGCTGGCTGTTCAACTGGCGGTCGGAAAGAAGAGCCCGGTCTTCAACGTGACGGCGCGCGGGCCGGAAGATGTCGTCATGGGCTTGCAATATTGTGACCGTCCATGGGCTGGCGTCCAGTTCCATCCCGAGTCGGTGCTGACGCCAGATGGCATGAAGCTGCTGGCTAACTTCCCGCAGGCGATTCTTTCGGCGGCGAGTAGCGAGGTCCAGATGAAGAACGTGCTCAACACGCTTGCGGAGGGACGCGACTTGAATTCGGCCATGGCTTCGTACGCCTTTGAGGCTTTGATGGATTCTAAGATGCCGCCTGTTCAGGCTGGCGCGTTTTTGATGGGTTTGCGGCTCAAGGGCGAAACATCGATCGAGTTGGCGCAGGCTGCTCGGTCTGCACTGGCGCGTTCGATTCGCGTGGACGGCATAGATGGCGATTTCATTGATGTGGTCGGGACAGGGGGCGATGGACGTAGCTCGTTCAACTGTTCGACCGCCACGGCGTTGACCTTGGCAGGGATGGGGTATCAGGTCGTGAAGCATGGCAATCGCGCCATTACCTCCAAGTGCGGAAGTGCGGATGTGCTCGAGCGTCTGGGTATACCGATCAACGCGCTCGCTACAGATGTCCCGAAACGTCTGAAAGCGCGGAAGTTCGTCTTCCTCTATGCGCCGCTCTATCATCCAGTCTTCAGCCAAATCGCTCCGCTCCGGAAAGAGTTGGGCGTACGCTCAATCTTTAATCTGCTCGGGCCGCTTCTCAATCCGGCTCGTCCGTCGCACATCCTGCTCGGTGTTGCACGTCCTGAATTGCTGAAGCTGATGGCCGAGACCTTGCGTGCTTCGACCATCAAGCGTGCGGCGGTTGTTTACGGCGCAGGTGGCTTTGATGAGCTGACACCTCTGGGTATCTCGAAGGTGATCCTGGTTCAGGAGGGCCGACTGGAGGAGATGGATATCAATCCGGCTGACTTTGGTATTGCACCGTGTAAGGAGGAGGAGTTGCGTGTTGAGTCCTTGGATCATGCGGAGCGGGTGATGCGCGATATTTTAAGTGGCCGCGCGACACAGGCTGTGAAGGACACAGTGGCACTCAATGTGGGGGTTTCACTCTATTTACTGAATCCGAATATGCCGCTGACCACCTGCATGGCCAAAGCCCGGGAGGCTGTTGCCGGAGGCGTTGGAAGGAAGGTGATTCATGGCCCTTGATCGATTTAGGCAAGCCAAAAAGGAAGAACTGGAGCACTTGCGCGCGCACCCGACGACGGCGTTTTTTAAGGGCGCACGTCCTGCATTTATTTGGGATGACCGCAACCCTGGAGGAACAGGGGCCATTTCCATCATCGCGGAATACAAGCGGGCGTCGCCCTCGCGCGGCGTCATCAACGAACACATTACGCCAGCGGAAATTGCGCATCTCTACACCGAAGGCGGTGCGCATGCCATCTCTGTTTTGACAGAGAAGAAGTACTTTGGAGGCGAGTTGGCTTTTCTTCATCAGATCGCGCAGCATACGCATCTGCCGCTCTTGCGAAAGGATTTTATTTTTGATGAACTGCAAGTCCGTGACAC
>JBAXCC010000435.1:0-2846 GCA_037141675.1 bacterium | reverse complement strand
CGGCCAGCATGATCGCGCTTGCGACCTTGGCGACGGTCTGGGCGGTGGTGCTCTCGGGTTTCTCCGCCTTGGGGTGCGCTTTCGCGTAGCAGGTCGGGCAAAGGCTTTCCGTGTGCCATGCTTCGGCTTTATACTCGGCTTGGCAGGTGGCACAAGTCGCGATTGTGTGCGCCTTGGGTGTCGCTTCCGTCTTCTTCGTGCGCTTGGCTTTCGCCTTGGGGGCGGTTGCTGTCGTGTCGGTCGTGGTCGTGGTGTTTGTGTCTGTGTTCATGGTGCTCTCTCTTTTCTGCTGGCTTTCCAGCGTGTTGCTGTCACTTACTGTGACAATTTGACTGCTCTGTTTCGATTCCGGAACCTTCAACGCACTCGCGCTGCTGTCCGAATCCGAAAATCTAAGTGTCTTTTTCTGTTTCATTGTGAAATCCTCGTTTGGGTTTGCCTGCCCTCGCCTCTTCATCCATCACCTTCACCCAGTTACAAATAGCCCCGAGCCCGAAAGGGCTGTATGGCCGATGTCATGACAAGTTCCCGTGAAGAACACCCCAAGGGCGATTTTGAGCGAAGCATAAGCCGGTACCCCGGCGTTGCCGGAGCGGCGGTAAAATGTCTTTTCAGGAGTGTCTGTATTCAGAAACCTTAAAAGTCTTTTTTCTGACAAAATAACCGACGGTGTTTAGGGGTTTTGGCGTGAAGCTTTAGAGATAGCGGTTGTGCCTGCATCAAGACGCTTAACTGAGGATCAATCCACCACTCCGACAAACGCTATCTCTCAAGCGGCATCGGCGGCTGTTCACCGGGGCGGTTTGTGCGGTGAGGGTGAAGAGGCGAGGGTCAAGCAGACAAACCAGAGGGTTTCACGAAACAGAAAAAACACTGGTGACGTGTCAAGATTCGGGTTCGGACAGTTGCGAAGAGTGCGCCTCCCAGGGAAGGGTGAAGCGCCGTCGAGAGCGTAGCCGACGGCGCGCCAGGGGAGGGAACGTCCCCGAGGCCTTAGACATGCTCGCTCGTAGTTAGCGGAGAGGAGATTTTTCGCAAGGGACGCTATGGAGTTTCGGTTGTTGTTCCAACAAATTGTACATGTACAATTTGTTGGTTTGGCGGCTTGGCGTTTGGTCCTTGCCAAACCTCCAAACCCTTCTCTGGCATTCTCTGTCCCTGTCTCAAAAGGGGCGGCGGGCGGGCTGGGTAACAAAAGGGTGCGGAAACTCGCCGTGAAGGTTTTTCACCCAGTCACAAAGCTTGCGACTGACCTGGTGAACCCAAAGGGCTAGAAATCTTCACGTTGAGTTTCACGGTTTCCGTTTACGCAGCCGGAGGGCTTGAGGCAGAGCGGAAGGAAAAAACGGCGACAAATGACAGCGCGGATCGACGAAGCCCATCTGCACAGGACGGGGTTCCCTGTAGCCGGGGTGTCCTGTGCGCTGGGCAAGGGAAGTGGAGCAGCGAAAATGCGAAAGCCGAGAAGATGACTGATCGCCTTGCCGTCCCGGAGGCGAAGTGCGCCGGAGGATGCGCATCAGGAACTTGCCCGGGAAGAAGGACAGGCAAAAGTCGAAGGTTCCCTTTGATCCGCAGGACGCGTAGCGCTTTTGAATGGCCTTCGAGCGGTGAAGTTCTGCGCATCCCCTGCCCTGCCGTCCGCTTGCGGTGTGGCAGGACATCCCGAAGCCTGCGAAGGGAAGTCTTGCCACAAGGAAGGGCAGGTCTGCCGGCGAATTTAGGTTCTTGACGGATGTCCTCCCCTCCTATAACCTTGTCAGTAATCTCATGGGTGGCCTCCATTCGGGGATGCTCAATAGCACTGTTGACACGGAAAAGTAAAATGAAGACTATCTGTACATTTGTTGCGCTTTGGCTGGCCTTGGGTTCTTCCAGCAGCTATGCGGATATTCATGGCTCCAAAAAGATCGATATCGATTTCACGAATGATACAAACGCTCAGGCTCGTGCCACATGGTCGGAACCCGGCAAGCTGACGGTTTCAGAGGAAGGTCTCGGCTGGGACGGGGATGGTGCGGCGTCTCGGGACGGCTGGATCGAAACAAAGCCAGTCGCGCTCGGCTTGTCCTGGCGTCCCACAAGCGCGATCTTCGTGAGGGCTTCGATTCAGCCCCCTCCACAGGAGTACACCCTGGGCAACGGCAAAAAATATACAGGAGATGCGGGTGAGCTGTATGTGCGGTATTCCCCCGACCTGAAGCATTGGTCCTCGTGGCAGGCATTGCAGCGTTCCGAGCCGCCGTCAACCGGGGAGACGAAGGAAGGACGCTACTACAGCGGCACTGTTCGGGTGCCTTATCGCGAACAAAGAGTTTACAGCCAGTTGGTTTCCGAGTACTCACATCTGGATGTCCCATGGAAGAGCGATGAAGAAGCAGCCGTGCAATGGATCCTGAAGCGCGACCCTGATTTCTTCTCAAAGTACATTCCATTCATCGGCTACGCTGAATTTCTTTTCGAGGGGGAGTTTCGCGGGGGGCAACGGATTAAAACACTGAGAGTGGACATCTCGTACGCTATGGGCGGCAAGCATTCACTGCCGAGAGACGACAAGGGGTACAATAATCCCCTTGGTCCATAGAGACACGAAGACAGATCGTCTCCTAAAACCGGGCAAGACGATGCGGCGAACAGGCTCCAGACCCTCAGTTCAGCCACAAATTCAGTACCGCCAGCGGGTGACTCCGCTCGCTGACCTTGGCGTTTAACTAATCGGCCCCCCTATCTTGGTTCGCCTGCAAATCAACGGCCTACAAAAACGGTCACGCGTCTATAACGCTTCCATAACGTTTTAATAACGATTCCATAACGCTGGCATAACGCTCGCGCGTTATAAAATCGTT
>JBAXCC010000434.1:0-2855 GCA_037141675.1 bacterium | reverse complement strand
ACGGATACGTACTTCTGGTTTCGCTGCTGCAAAATCAAAATTCGCACGCATGCCCGGTTTCAATACCGGCGGCGTAATCTCCGCTTCAAACCACGGCAACGCCAACTGTCCGTTATTTCCTGCAGGCGTGAGCTCAAAGGCGGTCTTGTCAAAGAAGCCCCACTCTGCGCCCGCCTCTTTGCGTACACGGTCGCGAGCGAGCGAACCGTTCTTGAAGCAGGCCAGACACATACAGCCGCCAGCCGGATTGCCCAGCACGTGTCCGCAGCCTTCCGGATCGGTCCTGAAACTTTCCAGCGAGGAGAAGAAGGTGTCGCTCGTGCCCAGGCTGATCACAGCCACGCCTGCGCTCCAAGCGCCCGTGCCAACCAAACTCGCAGGATTGTCGCCTGTCCACACAGCCACCGGAATACCAGCCTTCAACCCATACTTCGCAAAGTAGCCATGGAGGTTGCCTGCAACGCCGCCGCCAACCGGGGGCAACTTCTGCTGCAAGCCTGGTGCGGTAAATTCCGTAATCTGAGGATCCCAGGTGTTGGTCTTCAAATTCAAGAGATTCATGCCTGCGCCGTCGCCGCGATCAATGGGCGCGTCCTTGCCGATCAGCACGGAGCAGAGGAAGGAGCTGACCAGATGAATCCGCGCGGTCTGCACGTAGCGCTCCGGCTCGTTCTTTGCAAACTTGCGGATTTGCGGGCCTGTAAAGCGTTCAATCGCGGGCGAGCCTGTATCGGTCTGCAGACGAGCGCCAAAGGCCTTGTCCAATTCGCGGCATTCGGTCGAGGTTGAGCTGTCCATCCAAATCGGCGACGTCGGACGCGAGAGCGTGCTCTTCAGTTGTTCAGCGAGCGTCAAGGCTGGATTCAGGTTCGCCGCCACCGTCGCAAAGGTGCTGTTGAGATAGACCGAGCCATGCTGCTGTCCGTCACCGCCGATGGCTGCGATCTCGCCCATCGCGACCCCGCTGGCCTGCAAGCGCGTGAGCATCAGATCCAGCGCCGCCATCCACATCATCGGATCAGAGTGCTTGACCAACGGATCGGGATGCGCCAACACGCCATCCGGACAATTAAACTGCGGCAAATCCGCCTTGAAATTAACGCTCGCGCTGCCGATGATTTTTCCTGCTGAAGGATCGATGACGAGTCCCTTGAGACTCTGTGTGCTGCTATCAATGCCTAAGTAGTATGCCATGTCTGTGCTCCTTTAAAAAATTACCTTATTGCGTTATTACAACTTCATCGTTAAAAGTTTGGCGTTCAGCGTTAAGCGTTCAGCCTTAAACTCTCAACGCTCAACGTTTATCGCTCAACTCCCAAGTTTCCAGTTTCCAGTTTCAAGACGCCACTATTTCACGAGAATTGTGAGACGCCGCGTCTTATAGTCGCCACCATTGCTCATGAAGGTGTAATCCTGTTGTTCGCCCTTGGTGTTGTTTCCGATACCGATGTCGCACGCCGCGCCGCCATTGAAATTATTGAAGGCGAAGAGTACGGTCTTATTTTTCCAGGCATGGATCTGCATGGAGCCATACGTACCATCAGCAGCAGGCTGATCATCAAAATCATACTTTTGTGAACTTGCCCCCTCCAACTTTAAGACCGCGCTCGGTCCATAATTCGCGCCCCAAAATTCAATGTTGCCGCCGTCGCTGTCGGTCAGCGCTGGAAGCGTTTCCACATTGGAACGCACTGTCAGGTTACTGACCTTCATCTGATGTTTGATACCACTCTTTGGATGAGGGATTCCCAGCTTTTTGGCATCCTTGGTAAAAGCGTCCATGAGGGTGACGACATAGCGGATACTGCCGCTGTTGTCTTCCAGTTGCAGGACATACGCGACCTTTGAAAAGGCGCCTGCGGCGGCACTGTTGTCTGTTGAATAGGCTGGCACTTCTTGCAGATATTTAGCATTCGCGGGCAGGTCGATCTCATAGACTTTGCGGAAGCCGTTCAACTCTGTCATGGCGAGCGCGCCATCGAGCTTCGGCATCTCACCGCAACGGAACGCGCCAGTCGGCAAGCCAAGGCCATTGACTAGGTTAGGCTCTGCGATCTGATTCCAAGCAAAGCGCGCAGCCAGCGGCTTGTCGATGGTTGCGCTCGAAAGCAGTACTGACTGTCCGTCAATCGCTGCATCCGCTGCCTTGTACTGGCCATCCTGTCCTGCCATCTCAAACCAGTCCGGGGCTTTGCCATCGCGGGTCTTGAGTCCCTCTGCGCAATCAAAGGTGATGCGGATCTTTGCGCCTTCGATGGCAAACGACTTGTAGACAGGGCCGGACCACGCGATCTCCTTCATGCCATACGTGCGATTGAGGGCCTGATTGGCCATGCGCAGTCCCACGTCCTGCTTGTTGCGCGGATGGATATCTTTGGTGTTGCCGATATCGTTGATGACGGTATAACCTGTGCTCTTGATAGCAGCAGGGACAGCGGCTTGCGCCTCCCAGATTCCAGGCAGGCGTGCCTCAGCGCCAGCCCCATAATTGTAGGGGGCAAGTTGCACAAGATAATAGGGAAAATCACCCTGACCCCACACGGCGCGCCAGCCATTGACCAGTGCCTTCGTTTTCTCAAGATAGAGCATGCCTTCGCCGTTGTTCGAGCACCCCTGATACCAGATCGCGCCTTTGATCGCAAAGGGCACAAGGCCGGCCATCATGCCGTTGTAGAGCACGGTCGGTTCCTGATGTTTACCGTTTCCTGTCGGGAAGATCAAATTCTGCGGGAAGTCCGGAGCAGGTGTTTCGATCGCCTTGCCCTCAGCCTCGCGCTTCTTGGCATCTTCCATCAATGCGTTCAATGCGGCGATATACTCGTTCAACGCCTTCTTGTGCAAAGCCGTGGAGGGCG
>JBAXCC010000433.1:0-2865 GCA_037141675.1 bacterium | reverse complement strand
TTGCTTGGGGTGCAAAAGGTCGAGAGTTCAAATCTCTCCGCCCCGACCATTTTTAAGGCTCGTAAATATTGATTTAACCCAATGGTTACGGGCTTTTTTTGTGCCTACTACCTTCTCGCCTCTAAAATGTTTCAGTGTGATAAAAATAGGTTAAAGGAGAAATAAGTCATGGAAGAGACAGTCTTGTATCACTCACATCCGGCAATGTTTAAAAATCGGCCGTTCGCATTCATCCTCTGTCTGATCCTCAGTCTTGCGGGGATTGGCCTGATCATCTTTCTGGTCTGGTGGATTAAGACGAGGGGGACGGAACTTACGGTGACGAATGAGCGTGTCTCGCTACGTAAAGGGATATTGTCGAAATTTACAAACGATGTGTATCTCACGGACGTTCGCAATGTGCAAATTTACCAGTCGTTCTGGCAACGTGTTTTTGGCGTAGGTTATGTCGCGATTTCGTCCGCTGGAAATGAGGGCATTGAGATTGAGGTAAAGGGGATTCCTGATCCTGAAAAGATCAAGTCTATTATAGATACTCATCGCAGGGATCGCGATTAAGAGTTCGTTATTTCATTCCTTTGCGAATCGACACATCTTCATGCCAGCGAAGGATCTTATAGGTCGTGAGCCCGATAATCGTCAGTGCCAGCACGAATAATGAGTAGGCGATCGGCCAGGGAATGCCTTGGGTCATCATAGAGAACTCAGACATTCCGCCAATCCCGGCTATAACATTGAGAGGCACGAACACGACATTGATGACGGTCAAGCGCTTCATCAGCACGTTCAGATTGTTGCTGACGACAGAAGCCCTTGCGTCCATGAGTCCCGTGAACACATTGGCATAGACTTGTGACTGTTCAAGGCACTGTGCATTCTCAATGGCTAAATCATCCACATACTCGAGCATCTCAGGTGCCAAGCCGATGGTCTGCACGTTTTTCGCATTCGTCTTTAACTTCTCGATCACCCGTCCATTAGCGCTGATGGCGTTGATGTAGTAGACGAGGCTCTTTTCGATGCTAAACATGAGTAGCAGGGTGCGATTCTCCATGGAGGTCATCAATTTGGATTCCAAAGAGTTTGCGATCTCGTTGATGACCTGAAGGTGACCTACAAAATGGGTGATACAGGCCGAAAGCACGCGAAGGAAGAGCATTTTAATAGTTGTGATTTTCGAAAAAGTCCTGCCTTTAAATCCAGCGAAATCGCTGGATGCTACAACAATCAGGCGATCCTGATATAGAAACAGGCCGACGGCGTTGATCAGGAAGACAAAGTTGTCCTTTGATGAGTAACGCTTGGGTTCCTTGAAAATGACGGCAAGGTGATTTTCCTCGATTTCCAAGCGAGGGAGCTCAAAGGGGTCTTGGGTTGAAGCCAGATTGTGTTCGTCGATCTGATAGGTGCTCATCAGCAACAACTTCTCTTCGGCTGTTGGATCTATGACCAATAATATCGGAGCATCCGTATCCGGGGTTATTACAACCTCTCCCGCGGCTAACTTATAATATGTAATCATCGCATGCTTCCCTTTCCGTTTCACACCCGACTTTCATCACGTCATGGTAGTCGGACGGCTCTCTAATTATTCGAAGGTATGGCAGGTCTAAAATCGGCAGAAGTATACTCCCTTTCCCCACCTCCTGTCATGGCTTATTTTCGCAATTGTTAATTTTTTTTAGCCCGTAAGATCTGTCGCTTTGACCTCCAAAAAGATCTCGAGGATAAGGGGATGTGGGTATCACGATAAAAAGTACATTGAGTATCTACAGCAAATCCCGCTGGGGCATGGCAGATGTCTACGCAGAAAAATTCAACAGTTCTGTCGATGTCGTATATGCCGTTTCTTTGAAAGGAAGAAAAAACTCTAACGTAGGATATTATGCAACTTACTTGGAAAGGAACTGAGTAATCACACGCGCTAACCGATGACAGGGGTCGATTGGCTAGGGGGGGGGCGCCTTTGATAGGATTCCGGCGAGAGTACGCCACCCGAGACGATCATTTTCACGCCGTCTTCAACCGATATGTCTGTGAATTGGACCTCATCCGCAGGTAGAATCAATAGAAATCCTGTGGTCGGATTGGGCGTAGTGGCAATAAAGACGCGATAAAGCAAATGGCCATCCGGATCGGTCATTGATCCTGTGACAAAGCCAATCGCCAGCGAGCCTTTACGGGGGAACTCCACAACAGCAACAGCCTTAAACGCTGCTTTGGTCGAAGATGAAAACGTGTCCACAACCTGCTTTGATGCTGAGTAGATTGATTTAATGATTGGCATCTTCATGAGCACACGTTCGCCTAGGCTGATCATGCGACGTCCGATGATATGATTGGTCAGTAGACCCGTGAAATAGATGATCAGCAGCGTGACGCATAGCGCAAGAAGGGTCACGGCATAATCTGGATTCTTCAACCCATACGACGCTGGAAGCTTTGTCAGTAATAAACTAATCCAGGGGCTCACGAAGGCGGTGAGCGATTTAAGAATAATATTAAATAAAAAGATTGTTATTGCGAGAGGAATCAGCACCAGGATGCCGGATATCATTCTTGCACGGAGATGTTTGCTGAAGGCGGATCGTTCGGAGTTATCGGGCTCAGTGTTCATAGTATCAGTTGTTCTATTTGAAGTATTAGCGAGTTCCCTTAAGTATAATGGGTTTTATTATTTTAGTCAAATGCTGCTAGATTATCTTGGTGTTCCCGGGTGCGATTCAACTTTGTTGAATCAGCATCGGAGGGAGGAGAGAAGATGTAGGATGGAGGAGTGTTGGCTAATTTATAATGAAATGAACGGCGGACTTACCTATAACTTCAAAAGTTTTCCCCACGAAACACACGAAAAGCACGAAAAAA
>JBAXCC010000432.1:0-2872 GCA_037141675.1 bacterium | reverse complement strand
TCAAGAACAAGGTAATGAAGAAAACAGTGACAACTTTAAATCAGGACTGGACAAGGATGCCTGTCCTTTTGTGTGCCTGCTTGGATTGAGGACGCAGAGACGTGAAGACGCAAAGACTCAAAAGCAAGACCCAGGACGGTGAAGCCTCTTGGAGTCTTTTAGTCTTTCCGTCTCTGAGTCCTTGGACCCAATAGGGGCCGCAAAGCTACTGGCACGCCTCGCAGTAACCTTTGATCGGGCAATCTTCGCAACGCGGATTGCGCGGGGCGCAGCGGGTCTGACCAAAGGAGACGAGATAGGAATTCCACGTCTTCCAATACTTTATCGGAAGAATCTTTCGTAATGCCATCTCTGTGTCGTAGGGGGTCTTGGTGTTGATTAACCCTAATCGGTTAGTGATACGGTGTACGTGCACGTCTACGCAGATGCCTGGCTTGTCAAAGCCGAGTGCGACCACGAGGTTTGCGGTCTTTCGCCCCACACCCGGCAACTCGCAAAGTTCTTCAACGGTGCTGGGCAGCACGCCACCAAATTTTTCCTCTAACACATGAGGCAGTTCTTTTAGGTGGCGCGCCTTGTCCCGGAAGAAGCCGACAGGGTAAATGAGCTTCTCCAGTTTCTCCTGTGAAATTGTCTTCAAATCGTCAGGGGTCATGACGTGTTGGAATAGCCGTCCGCAGGCTCCGGCCGTACAGGCATCTTTTGTGCGCGCACTCAGGATGGTCCCGACTAACACATGGAAGGGATCATTTGTCTGTGCGGCGACCAGTTCGATGATCGGTGCATGTGTGGACTCATACGCTTTTTTTAAGAGCTTGTTTACTGCAGGTATGTCTTGTAGGGTCATGGTTATTGCAAGTGCCTCTCCACCTTCTCGAGTGTGCCGCCCACAAAATAGAGCGGGGCGTCCGTAAGCGGGAGCACGCAGGTGTTGTCCGTGAAAGAGACCGACATTTTCTCGCCGGTGTGCGAGGTGAAGGTGATCTCTTTTGACGAGAAGGTCAATCGGTACGAGCCGGACTTTTTATAAGCCCAGATTGCCCCTGTTGCTTGGCCATTGGGGCATTTCCACTGGGGATAGTAAAGGGCGTTGTCAGCCGACTTCCACGGACGGTCCAGCGCGATGAAACCAGGAGGGCGCATCGCGATCAGCGTCTTGTATGCGGCATAAGCAGGTTTAGGTGACAGGTCGCGGTGTACGAATCCGAAATGGCTCTCTTGGTCGAGGGGATCTACTTCGGGTGCCTGGAACTCATACCAGAAAATGCGTTCCACGCCGCACTGGAACGCAATGAGATTGGCGCGCGGAATCATCTTGGCCTGCTTGGCCTCGCTGTTGCCGCGCTGTCCACGTTCAAACAAGGCAGAGACGATCACCGCGCCCTTGAGATCGCTGTTAAATGCGTAGACCGCGGCTGCGGTTCCGGTGTAGCTGTTATGTGTTCCGGCGAGAAGAGGGATGAAGCGGTCGCCCTCTTTAAAGTTGTGGGGTTTCAAGAAACGTTCGGCCTCAACACTCTTTTTTGAGGAGGGCAAGGCTTGCGCAGGTCCGACGTATGAGACTTGCATCTTTTCAGGGATGACACCTTTCTTATACCACCAGGCTTCAACACCGATGCGGAGCTGGTCACGGAACGATTCGCCATACGCCTTTGATTTTTTCCACGTGCCGTCGGCCTGGCGCTTCATGGGGTCCCAGATCGGCATGCCACCATACTCGATGAGGACGCCGCCTTTGCGGACAAACGCAAGGAGCTTGTCAAATCCGTCCTCGGGAAAATGCTCATCAAACGGCAATACAACGGCATCCACGCTGGAGGATTCCAGTGCGGCAAAGAGCGCATCAAGGGTTAACCGTTGTATGTGAGCATTGGCTGGACATTCATCCTTCAGCAGGTCATCGGCTGGCGCGGAGGTCTCGGAATAAGAGGGGTCATCAATGACAACTATGCGCCACGGTTCTTCCCGGTCAGGATTGACAACCTGCAGGCCGGCTTTGAGTATGCCGGGTGCTTCCACGCGATTTTTCTGAGTGGGCCAGCCGATCTCTGTGATCCAGATGGGCTTCTTTTCATCGCCATATTTTTTCATCAGCGCCTTCAGCTCGGTCAGTTGCGCCTCCAGCCTGGTCTCCGGCACGGCAGGGTGGCTGTAGGGATGGACATTCATGATGTCGAAATAGGGGGCGCCCCCGCACTGATAGAGCTTCTCGATAAAAGGCATCGGAACGCCGGCAAAGCCGCCTACAGCCACGGTGAGTTTGGGATTGACGGTCTTGATGGTTTCATAACTCTTCTTGAGTAGGACAAAATAGTCTTCCGCGTTGGCATTTTTCCAGAAGCCTTCGAGATTCTGTTCATTCCAGATTTCCCAGACTGGCAAACGATGTTGATAGCGCGTCACCGTGGTTCGCACATATTTTTCCCACAGGTCGAGATGCTTGAACGCGGGATTGGCAAAGGAGACGTTGTAGTCCAGGATGGGCAGCATCTGGATACCCTTTGCCTCAGCATTGCCGATCACGGTGTCGAGGTGGTCAAAGGCCCAGGGACCATTTGCTTCACGCTGAACGCCACTCCAGTCAAAATCCGCTCGAACCCAACCCAGTCCGGCTTCACGTATCAGTTTCAGCTCCTCCTGATGCGTCTTAAACTCGCCACCCCTTGGCAGGTGTGCACAGACGCCATAAGGATTCGCCGCAGGCTGCTGGGCATAGAGAGCTGTTGAAATGGACACGGCAAATAAACAAAAGAGTGAATAACGCATACAAGAACTCTCCCCATACAGTGACTAATTTCGGTTAGGATAAAAAAATGGACAGGTCAAACTCTCAACGCCCAACGTTTAACTTTTAACGCTCAATTTAAGAAGT